>NZ_JARWKW010000007.1:0-328284 GCF_047445855.1 Rhizobium sp. BR 250
GTCTCAAGCCCCAAGGCGCAATTCCGGTGGCGTAATCCGGAKGAAAATCCATACATCTTCCGGCTTGAAGACCGCAGTACCGTCACGTCGCACTATCATGACGTTGCTATGGCCATGGGCCAAGCTTGAATAGAGAGCCGTATGCGCTGAAAGGTGCACGTACGGTTCGGGGAGGAGAAGCGCATCCGCGCTTCTCACTCCACTCGCCACCTGGCAAGGCTTCGTCTACGTGGCGTTCGTCATCGACGCCTTCGCGCGCCGGATTGTCGGCTGGCGGGTGAGTCGAACGGCGCATGCCGGGTTCGCCCTCGATGCTTTGGAACAGGCGCTTCATGAGCGGCGTCCCGTTCATGGCGGCGGTCTCGTTCACCACAGCGATCGCGGCGTCCAGTACGTCTCGATCAAGTATTCGGAGCGACTGGCCGAGGCGGGAATCGAGCCTTCCGTCGGAAGCGTCGGTGACTCTTACGACAACGCTCTCGCCGAAACGATCAACGGTCTCTACAAGGCCGAGGTCATTCATCGGCGCGGACCATGGCGGAGCTTCGAAGCGGTTGAATTCGCCACCCTGGAATGGGTCGACTGGTTCAATCATCGACGGCTTCTGGAGCCCATCGGCAACGTCCCGCCAGCCGAAGCCGAGGAGCAGTATTACGCCATGCTGGACGAACCAGCCATGGCTGCATAACTTAAACCAAACGGCCTCCGGCAAACCCGGCGCGGTTCACTTCGTCTCGTTCGCCCAAGAACGAAAACTTGCAGAGGCCGCACTTTGCGTCGAGGGCAACAATTTTCCTTGGGGCGTTTTGCCCTGCCTTGACCTTTCAATGCACCAATTTATGAACGCAGCGCACCATGCCGTTTGATCGCCTTCCGGTTTTCGCAACAATGTTGCGTCGAAAAAGCTAACAATTATCGGATTGGCTCGGACAGGCCACTCGTCACAATAGCTGCTCGTGTCTGAACCAAAAACATCATCCATCTCACCGTTCTTCACGCTCAGAAAGTAATTTGCGACGTCGATTGGTCTGCAGTTCGTTGGGCTCAACGCTAAAATTTTGCGCGCCAAAGCGATCTCCGCCATATATGGCGCCTCGGTTCCTCGGTCTTGTAGCTCGTCAAGAGTAGGCACTCGACTAAGGGCATTTAGGTCGACCGGAGTGCCGCTGCCCAATGAGATGGGAACTGCGGATGCGATACCAGGCAATAACATCCCAGCAACCACCGCCGTGCCAGACGCGATGAGAAATTGTCGACGGTCCATTCTTCCCCCTTCAAGTCGCTAAGCTACTAAACTCAAGTTATCGCCCCTTCTTTTCCTGGCTAATTTAGAGGCATATCGATTTTTAATGCAACCGTTGTTTGCCATAGAGTATCCCTCCGCCGGATCTTTCAATTACCCACATCATCGGCGGCGTCTGCCGCAACTCGCACGGCCCCTAATTTGCAACTGTCGATTTTGAAATTTGCGTTTTGTGGTGGGGATTTAGCGCCGATGATCGCAGTGCTTTTGCGCAGCGGATCGTAGTTCTGGCTGCTGTAGGATACTGTAGCGTGGTTGCGGGGGCAGGATTTGAACCTGCGGCATGAGGATTTGACCTCCAAGAGCCCACCCAAAGGCTTTTGATCCCGAGGGCATCAACACGCCGTCACCGAGCCCTAACTCTTAATGACTGCGGTAACCCCCGGTTACAAAGCCGGACTTCAAATCGAAAGCTCAACCACCTCAGTCGCGTGATACATTTGCCCGAGTTGATCGTGCCGAATGCGAAACTGGCTGCGTCGCTTGATCCGGAAGTTTCCGGCGACATCGGTCTCCAGCTTGATAGCCGGATCGTAATAGACAGTTCCCGCCGCCAGTGCCTTCAGGAACAGGATCAGGTCCGTCTGTTCGCAGAGCTGAATGCGGGGCCCGAAGCGGTATTCAGGTGGCGGCGTCCGGAACAGCGAGGGTATATAGGCGGCCTGGGCATGTTTGCGGTTCCAGTGCTCGATGATGCCCGTATACTGCCACAAAGCGGCAACCTCACCATGCTGGTCCAACAGGGCAATTCCCCCGGTCAGGTCGGTGATCTTGCCGGATTCGAAATCGTAGCCGGTCAGACGCAACTGCAGGCCGGTATCCGGGTGACAGCCGCGTGCACTCGAATAAATCCCCCCGAAATTCAACCGCCCCGCCTTCCCGCTCTTGTCGGCATAACCGAACCTTCGCAGAAAGGCTTCCACCCCCTTCTCGCGATAAAAGCCGCCGGTCGGTTCCGGCGTCAGCAAGGTTACCGGGCTCGTCGGCCGGTAGCGGTCAAAGTCGGTTACGCCATACTGCTTGATTTCCCAGCCGAGGTAGTCCGGTTCCGAATAGCCGTTCGGCGTGATACCCAGTTCGGCCTCCAGCGTATAACCGCCACCGTTTCGCGCGACATAGGGACGGGCGATGCCGTCGGCACCAAGCTTCTGCGAGGGTATCCAGTGTTTGGCATAGATGGCCGTGAGCGTCTCCAGAAGCCGCTGCCTCGTACTGCCGGCTTCAGGTACCGCCGGAATTTCCAGAAAAACACCGGCAGGCTCGAGATTCACGGATGCATATATGGCGTTGGCCAGGGGACTGCCGGCCGGCACGGCGTAGCCCAGAACCTGCCCGTCACGGGTGATCCCGAGAAAAAGTACCCTGCCCTCGTCGCGAACCCGCATGACATCGCCCGGCGCATTGCGGCATCCCTTCAGAAAGCCGGACATCCGCACTTCGGGGTATTTCGGGTAGAGAATAAGCTGGGCATTCGGGGCCTCGTAGCGGCCGTTTTCATCCATCCACCAGAACCGGACACTTGCCTTGGCACGGTCGCGCACGCTCCCGGCCGTATCAGATTCATCGGTCTCCACAGCACCGTGCGGAATAACGTTCAGGGCAGAAAAGTCGCCGCCGAGGTAAATCTGGTTCTTCGAATTGTCGTTCGGTGCAAGCTTTTTGGCGTAAATTCGCTCGGCGCCACCCTCGCGCATCAACCCGGCAAGGGCCTCAAGGGTATCAATCATGCTGCGAGGCCCCGGATTTCCAGTTCGGGTGTTTCACCGCGCAGCCATACGGCAAGGGTGGCAGCAATATCATCAACCGGCAACTTCTCCCTGCCCTTGAGCGCGCACTCCCACACGGTACCCACGCGCCAGCCGGTCTCCCGAAGAAGAGTAATCGCCCTCACATCACGCGCCACGTTTCCCGAGATCTTGGCCTGCCAGAATTCCGTGCGCGTCGAGGGCATACGGAAGAGATGGCAGTCATGGCCATGCCAGAAGCAGCCATGGACAAAGACCACGGCGGAATATTTCGGAAACACCATATCGGGTTTTCCGGGCAAGGTGCGCTCATGCAGCCTGTATCTAAAGCCGGCCGCATGCAGGGCCTTGCGCACAAGCAGTTCCGGCTTCGTGTCCTTGCCACGGATGCCGGACATCATCCGGCTGCGGACATGGGCAGAAACGATATCAGCCATTGACGACGGCTTTCTCCTCCTCCGCCTCGGGAAGATGAAGCACCTGACCTAGCCGGGCTTCCGGCAGCCACGGGCTCATGGCCTCTGCAATGGCCTCGACAACGGGCATGACGACCGCATTGCCGAACTGCTTGTAGGCCTGGGTGTCGGACACCGGTATTTCCCAAGCGCGGTTTCCCCGCTCGAACCCCATCAGACGGGCACATTCCTTCGGAGTAAGCCGGCGCGGACGCTTCCCCTGCCCCTGATCGATCAGGATTTCGGAGCCATCCTTGTAATAGCGGGCGGAAAGCGTGCGGGCGACGTCACCGGGACCAAACAGACCGAACCCGAAGCCGTTGCCCTTGGCCTCGTGCTTCTTCTTGTAGTTCTGGAGATATTCCCAGAGCTTCGGGGTCAGGGTGTATTTGGCGTCAACGCCGGATTGCAGGATGCTGCTCAAGGTCGGTTCCGGGCCTTCCGGCACAGCGACGTCATCAAACGAGAATCCGGCACTGTGATCGCGGAACCCGGCAATGAAGATGCGTTCCCTTCCCTGGGGAACCCATGGCCGGGCACTGACCACCCGGATCACGACCTTGTAGCCGAGTTCCTCTTCGAGCACCTTCATGATGGTTGCAAACGTGCGTCCCTTGTCGTGGCGCTGGAGGTTTTTCACGTTCTCCAGCAGGAAGGCTTTCGGCTTGTGGTAGCGGATGATCTGCGCCACGTCGAAGAACAATGTTCCCTGTGTGGCATCGAGAAAGCCGTGGGGACGCCCCAGTGCATTTTTCTTCGACACGCCGGCGATCGAGAACGGCTGGCAGGGAAAGCCTGCCAGCAGCACGTCGTGCGCGGGTATCCTTGCCAGCGCCTCATCATCCTTTGTGTACTCCCGGATATCACCGGCGAAGACGTGTTCCTCATCCTCGGGAAAGTTTTTCCGGTAGGTCTCTGCCGCGTATTTGTCCCACTCGCTGGTGAAAACACATTTACCGCCAATGCTCTCGAAACCGACCCTGAGACCACCAATGCCGGCGAAGAGGTCAATAAAGCGGAACCGGACCGGCTTTTCCGGCAACCGGTGGCTTTCGGCCATCTGCCGGAGCATATCGAGAGCAAGCGGCGACGGAGAGCATTCGCCGTTTTCGTGACGGTAGGCGGAGCGGATGGAAGCCCTGGTGACGCGCGCAGCCTCCTCAAGGGTAAGTCCGGCCTGCTCCCTGAGCCGCGCGAACTCTGTCTTGCCGTCCTGATGCGTCATTCCCGAATCTCCGCTGTGTCGATTTTTGCCACTCTGGCACAAAGGGACTCAGCAAACAAACCGTTTGTTCCCTATTTGTTCGAATTTTGACAAGTTCACACAGGAGAATTTGCTTCACACCAGAGCCCTGCTTGCAGCTTTTGCCTTGGAATCATTCAACCTTGGAACAAACCAAGAGGCAACATTCGCGGGCAGATGGCTGCGCACAAATGTACGCAGCCACGTTGTTCAGTGTAGTGAGGCGCTTGCCGCAAGCCGCTCATCCTTGTCGTGCAGCGCGAAGCGGTCATCCGCGCCTACCTCCCCGCTACCAACCGATATGTCCTGCTTTCCGCCGACGACGTACTTGTCGAAGTCCGGAAAACCGTCCTTGTAAGCAATTCCGTCGACCTTGGTTCCGTCGGGTAGGGTTTCGTCTCGTTGAACTTGAAAAACCGTTGCCATCGGCAGGTTGAGCAATCTTGACACCGTACGCCTTTGCTGCAGCCAAGGCGCTGCCGGACGCAACCCAAGTAGCCGATCGGTGGAACTTGTTGGAAAACGCCAGTCGGGCATCGCCGTAACGCCGAACGGGCCTCGCAGCGCTGTTGTTGCCGTTCTGGATGAGAAGGGGTCATTGAACCGGCCCAGTCTTACTGGATCACAATTGGTCTCATCGCATGAGCACGGCTCATTTCGTCACGCTCTTGGAGTTTCGTTCCAACAACTCCGGAGGAACCTCTATCTCGTTCCATGCGGTGCCATCGAACCTGTGAATGCCATGCTTTGAATCGAAGTAGTAGAGAACGTCGTCAATCGCCTGAACCTTGACCGGAGTTGGAACACTTTTGTTGATCCTTGGATCGAGGACGGGCTTCAGCGGCGAAAGAACGTGGCCGTCAAACCAATGAAGAGCATAGTCCGATGCAATGACCATCCGATCCTTAAATCTTGTAACGGACCGCAAATCCTCATCGTTCCCCTTGAAAGATACGTCCTGAAAACCATCACGTGCGTTGCCGAAAAGAATGACACCATTGTTTCCAACGGCCCACACTCTTTCGCTATCCTCTACAAGAATGTCCGAAAGCGTTGCGGGTTCGGCGTAGAATTTTCCCGAACGCGGTGTAGCAACAACACGCCAATCCGTTCCATTCCAGTGATATAATCTACCCTCCAGAACCCTGCTTTCGCCCTCGGCTGCGTGATGGATAGCAAGAGCTTCATCAACTCTTCCAAGATCGAAGAGTTCGGCAGCCCGCTCCTCCTCCTCCTCAGTGAGTTTTCTCGTTGTGCTTGCAGGGCTGTAGGTTACGTTCATATAGATGTCATTTTGCGATGACCCGGCCAAATCTCCAAATATAAGATACTCGTACCCTGCCTCAGGCCTCGGCAGCTTTTCCCTATGGAACCATTCCCACGCGGAACCAGTTCGCCGGTACAATTGTGAATGGTATCCCGTTACGAACAGGGTTTCGTTTATAGCGACAATACGGTTGGTGTAGCCAAGCCCCTCCGCGTCCTCACTATAAACACCCGATCCTTCTATTTTCTCATGCCGAGGCTCTTCGCCGGCAGAAAGAGAATACACATCGCCTTCATCGCTTTTGACATAAACAACAGGTTTGCCATCCGCCCCTAACCAGCCCGTAGTACTGTCGACAATACGGGGAATACCAACCCGTGTCCAAGGTTGTTCGAAATCTCCCTCAAACACAAGAATGAACGAATACATGTCATCGTATTCACTTTCACTGAATGCAGCGCAGAATGTATTCTTGCTGAGCGCACAAGCGGAAGTGAGTCGTACGCGCATGCCTTACCTCGCCGAACCGATTTTCCTGCGAGGAGTGACTACACCCAAGCTGCGGTCCCCGTCGCTTGGCGGTGAATAATCATAAAGCGTGGGCGAATCGAGTGAAGCCAGCAAAAGTAAATGTTCCGCTACTTTCACCTTTTGCAGATGTTCGACATTATTCCGGCCACCAATACTAAGTGCAGGGGCGAAACCATAAATCTCACCGGGTTCAAGTTGCCCAATCCTTTCAAGAGCCAAGGGCATCATGTTTTGGTATTTTTCGTCCTCCCATGGAGCCACATATGGAGAGACGTTGAATGACAATTTTAGACCAATCATCACTTCGTCGGTCCATTGGCGCTTTTGATCTTCGTCATATCCGCGGGGCTCCACCCGGACCATGCCATTTGGCAAATTTAACCGTATCGTCGCATCGCCGTACCAAATATCGACGTTACCGAACGCATTGTATCCGAAGGCAATCATGCGCGTTGGATCAAGCTCGGGATCACCGAGAAACACATAGTCGATAACCGGCTGAAATATAGAAGGATCGCATATCCAATACTGTCCTTTTGACCAACTGCACCAACCTTTTTCGATCCAGAATTTTACCAGAATTTCAGGCAAACGATCCTTGTAGCGCTCTACTATTTGCGCACTAGGCTTCACTATGTGGTCGATTTCGTATGCATTGAGGAGTTCCTCAATCCACTTGGTTTCAAATACGTTGTAGTTCGGCTGCTCTACCATTGTTATGTTCCTGTTAATGGCTCACCGGGGCGACTGGGGTTGCTGGGGCAAAGTCGAAGATCAACTTGCACACTGGGGCAGTTGTTCGCCGCTTGTCTCTTAGCATGCTCTGTTAGTCGGCTGGCGCGAGTATGTCCGTTTCGATTTGGATTGATCCATTGACTTCCCATAGAACTATTCTCGGAAAGGCCACCTATCCGATTTTCAATTGGCAAGGTCTGATCGACCACAGAATTATATTTACCACCCGCGATCATGTCCGGATTATGCAGTGCGGCCGCCGAATCCAGATATTGCCCCAATTTTATCGGACCCTGGACTGGACCGTACTTATCAACGTACATTTTCTGGATGCGCGGATCATTCCTATATTCTTGGCGCGCTTTCGCCTGCAGCGGCTCTGACAAAGCCCGCATACCCGCCGGATTCGCCAAATACTTTGCTTGATTGGCCAACATCTGCTGCGGACTCATATTGTTGAGCCCTTGTTCCTGCAATTCCATTTGTCGCTTGAACTCATCGAGATCGATCGTACTTTTTGTGGGCATAAAGCAGATTATCAATAAACGGCATCTACGGTTTTCATCCTCATCGATACGAACATTTGATCCAGGTGGCGGCACAGGAACAGGTTTCGGCTCCGGGTCCTGCGTCGGTTTATTTTCCTTTCTGTGTTCCTGAATTTTTGCAAACGTCTCAGTTCGGATGTCAGCACCACTGTCCCAGAATGGAAGTTCGTTTATTCTGCGTTGCGCATCTAAAAGCAATTTCTGTTCAAAATCATCCTGTGGGACGGTATCGGAAAAATTCATTTTGTTGGTCGGAATAAGCACACCGGCGGCGAATATTCCGATCCCCGCCAATATCGTTCCCAGACTGACACCTCCCGCCGCGGCGGCAGCCCCTCCAGCACCGGAGGTTGCTGCACCGGCAGCGGTACTTGCTCCTCCAGCCGCGGCTCCACCCGCACCTTGAACGAGTGGAGCAAATCCTGGCGTGACGAGGAAACCTAGAGCAGCGCCACCGGAAGGAGCAGCGTCAGATGAACGTTTTTGCTTTTCTGAAGCATCGGCGACTTCAATTGCACGAAGCGATCCTCGTACAGGATCATCATCCTTGGGAGGATCATAGGTCTTCGTGCTGCGGACAAAGATCGCCTCTCCCTCGGTATTCCTGTTGTTCATATGGAAACGGTCAAGGTGGCGAATGACGTGCGAACCCTCTGCACGCACCTGATCGGCATGGCCGATCGGTTCGCAGATGCTCTCCACCGTGCCGGATTTCACACCTTTTCGGACACCGGGTGCATCGCCATGGACATGTGTTGTGCACGAACGCATGACCATAGCCTTCTTACCCGTAAACCGGACGGAAGACGTGTAATTTTTATCGTGGCCACAAAAATCCACGACCGGATAGGGAATAGGCACCACAGATGACCCGACAGGGGTCAGGCATACATCCGGGGCCAAAGAGACGATACGCGCCTCATCAATGTCACGCAGCCCCTCGCGCGGCGTCTTCGTCGTCCATGTATCGGGATATTGTGGCTCGCCGATATAGTCGTCGCGAGGGATACTCATGCTGTCTCCCTTGCAGCCGCTTCGGTTTCAGGAGCCTTCAGGCGAACCCGGGTCAGGATAAGTTTTGTTTCACCGGCATCGGGAAGAGGAAACCTGATGCGCCAGGTCAGAAGCACCCGTCCGTCATTGCGCCAGTCGAATTGCACGCCATCGAGCTTCAGCACATGCCATTCATCGCGATCTTCGCGAGAGCAATGGACACCGAGGGTAAGGCCAGGCAACGAGCCTTTCGCCACCGGATGCTTAGAACTCAGATTAACGAGCTCGTAGTTCTCGTCACCCTTGAGGTGAGGCGTCGCGACGAGATCAGGATGGGCGGCCTGCCAGAAGCGTGGATCGAAATCACGAGGCAAAAGCGGATGCCGTTCCGCAACCCATGCATCGTCATAGGTTCCGGAATATTGCTGACGGAACTGCCACCAAGGCGAAACGAGCCCAAATCCCTGCGGTTCCGGCGTGCTCCGCCAATTGGAATGCTCACCAACGGCAGCGATCTGCGGAGCTGGAACAGGCCCGGCGTCGGCAGGCATCTCAAGATTGACGATGCCGCACCCAAGCGGGTTTCGGCGCTCCACGTCAATCGGTGTTTCCGTCCCCGCGTCACCTGTGCCAGGGATCGCGCCGCCATAAGCGTTGCGCCAGCATATGGCCACGCTTCTAGCCGGTTCAGGATCGCTCAGTTTCCAATCCGCTACGACACGTTTGGCTTCCCTGGCGGTAAAACCTGCCCATTTCTCCTTAACGACAGGTTGCCAGAAGCGTCTGCCGAAAACCTCGATTTCCTTGAAAATTCCACCAACGCGGATGGAGGCACGCCAGGATTTCTCCGGCTCGCCACTCGCAGACCACGCATTCCCGAGAAAGGTTATATCCGTGCCGGGCTTGTCCGGGGTAAGATCGCTCTGCCGCAGGAGGACTGTTTGATGCGGATCGTCCTCGTAAGCGTCTTCCCATTGAAAGCTCTCCTGCTCACGAGCGATCTCCATTGTTCCGTCCTGCACATGCGTGAAGGTAGCGCGCACGGAAACAATGCAATCAAGTTCCCCCTCGGCATCAAACTGACGGAAAGCCATCGCGGGAAACGGCAGGCGGTTCTGAAGTTCCAAGACCCGGCCTCCGTCAGTTCAGATCGATCGGCTTGCCGCGAAGCTGAAAATGATCCGTCGCCACGAAGTTGAAGGTCTTGCCAAGAATGATGACCTCGCCATTCGCCTTCATGATGAATTTGGAATCGCCGCATTCGATGACGAACTCTTCACCGACTGCAATCTTCTTAAACTTTCCGACGCTCTCCAGCGACGTCTGGCCTACATTCGTAACCTTGCTGACCCCGATCTGTTCAGCCTGCGCCACACCGACGCTATCGGATTTGAACGTGCTGACGATCGTGTTCATGATGCCCGGCAGCGGGAATAACCCCGAAGCATCGGAACCGACGCCCGAGCCGGAGCCGGCAAGCGCCGTACCCGCATCTGCACGCGGGCTCGGGCCGGAAACGACGCCCTCACGCGAGGAAATACCGCCTGCGCCGAGGAAGCCGAGGGCGGATGAGGCGAGCGTGGTGGCGAAGGCCGCAACGCCCGGGCCACCGCCGCCGGCGATCTGGGCGGCCTGCGAAAGCAGCCCCGCCGTCTGACCGGAGAGCGCCTGCACGCCGGCCATGGCCATCATCGCCATCGGCCCCGTGCCGCCGACGACGGTGTTTACCGAGCCGCCGATCTCGTGCTTCTGGTTGCCGGAAACTTCCACCGCGCGGTTGCCGCCAACCGAGGCGACCTCATGCCGGTCGATGCGCTTGGTCCGGTCATTCAGAACCCGCGTCGTCTGGTCCTTCTGGGCGTGGAAGAACTGGTTCTCCTTGCCGGCCTCATCCTCGAAGGTGATTTCGTTGAAACCGTCGCCCTTGTGGCTGTTGGAGCGCAGCACCATGCGCGTCTTGTTGGCGGGCAGGTCGTAAGGCACGGAATTGGCGGGATTGTTGACCACGCCGATGACCAGCGGCTTATCCGGGTCGCCATCGACAAAGGCGACCATGACTTCCATGCCGATGCGCGGAATGACCTGCGCACCCCATGTGCCGCCGCCCCATGCCTGGCTGACACGAACCCAGCACGTATCCGTGCCATCCTTCTTCGCCTTGCGGTCCCACGGGAACCACAGCTTGATGCGGCCATATTGGTCAGGATGGATTTCCTCGCCTTCAGGTCCGGCGACGATCGCCACCTGCGTGCCTTCGATGCGCGGACGCTTCGTCGTCCGGTGCGGCGTCAGCGGCACGCGGGCCGGGATCGCCTCGAAGTGGTTGCGATACTCCGGCTCGTTGCTGTTTGTTTCATAGGACAGGTCGACGATGCTGTGGCTTGCCCTGATGATCACATGCTCCTCATAGGCATGTTCGGGATGGGCGACCTCGTAAGGCGTGAAGCGCCGGCCAGCCTCCAGAATACGCGCGGTCGACGAGCCGAACACCCGGTCATGATCGGCTTCGATGGACTGGGTTCTGAGTTTCTGCGCCCGCTCCGCCTCTTCCACCGTCCTGATGCGGGCCGGATATTCGTAAAGCTCGCGTTTGGTCGCATCCGGCATCTGCACCAGCGATGGCGTCATCGTGCCCGGCACCATGCCCGGCGTTTCGAAATTCCAGTCCGCACCCGCCCGCTGGCCGGAGACGTAAKAAAAGCGCCGCGCCCAGTCATTGATGTGGTTGCGATCCGACGAGCCCTGCGCAAGCCGCACCGTTCCCTCGCCCTGTGCGGCCGGTGATGGCCCGAGCCARCCGCTGGCGCTATCGGCCACATGCAGCTTGTGGGAGCCATCCTCATGGCTGAACCAGTAGAACAGCCCGTCCTCTTCGAAACGGCGGGTAAGAAAATCGAGATCGGTCTCGTTAAACTGGACGCTATAATGCTGTGCAGGCGGCGGCGAGATGATGCCTGATGTATCGGGGGCGGGAATGCCGTGTTCGGAAAACAGCGTCTCGACGATCTCGACCGCCGTCTTGTCCATCCAGATGCGGCAATCGGACCGGCGCGACAGCAGCCACATCTGCGGCCGGATGGTCAGCGCATAGGAGCGCATGCCACGGGTAATCGGCGGGCCTTCATGCAGTTCCGTCACCAGACCGTTGAACGGCCGGCGGATGCCGCTGCCCTCTTCCCCGTCTCCCTGGCTTATCTCGACCGAAACATCGACCAGCCGCCCGATCAGCTCCTCGGGCTTCACCGCTTCTTTCTTGGCTCGCACGGTCAGGCGGATGTCGAAGAGCTGCGACACGCCCTCCTCGACGGACAGGCGCTCCGGAAGAAGCTGATCCTCGCCGAGTGGCGAAGACACCTTCAGAACGCGGCTCGCCTGAATGAAGTCAGAGGATGAGGGCTGGTCATTCATTGCGAACCTCGATAGCAGAGCTAAAAAAATCAATCAGCTGTCAAAATCTCGACAGAATGCAATCAAACATTGTGGCGAAACCAAGGATTCACCACGAATTCTGCAACCTGGATATGCCAAAATTCCATCGATGAAATCTGACAAGCCGGGGCACGGAGTGACGATCGAAAAACAACCGAGGCAGACGAAACACGACGCCGACAGTTACGGTTTGCGCCGCGAAGAAGCTGCCGGGGTCCGCCACGGCGCCGGCTGGTGGGTCAGTGTGAGGCGGCGTGGCCACAGGATTGTCAGGCTGTTCAAGGACAGCATCTACGGTTCGGGCCATGCCGCCTATTGTCAGGCACGCGCCTACCGCGACGCCATCATCCTTGCCATTCCGCCCGCCACCAACCTCGAGCAGGCCGTACTTSTGCGCACGAACAACCGAAGCGGCATCTCCGGCGTCAGGCGTGTCGAGACCGCCGACGGCGATGCCTGGCAGGCAACGCTGATGACCCGTGAGGGGCAGAAAAGAGAAAACTTCTCCATCGCCAAACTGGGCGAGGAAGCGGCAAAATCGATGGCAATCACACAACGCCGCAAATGGCTGAAGGCGCTGCCCGTGACCCATCTCGCCTATGCCCATCACGCTGCAGAAGTGGCGCGTATGCAGTTTGGCGACGGGCTTGCGCCGGCGTATGATGTTTTGCCGGAGGTGCGTCTGGCCGATGCTGACATCGAGGCGCGTATCAAAGAAATTAACGACCAGTTTGATGCGTCTCGCCCGAAGCGACTGCGGGTTCGGGTAAAAAGCTATTCAACAGACAGGGTATCCATCGCAGTTTCCGATGCAGAAAGCCCCGCGCGGAAAAAACTCATGCATCTCAACACGCGCGGCAAGGCAGGGACCGAAATCGTCAACGCGATCAACAGCAGCGTCCGGGAAACCGTAACGGCAATTTATGATGAGAAGACCGCGTGCTGGTTCAGTTCCACCTATGGGGACAAACTGCTCAATCCGCAGACATTCAATATTGACGAGGGCTTTAACGTGCTCGTTTTTGTGCCTCGGGAATAGTGCATCTCATCGACTTGAGCTTATGTTGATGACGGCGGACGAGCCTACCTGAACAAAGGAATAATCGACCGCACCCCGCTTCCACGCCGCGGTTACACTTTCGATAACGTCATTCTTGTCGAGATTGTCTGGTGACCCAAGCCGATCCGATAACGCATCCAGAAAGCCGGCGGGTCTTGGCGTGGTAAAGGCGCACGCCTTGTGTCCATCAGGACCAACGGCAATCCAAAACGACAGTAACTCCGCGCCGCCTCCCCTCTCATGTCGCCACCCCACGACATCAACAGAACCGCTATTATAGCCGACGAAGCTACGACGCCACTCATCAATGTCCGCATCGGTTAAACGCTTCCAACCGAGTTCGTCGCCGTTTACCATCGCTTCTTGCACAGTGGACGCTTCACAGATGGTGAGAAGGCGCTCCACCGTCATATCCGCCGGCGTGGCCGCGGCTTCCCCGAAACTCAAAAATGCGGCAAAACAGCTGCTGATTGTCGCAACCTTGAGATACCGATTCTGGATCTCGCACGCTCTTTTTCTCATATCTCCTCACTCCTGTTGATCTCACCACACTCTTGCCATCTACGTCCGGCCATCGGTCATCCGCAACGACCTGCCTTGCTCTCTCCGGCCGGCCCATCCAGGGACCGCCCGGCGACACACAGACCTCATACATTACTTATGAAACAGTCATCAACCTAATGATAAAAATAGGAATATTTTGCAAAATAACTGGTGCGAAATCTCTCCTCAGTATCAACTCGCCGTGATGCATCGGCGTCACGGAATGACGAAAAAACGGCACCTGAAATTCAGGCAGCCGGTCTTGCTGTTGACGCCAACCCGGCAACCTCGTGCCATGACCCTGACGAACAGCTTCATCGCCGAACTTGTCCGCGACGCCAACAGGCTCGATCATCTCGACAGCTGGCAAAAGCGGCGGATGCTGGAACGGGCAGTGACAACAATCCGCGACATGCGTGAAACAATTGGAATTCCCTCCGGTCCCGGCCGTGACTGTCTCCTCGACATCCACACCATTGCCCTCTCCATCGAACGCGGATGGCGCAGTGATGAAGAGGTGCGAAACGCTCTTCTGCAGGCAGCCGCCATGATCCGGGACCTGCATATCGTCCTCGACAGCAAAACCGAAATCAGCGTGGTCAAGCCAGCAATCTGATTGTGCCCTCGCCTGGCCGAATACACACGGAAAGCCGTCGCCGGGGATGAAACAATACCGGAAGGCTGATCACCGGTGGCGGAGTGCATCAGGCACCTTGATCCTCCTCGCTCGCCATGACGGTCGCACAGCTGGAAGCCGGCGGCGCAATCTCCGTCAGACAAAGGTCTTCTCCGGAGAACCGGGGCTCGTCGCCGGGCTTGCCGCGCGCCATCCAGTTGCGCTTGGCGTGCAGATAATCAAGCAGCTTCGCAAGCTCTGCGGCCTTCTGTTCCAGTCTCGCCAACTGCGTATCGATGATCCCGATCTCCCGCTCAGCGGACAGGCCTTCGCCGAGAAGTTCGCTGGCGATCGTGGCAATCTCCTTGAGCGGCATGCCCAGTGACTGCGCAAAGCGGATCATCAGCGCCGTAGAGACATCCCGCTCGTTGAAGATCTGATAGGGATGGCGGCCTCCCTTGACGCCCGACTGCGGTGCCAGCAGCCCCTTGCGAACATAAAAACGCACAGTGTCCTGGCTGAGGCCGGCCCTCTCGGCAAATTCTCCAATCAGCATTGCCGTCACTCCTTGACCATGGACCATGGTCCAGCCTTATAGAACAGGCTCCCTCAATTGTGGAGTTGAATAATGACAGACGATCCGACCTCACCGAACGGCGCGCCCCTCGCTTTTGTGACGGGGGCCACGGGACTTCTCGGCAATAATCTGGTGCGCGCGTTGATCCTGGCCGGTTGGCGCGTACGGGCACTGGTGCGATCCCCGGACAAGGCACGTCAGCAATTCGCCGGCCTCGACGTGGAGATCGTGACGGGTGACATACTCGACCCGCCGGGTTATGCGCCGGCGCTCGCGGGCGTCCAGACTGTCTTCCATACCGCCGCCTATTTCCGCGATTCCTACAAGGGCGGTCGACACTGGGACGCACTCTACGCGGCCAATGTCGAAGGCACACGTCATTTGCTAGAGCAGGCTTATCAAACGGGTGTACGGCGCTTCGTCCACACCAGTTCGATTGCCGTACTGCACGGCGCGCGAGGCAAAATCATCGATGAGACCATGCTGCGTGACCCACGCGACGCCGACGACTATTATCGCAGCAAGATCCTGTCCGAGCGCGTTGTGCTCGGTTTTCTCAATGCTCATCCGGATTTTTGGGCCGCAATGGTGCTGCCCGGCTGGATGCATGGGCCAGGCGACATCGGACCAACCTCGGCGGGACAGACAGTCATCGATGTCGCGCTGCGGCGGTTACCCGGAATACCGCCCGGCTCCTTCTCGGTCGTCGATGCACGCGACGTTGCACAGGCGATGATCCTTGCCGACGAGAGGGGGCAGCGCGGCGAACGCTATCTCGCGGCCGGGCGTCACATGACGATGGCCAGCCTCCTGCCACAGATTGCGCAGCTGGCAGGTGTGCCGGCACCCGCTCGCCGCATCCCGCTCTGGGCAATGCACCTGCTCGCCGCCGGTTACGAGGTCTACGCCCGACTGACGGGACGCCCGGTGCTGCTGAGCTGGGCGATGGTGCGCACCGTTGCCGGCGAAAACGACCGCTCACGCTACGACCCGGCCAAGAGCGAGCACGAACTCGGCCTGCGTTTCCGGCCGGTTGTGGAAACCCTGCGTGACGAGGTGGCCTGGTTCCGCGCCAATGGACTTATACCGGAATGAGCACGTAATCCGGTCCTCTTTCCTGCAAGGCGGGACTATCACCCAACACGCGGTCCCGGGAAAGAACAGGGGATGGCTGCCGGACAGCCTTGGCAACCATCCCGAAATCGGAGGGAGACCGCAACTCCGGACTGTCTCGCCGGGACGGCCCGGTGCTCTCTGCCTCGTCACGCCAGACATTTACGCCTGAACCATAGAATACTCGCGACAGGCTGTCAGTCGACCCCACGATGTCCATGCCAAAACCATCGCAAGATCACGCGAGACATGCGTATCGACAATCGTTCGTTTTCGTCGCGGGTCAGCATCATGATAGTATCGGTATCAAGGCCTTCACCAGCATGGCCGCGCAGTTTGACAAAGCATCGAGATGCCACAGGTTATTGAGGTCCTCAGGCTGACAGGAGAAGACTGCTTTCATCGGAAAGGATTGTGCCGTCGCCGGCCGAACTGGGAAAACATCATCGATGCTGTTGCGCACTACGGCTCGGTCAACACGGCAATTGTGTTGCGTAGCGAGCCCACCAAACGTATCGGACGTGAGCTGATGAAGAAGGGATAGTTTGGCAATAGCCCGAATTTCTGCTTCGGTTCTGCGCCTGCTTTCCGAAGGTGCAAGGGAGTGAAACTGCCGAAGGTGCCACGGCTGCTCTTGGCGGATATCCATTCGCCCTCAGCATGGAAAAGCCCGGCGGCAAGATAACGGCTTACTGGAAAAAATTCCGCACCGACGCATTGGACCTCTACCGAGGGCGGGTGCCCTTCCCTTACGCTCTACATATCTTGGGGACGCACCCGCCCGCGCGGGTTTCCCTTGCGTCTGCACTTTTTGCCAAGATTGTATCAGGTCGCAAATTGACATGCTCAAGGCGCTTGGGATCGATGCAAAGAATGTAATCATTCTGCCAAAAAAATAATCACAAGCCATTGAAAATCATCAGGAACTCCCTGCGCATGATTTTTTGTCGGCAGCCCGCAAGCTGTCGCCATATTGTGACGTCATGTCGCTGTCGGGCAAGTTAATGACAGGTTTTTACGGTTAGATAAGGAACACTCACGGCACCACTCCTGACGAGGGGTCGTGTGACCTTGGGGACGCCGGTCAGGACTCGGTGCGCCCACTCCATGGCGTCAGAACAAGATTAAGACATTTGCAGTCTGGACGGAATATCTGGAAGGGTGCCGCGACGGTCCGGCGGAATACACCTAAGCCCGAAACCATCCCAGAGATCATCATCACTCCTGCGAGCAACAAGAGAGTGTGCAGTCAGCGCGGTTCGTGTCTGGATGCGCTGTCGTTCCGCCGTGGCAAATCTGGATACCAACGGGACGCCTTGCGCAAGCTACAGGCAATTCTCTCCACCGCAGCCATTTCAGACAACACGAACCGCCCTGATTAACCCGTCAGAGTTTGCTTCTGGAAGACAATCATAAAAAATGACTACCAACACAAGGGGAAATACGAATGACAGCAAACAACAAAAATATAGATATAAGTGTTTTTTGGCCGGCAATATTTGTGACTGGAGGATTTGTACTTTGGGGCGCGATGGCTCCTTCGAGCTTGTCGGTGGTAACGACCGCTGCTTTGAATGCAATCATCCGGTCGTTTGGCTGGAGCTTTGTCACTTCCACAGCCTTCTTTCTGATCCTTGCAATTTTCCTGGCCATAAGCCGTTTCGGCAAGATCAGGCTTGGCCACGACGACGAAAAACCCGAATTCTCGACCGTCTCCTGGGTCTGCATGATGTTCAGCGTGGGCATGGGGATCGGTCTGATGTTCTGGGGCGTGGCTGAGCCGGTCTCTCACTTCGGCGCGCCACCCCATGGCATGGCGCAACCTCAGACCAAGGAAGCGGCGTTGCTCGCAATGCAGTATTCCTACTTTCACTGGGCATTGCACCCATGGGCGATCTACGCGGTCGTGGGACTGGCGCTTGCCTATTTCAGCTACCGACGCGATTTGCCGACACTCATTTCCAGCGGCTTTTACCCATTGCTCGGCGAGCGCATCCACGGACCGATCGGCAAGGCAATCGACGCGCTGGCCATCATAGCAACCCTGTTCGGTACCGCGACTTCGCTCGGGCTTGGTGCGCAACAGATCAATAGCGGTATGCACTTCCTGTGGCATACACCCGAATCCTCTGCTATCGCGCTTGCGATCATCGCCGTACTGACCGTGGTGTTCATCCTGTCGGCAGTCTCCGGTGTTGGCAAGGGCGTCCAGTTTCTCAGCAACATGAACATGATCGTTGCGGCACTGCTGCTCCTGTTCCTCGCGATCATCGGACCGACCGTGTTCATCTTCGACACGCTTGCGGAGTCGCTCGGTTACTACCTCAGCGATCTTGTCACGATGTCCTTCCGCACCGCAGCTTTCGGCGACGGCAAATGGCTTGCGGGCTGGACCATTTTCTATTGGGCCTGGTGGGTTTCGTGGGCACCGTTTGTCGGCGTGTTCATCGCGCGCATTTCTCGCGGCCGTACAATCCGCGAGTTCGTCATTGGCGTTCTCCTCATTCCAAGTGCGGTGACTTTTGTCTGGTTCAGCATCATGGGCGGCACGGCGCTTTATTCCGAGCTGCTCGGTGTAGGGGGGCTGGTTGAGATCGTCTCGGAAAAAGGCGCAGCCGTATCGTTGTTTGCCTTGCTGGCTCAATATCCGGCGGCCACATTGACGTCTACCGTGTCGATGCTCCTCGTCGCTGTTTTCTTCGTCTCGGGTGCGGATGCGGCATCGGTTGTCATGGGCATGCTGTCCTGTCGGGGAACCCAGCACCCGGCGACGTCGATCGTGGTGTTGTGGGGCTTGCTAGCGGGTGCCTCGGCCTGCGTTCTGCTCGTTATGGGCGGCCTCGGCGGCCTGCAAACTGCTTCGATCCTTGCGGCGGCTCCTTTCCTGCTGGTCATGGTCGGATTGTGCGTATCGCTGTGGATGGGCCTGCTCGACGACATTGAGGTGCACGGTCACTTCGAGGAACTGGAAGGCAAAATTGCCTCGGCTGAAGCGGAGGGCTAGACGAGGCGATCTCGGTGCTGCTGCGGATGCCGGAAATGTCGGCGTCCGCCTAATCTGCCAACCCCTGCCCTAAAACTGTGACCACGACGGGAACTGACATGATCCCGGACTGAAGAAGGAACTTACTTGCATGCTCGACTTCCTGACGATGGCTTCCCTGATCGCGCTCGGTCAGGTGATCCTGATCGACCTTGTGCTCGCGGGCGACAATGCGATCGTTATCGGCCTTGCCGCGGCTGGCCTGCCCAAAGAGCAGCGCACCCGCGCCATCTTGATCGGCATTGCTGCCGCTACCGTACTGCGGGTGATCTTTGCTGCATTGGCCACGCAACTTCTCGCGATTGTAGGCCTGCTGCTTGCCGGCGGCATCCTGCTGCTGTGGGTGTGCTGGAAGATGTGGCGCGAATTGCACACCAGCCACGGACAGGAGGTGGCGGCTGAGCACGCCCTCGAAGGCGAGAACGGCGATGGCAACGCGCCAAGCAAGACCTTCGCTCAGGCGGCCTGGCAGATTGTAGTCGCCGACGTCTCCATGTCGCTCGACAACGTGCTTGCCGTTGCCGGTGCAGCGCGGGAGCACCTGTGGGTCCTGATCTTCGGTTTGGCCGTCTCCGTCGCCCTGATGGGTCTTGCCGCCAGCCTGATCGCGCGCCTGCTGAATCGCTTCCGCTGGATAGCTTATATCGGCCTACTCGCCATCCTCTATGTTGCCTTGGACATGATTTATCGCGGTGTCCGTGAAATTTGGCCATTCGTATTCTGACTTGGCATCGCGGCAAATGGTCCTGACATCGGCCTGGACGAGCGTTCCGCTACTCGGCCCATGCCGTAATCCGTTCCGCGATCGCTTTGAGGGGTCTCGATGTGCAAGAAGTGACCGACGTCGGGACGAGTTCCAGAGCGTGTGGGGCGGCAAACCGACGTCGGTCGTTACCTGTTGGGGAAAGACGCAGCCATCTTCGGCGCCGTGAAGCTGCCGCAGTGATCAGTGCGACCTCCATGTATCGCCCGGATTGCTGTCGCCGCCTGATCGTCATCCTCTCCGCTCCTCATCCCACGGACCAGCTTGCTTCCGACACCCCGATCGTAGACTGATTTCCAGTCACGCAGCCCCAAGTGATGATTAAAAGATTTTTCCGGCTTCCCATGCCCGGAGCACGGTATCCCGCTTGAAGTCGTCAAGGAAGAAAACTGGTTCTTCCGCCTCTCGCGATATGGCAACCGTATCCTTCGTCTGATCGAGACAAAGGAGCTTCAGGTCGTGCCGGTTCACCGGCGAAACGAGATACTTGCCTTGCCCCGGCGCGGACTCGAGGACATCAAAAAGTACTCCAGGATCTCCAATCGATCCACGGAATAGCCACCTATCTATGGCTTCCCTCGTTCTGTCTGCGATCAAGCTCTTCATTATATCTGCGCAGGACGTGTTGTTCGGCCAGCAGGCCGATCACTCTCCTGTCTGCCTTGCTATCGATCACGGCCAAAGCGTCTGCCTCGGCGGTAGAAAATGCCTTCATTGCCTCACGCACGTTCATGTCCGGCAGCAATGCGGTATCGGCGAAGCGAGCGAGGTCTTTCGCCGTTGTCTCTTCGGGCAACTCGCGGTGAATTTCCGGGATGAGAACAATTCCGACATACCGACCTTCATCATCGACTACCGTAACACGCTGGGTCGCCCCAAGGGGGAAATCGCTCCTCAACCTGTCCAGCGTCATGACGTCGGAGACGGTGCGAACATCCCTGCGCATCATTTTTCCAACGGTGAATTCGCGTATCCATCCAATGTCAGCGGCGCTCCGGATCGATTCTCCCCGCAGATGGAAACGCCATGTGGCGAAGGAATAGCCAAACAGACGTCGAACGGTGATCGATGAAACAACGGCGGCCGCAAGAACCGCAATGGTCAGTGGCAGGCTTCCCGTCGTCTCGAGCGCCAGAAACGCCATCGTCAACGGCGCCCCCAAAACGGCCGTTGCCATCGCGCACATGCCGACAATCCCAACGACCAGACCGGGAATCTTGAGGCTGAAGACGAGCATCCAGCCGAAAGCAACCAGCTTGCCGAGCATGGCTCCGAGGAAAAGAGAAGCAAAGAACAGACCGCCGCGAAACCCCGAGCCGATCGAAATAGCCGAGGCCAGCACCTTCAAGCCGATCAGCATCACAAGTACGGGCGCCGTATAATATGCCCCGAAGCCCACATGAAGAGCCGAATGGCCCGATGACAGGACAGCAGGTGTGATCAGGGCCAAGGCACCGACACACAAACCGCCGATCGCCGGCCGCATCCATGCCGGAAGCCCGCTTTTATTGAAGATTAGCTCAACCAGCGTCACCGTTCTCATCATGACGATGGCGACAAGCGCGCTCAGGATCGCCATGACGAAGACGAGCGAATAATCCGATGCAGTCAGCGTTCCGGCAAACCCCACCTGGAACGATTGTTGCGGGAACAAAAGACGCATGGTGCCCACCGCCGCTATCGAGGCGACGACGACCGGCGCCAAGGTTGCGATGGAATATGTCGCAATAATGAGTTCGAACGCGTAGAACGCCCCGGTCAAGGGGGCATCGAAGGCCGCCGCGATCGCGCCGGCAGCACCGCAGCCGACCAGCGTTCTAAGATCGCTGCGGCGCACGTGCAGAAGCTGTCCAAGCCGGGAAGCGAAGGCCGAGCTGATCTGCGTGTAACCGGCCTCCATGCCGATCGAGGCGCCGAAACCGTTCGACACCATAGTCTGCAAAACCAATAACAGGCTTCCCGCCATTGGGATGCGCCCGCCGTGCAGCGCATTGGCCTCAACGGGGTCGATGATCGAGACGCGCGAGCGGCGCGCGGATAACCAGCCGATCAGACCAAGAATGATGCCGCCGACAGCAGGAACGCAGGCTGCCCGCCAGGGATCGATAAACGCCGCACCACTGACCTCATGGCCTTTGATGGCGAACAGGACATGATGCAACCATTGAACGATCGCCACCATAATGGCGACGAAACACCCCGCAATCACGCCAACGAACCCGGCGAGAACCACAAGCCAGATTTCGTCGGCGCGCACGATCGCCCTCAGACGATGAGGGATCCTGAATAGCGGTCTTTGCGAAGGCGGTTGACTTCCAGCCCCGGCAGGGTCGAGCGTGACCATCGAGACTCCCCTGCCCTCACCCCGAAATATATGCCGCGTAAAGGTCGGCAATCCGCTGCGTGACCGCCCCAGGCTTTCCCTCGCCCACTTTACGGCCATCGATCCGGGTAACCGGTGTGATCCCGCCAAGCGTACCTGTGACGAACGCCTCGGATGCACCATAGACTTCAGCAAGTGTAAAATCCTGCTGACGCACGACATGTCCGGCTTCGGAATAAAGCTTGATCACCTTTTTGCGCGTGATGCCGTTGAAATTGTATCGCCCGGTTGAGGTCCAGAGTTCCCCACCGCGAACGATAAAGAAGTTGGTGGAGTTGCAGCTTGCGACAAAACCATGTGGGTCGAGCATCAAGGCTTCGTCGGCGCCGGAATTTATGGCCTGAATAAGGGCATGGATGAAGTTCAGGCGGCTGTGGGAGTTCAGGCGAAGATCGAACACATCGGGCGTGCTGCAACGGATCGTCGATGTCAGGAGCGAGAGGCCGTTCGTCTTGGATTCGGGTTTCGGCGTTTTGAATTCCGCAACGATGACAATGGTGGCCTGGCCGAGCGCGAAGCGCGGGTCCTGGTTCGGCGTCTTCTTCTTGCCGCGCGTGACCATCAGGCGAGCATGCGCCCCATCCGTCATGCCGTTCTTCTCGAAGGTTTGCCGCAGCGATGCCGTCAAGTCCCCACGATCCATGCCGATATCGAGCTGGATCGAATTCGCGCCCTCGTAGAGACGGTCCAGATGTTCATCGAGGGCGATGATTTTGCCATTGACGAGACGGACGCCTTCCCAGACCCCGTCCCCAAGGACGAAACCTGCATCGAAGACCGAAACCTTTGCTTCATCGCGCTTGAAGAATTCACCATTCACATAGACGAGCACGTCCTCATTACGGCTGTCCGCGACATACCCTTGAGAACTCGTATCGCTGGCGGTGACTGCGTTCATTTTCCTAACTTCCTCATTCTTGAAATTGTTTAGATCCGCAGGTTCAGAAAGCGAACTCTGTGAAACGGTTAAGGAACGCGCGGGTACGCTCCTGCTTGGGTTTTTTCAAAACCTCGTCGGGTGTGCCCACTTCCTGAAAGACGCCATCGGCCAGAAAGATAACCTTCGTTGCGAAGTGGTAGGCAAACCCAAGTTCGTGCGTCACCAGGAGCATGGTGCGCCCTTCTTCGGCAAGCTGCCGGATAACCCGCAGAACCTCGCCGACCAGTTCCGGATCGAGCGAGGAAGTGGGCTCGTCGAACAGCAGGATTTCCGGCTCCATGGCCAGGGATCGGGCAATTGCGACACGCTGCTGCTGCCCGCCGGAAAGACGGCCGGGATAGGCGTCCAACTTGCTGCTCAGGCCGACCTTCTCCAATTCCGCCGCGGCCCGTTCTCGGGCAACCTCACGCTTTACGCCCTTGACGGTCACCAGACCTTCCATGGCGTTTTCGAGAACGGTCATGTGCGGGAAGAGATTGAACTGCTGGAAGACCATGCCGACGCGCTCGCGAACGGTGCAGAGTTCGGATTCCGGATATCGGCGTCCACCGTCCTTGCCATGCAGCCTGCCGATTTCCTTGCCGTCCAGGGCAATGGTGCCAGTCGTCGGCATTTCCATGAAATTCAGGCAGCGAAGGAAGGTGCTTTTGCCGGAGCCGCTGCCACCGATGATTGCAACGCGTTCTCCTGCCTGGACGGAGAAGTCGATGCCTTTGAGGACATGGTGGTCGCCGAACCACTTTTGCAGGTTCGAGACACGAAGGATAGGCTCATTCATTGCGATATCTCCTTTGTTCGGCTCAGGCTTTCGCTGCAAGGCGCTTCTCGATGTGCGCGGACAGCCAGGTGCCGGGATAGATAAGGATGAAATAGATGACGGCGACGGTCGTCAGAATCTCGAGCGGACGATAGTACGTCGAACTGAGCAGCCGACCTTGATACATCAGTTCGTGCACGGACAGCACCGATGCGAGCGATGACATCTTGGCGACTTCGATGGCGCGGTTCGTAAAGGCTGGCAGCATTCGCTTGAACACTTGCGGCAGAATGATCCGTCGCAGGATCTTTGAGTGTCGCATGCCCAGTGCTCGCGCACCCTCCCACTGCCCCTGGGCGATCGACTGTATGCCGCCCCTGAAGATTTCCGCGGAATAGGCTGAGGTGTTGAGGGCGAGGCCGAGCAGCGCGGCTGTAAACGGCGATAACTGAACCCCGATGATGATCGGGAAGGCATAGAAGAACCAGATAAGCTGGATCAGAACGGGCGTATCGCGAAACAGCTCTATGTAGAACAGGCTCGGTACGCGAAGGGCTACATTCCTTGACAGCCGCGCGAGAGCGAGGAAAAAGCCCGCCACAAGGCCGATCAGGATACTCGGCAGCCACAACTGGACCGTTACGAGCAATCCACGAAAAAGCACTGGCAGGCTTTGGACGACGAGTTCGAAATCAAATTGATAGTCCATTGTCGTGCTCCTCAGCGATAGGCCGTCAGGCGTGCTTCAGCGATACGGGCAAGCGTACTGGCCGTTACAAGCAGGATGACGTACATCAGGGCAATCGTCGTATAGACTTCGAGAGGCCGGAAGGTCTCGCTATTGACGATCATCGCCTGATAGAGAAGGTCCGCATAGGCAAGCGTCGATGCGAGCGCCGTCGTCTTCGTCAGCTCGAAAGAGCGCTCGACGAACGGAGCGAACATTCGGGTGATCGCCTGAGGCAGGATGATGCGCCGCATCAGCTGCGAATGCCGCATGCCAAGCGAACGCGCGCCCTCCCATTGTCCCTTCTCAATCGAGATGATGCCACCACGGAAAACTTCCGCGTAGAACGCTCCCGACTGCGTGGAAAGAGCCAGGACCGCCGCAACGAATGGGTCGAGACTGATATTCGCCAGCACCGGCAGCGCGTAATAGAACCAGAAAAAATGGATGATTGGTGGGGTGTTGCGGTAAAACTCGATGAAAGCAGTGGCCGGAACCGATAGATATTTTCTTGGCGAAAGCTTGAAAAAAGCGAGAAACAGACCGACGATCACGCCGAGAACGATTGAAATTCCGGCGATTTTTATGGTGTTGACGAGTCCGACCGCCAATATGTCCCATCTGGACCATACGCCCGAAAAATCCCATTGATAGCTCATGAGAAGCAGATCCTTGGATAAGCGAAGCCGTGATCGCGCAAGCATCGCTGGCGATCATCCTTTCGTCCGAAATGTGAGATACGCAGGAGGGGGAAGCGAGCGCTCCCCTCCTGCGGGCCCGAGAGTTATTTCCAGGCTTCTTTAACCAGGCCAGGAATTCCGGTGGGATCGATGCTCTTCGACTTGAGATAGGCACCGAAGATCTGATCTGGAACGCCATCCTTGTACAGCGCTGCAAACTGCTCGCTTACCCAGTCGCGGAACGCGGAATTCGATTCTTTGCGCAAACCGGCGCTTGTGGGCACCGGGTTGACGGGTGTCGGCAGTATCACCTTGCCAAGTTTCAAGCGGGAGTATTGAACGACGAGCGCCGGATGAAACTGCACGACGACGTCGACGCGTTTTGATGCAAATGCTGCGATCGCCTCATCGTTGTTGGAGAAACGGTTGATCTCGGCGTTCTTCACCAGCGCCGTTACATTCTTGTCGAGCGAAGTGCCAAGCGTGACGCCGATACGCGTACCTGCCTTGTCGATATCTTCCCAGGTCTTTGCCTCGGAATCTGCCGCGATCAGCGCGCCCATCGCATAGTAGAAGAGCGGAGCTTCCGGAAAGTCGATTGCCTTCTTGCGCTCTTCCGTCGGATCAAGGACGAACATGAGGTCGATCTGATTGGCCTGAAGCGCTGCGACAGCATTCGCCCAGGTGGTTTCGACCGGCACCAGTGTGGCTCCAAGGTTGGCTGCCAGTTTTTCGCCCATCGCGACGCCGACGCCGGTCCATTTTTCGGTCATCGGATCCTTAAAGAACCACGGTTCGGCCGATGTAACGCCGATGCGAAGCTGTTTGTCCTGTTTGATACGATCGAGTGTGGAAGCATCCTGAGCGATTGCGGGCATGGCAATACCAGCGATCGCTGCGGCGGCCATAGCAACTATAGTTCTGCGTGTCGTTTTCATTACTCTGTTCCTCTGTGGTTCATAACCGGTTTCGGCCTTTTCGGCTCTTATGGCTGGGTGTCTGCGAGTTCTGCGGCCTTGTCGGCCGCTGCTGCCGTGGTTTTGGCGAGAAGTGACGGAAGTGCTTCCGGCGCCTCCAGAACCGCCAGTCCGGCGGCCGTCGTTCCTCCGGGACTGGTTACGGCGACTTTCAGATCATGCGCGGATCGCGTATCCTGTTCGAGAAGCCGCGCCGCGCCGATAACGGTCTGACGCGCGAACTGCTCGGCCACGTCGTCCGGAAAACCCATCTGTTCGGCGGCACGTTGAAGATATTCGGTGAAAGCGAACACGTAGCCAGGTCCACTTCCCGTCACGCCGGTCGCAAGATCAATGTCGTTTTCGCTGACCAGCCAGCAAAACCGTCCGATCGCGCCGAAAATCTCCTCCACGATTTTCCTGTCGCTTTGGGAAAGAACGTCTGCATCGGCAAAGCCGACACTCATGGCAGAGGCCGCCAAAGCCGGGAGATTGGGCATCACGCGGACGAAGCGCCGGAGGTCGGGAGTGGCGTCCTGCAATTTTTGAATGGGAATTCCAGCGGCAATCGAGATAATCAGCGCGCCAGACAGATATTGCTGTGCTGCTTGAAGCGCGGCCTCGACATGCTGTGGTTTCACCGACACGATGCAAACATCGAAATGGCGCTCACCCAACTCCTCGAAATCGGCAAGCACCTTGACGGGAGCCTGTTGAGGCAGAAGCTGCCTGGCTCTTTCGACATTGGGGTCGATGGCGGTAATATCGATCCTTGGCAGGCGTATGGCTGCGCCGCTTGCAATCGCCGTCCCCATATTTCCGCATCCAATCATCAGGACGGAAAGCTTGTGATGCTCGGCAACCGTCATTTCGAAGCTCCGGCGCGAAGATGTCGTTGGTCTGGAGCTTGAGGTGCCAATCCGAGCAGAAATTCTTCAGTTTGCTGGCCACCGCGCGCCATGTGATTTTTGATTTCGGAACGCATGGCCTCCAAGTCGTCGCCGAGCGCATTTTCGACATAACTGTCGTGCCCCTCGCGCCGGGGGCCGCGAATGCCGTGGGCTCGGTGATGCGCAGCCCAGTAGAGCTGGAGGCGCCCACGGATACTCTCCCAGGTCTTGATAAGGATCTTGTGTCCGGAAACTTCGTAGACGAAGCCGTGAAGCTGGAGTTCCGCGTCGATGCTTGCGACATCATCCTCGGCATCGATGCAGCGGGTCAGCGCCGCTTGACGGGCATGGAGACCTTCGCGGAAAGACTGATCGCGGCGACCCCAGACAAGCTCAAAGGCGAAAATCTCCAGATTGACGCGCATCGAGTAAATCTCGCGGATGTCATCAACCGAAAGCTCGACCACATGCGTCCCAGTATAGGGGACCGTGACAAGCAAGCCCTCGTCGATGAGTTGCCGCATGGCCTCGCGTAAAGGGCCGCGACTGACACCGAATTGCTCGGCAAGGCTCGACTCCGTGACCTGAGCACCGGGCGCGATTTCACCACTCAAGATCGCGCTACGGAGACTGTCGACAATATGAGCGCGAAAGGTCGCCTTCGGAATACGGACGAAATTTTGAGCTGATCGGGCGTTCACGACAGGTCCTTTCGTCGTTGATCGATTGTCAACAATCAATCATAATTGGGTACACCCGTCAAGCAGTCATCTGCTCTTGGAACGAGCGATGCCTATTCCTGGCATTTCAAAGAAGCGCTCCCGTCAGCACCGGCGGAAAGGAGAAGTTGTGCATACACTTGTCAAAAGAAAAGCGACGCCCCTGCGTCGCCGCGCTGGCAGACGTATCGAACACGCCGTGGCTTAGGCCTGATGATTTTGGATTTTATGTGTTATGACGGGGATTTAGCGCCGATGATCGTAGCTGTTTAGCGCAGAGGCGCGTAGTTTCGGGCTATTGTGGGATAGTATGGAGTAGGATTTGGTTGCGGGGGCAGGATTTCATCTTAACTTGCGATCTTCAAGGACAGCGGACCCCTTACTTATGCTTCTGGATGCCGAGAATCGAATGGGCCTATTTCGTAGCGCTGCGTAAACGTGGCACGCTAATTCTGCAGCACCCATCAATCTGGAAGCGGGATCTGATCATCCCGATCTTCGACCCGAAAGTCTTAGCGCCTCGCCTCAGTTCTACGCCCGCCGTTCAGGTTTGGTTTCCTAGTCTGGCTCTCTGTAGAAGTTGACGAACTACCACATGATACAGGATACGCCGGAAAGTGCCGCCCCGCCCACGTTCATCAGCTTCAGTACACGTGCATCTGCTTCCACGATCGAATTCATTCAGCAATCAGTTTCTCGATGAGATCCATTCCAACGCAGAGATACTGGGCAGAAATACGTGTTCCCCTCCTCGTGTTGCGGTAAAGGCCGGTATCCCCTGCACTCGCTTTCGGACGGGTTTCGCCGGATACTGATAATCGTCCGCTATGTCCCGCCTTCCAACAATGGGGTCTGTTCTGGCACCTTGCGCTATGAAATCGCCGTCGTTTACCCATTGAGCCTGGACGAATTCAAACTGTCTGCCCGGGTTGGCATTGATGATGGCCAGCATGATTCCGCGATCGACCCCGTCGTCGATCATCACATTTTCCGGAAGCGATGGACCGAATGCGAAACCTCGGCGCAGCACCCGATGCAGTCGGATGTTCGTCAATGAGTCCTTCAGCGCATCGCGCGGATTGACCCGGCGAATATGACTGCCGACTGGGGTGTTTTTGCCTTCCGCGTCAGCCTCATGGTAGGAAAATGCGTTGTTGCGCGAGCTTTCTTGAGCAAGGGTGGGATCATCCTTGTCCGGTGACAAGGCCAGAGGTGCACCACTTCGCCAACGGCCCATCATCTTTGCCGCAAGCAGTTCGGCACCCTCTGCAGTTCCACCGCCGGCCTCGAGGAGGAACCGGCGAAATGCGGCGACATCCTGCCAGATCTTGCGGATCGCGACAAAGGTTCCATTGCGCCATAGGGCTTCCGGAGCGTCGAGCGACGCGACGATCCCCAACTCATTCTCATAGCCGAGGATGAATTCGCCGGGTTTCAGTACATCCTGCCCCGGCAATGGACTACCGCCCTGTCCCTCTATGAAGGGATGGCTGATTCCGTCTGCATATCCAAAATGCTCCCGGAGTGTCGGCGGTACGCCGACATCAAGTCGATTGATGAGCTCGACGCCCGGAATCCCCTCCAGAGCCTCGCGTCCGATGGCAAGCTTGGCATCCTTGAGCTCGAGGCTTCCGGCCATGACCTGAAGCCCGATATCAAATCCATTCCCTCCGTGAGGCAAGTCCCAATGTTCCGGTGCATTGGCGCCGACATCACCGAGATAGCCGCAACGTGCGGCCATCCCCTGCCGGAACTCCCTTGGAAAGCCGTCCAAAAGCTCGTTTCCGACCAGCTTTCGCAGGCCGGCATATGAGAACACGACATTGATCCACGCATTCTCCGCCGGCGCATTCCAGTCAGCTGCGGATGTGATATGCGGAACAAGGCGTTTCAGGAGGGTTCTCGCTGCATTTGCCTCATGGATGGTGAACATCAGGTAGCTGCCAAAATAGGGCATAGGCCGGCTGCGCAGGACCGTTCCCTGTATGTCGGCGAGGTCGAGCATCAAAGCCATCGTATCAACTTGCCGCGTCGAGAAGATCGCTGACCGCCTTCGAGAGCTTTTCCATCTTCTTGATATCCCGGACGCTCGCGTCAGGTGCTCCGACATAGAAGAACTCGGCGGGATGCATGAGGCTTTTGACCCAATCGGCAGCCGTCGGACTGGTCAATCCTGGGTAGCCTTCCAGCACATCCGTCGCAAAGAAGTCGAGCCACTGGTGCGCCTGTGTGGTGATATCGACCAGATAGGGTTCGAAATCACCATCATAGACGAGCGATAGAAGGAACCGTGTATCGTTGTCGAAGAGCAAAATCCGGAAATCCTGAACTGTGCCCACACGATCCTCCCAGTAGGCAGCCTCGGCCTGAAACCGCGGGAGGCGTTCTCGAAACAGGGCCGCGCCGCCAGGAAGGACATTTCCGATCATGGTCAACTCACCGCGCTTGCCAATACGTTTTCCCGGACCGTCGGGCTGGTCCGTGACTGTCTGCGCCATGGCGAGGCGCGCTTCCAGGGGGGCTATGGTGTCACTCATGATTGGTCTCCGTTGTCAGCATGTATTCGTGAAGATGCTCTTGAAAAAGCTGGTCATCGACGTATTCGCGCTGCTCCACGACGCGACCATCGCGCCACGTGCAGATTGCGCTGAAGGTGACTTCAAACGCGGGAGCTTTCCCATCGGTGATGTCTGACAGGACTGCGATAGAGCAGGTCTTGTGACCGTCCGCGCTTAGAAAAAAATCCAGATATTGTTCCTGAACGCGGCTTGCAGGATAGGCTGCGCAGAAGCGCTGGGCTCGAAGAACATGCTCCTGCTTGCCGTGAGATTCGAGCTCGCCTGATCTCCAGGCGACAAGATCGTCGTCGAGCAATGCGGCATAATCGGACCACTGCCTTCTGTTCCAGGCCGTATCGAGTGCGCGCATGTGGTCAAGGTTTCGCCGTCCCATCCGTTCCTCCTGCGGGTTGAGCTCTATTGGCCTGCCAGCCCCCACTCCGTTGGGCAGCAGATGCCTCATAGACACCGCGCCGGATCTGGAGAATCGGATCATCCGTTGCCTCGATCCCATCAACGAGCATGGTTGGATCGTGGTTCATAAGACGGTCACCCATCTCCTCTTCGGTGGTTGTTGCCGTCACGCGCAGGCGGCCGATGCGAACGCGTTGCCGATCCTCCGGCCAGAGTGCAGTTGCGTCATTCGTCGGATCACCGGGCTTTCCGATCTCCAGTTCGAGCTCAAACTCAACAGGGGAGGATTTCAGGCGCTCATTAAGTTCAAGGAACAGCACGTCGACGCTCTCATGGGTGAGCGCCTCAGGATCCTGCCCCTTGACCCCATCGACCGGTATCCAATGACAGCGAACATGATGCAGATCACCACCCGCATTCAGGTAGCGAAAGACATGCACGGCGTGGAACTCCGTATTGCCAAAGCTGATAGGCGCCTTGGCAGCAGCCCGCATCTTGAACACGTTCATCACATTCGGGTTAGATGCCAGAAAGGCATCAAGGCCGGCCTTATTTGGCCCGGCACCCGCGGCAACTGGCTGTGCCGAATTCACAAGCTCGACAAATTGCTCGATCGTGTTTGCGAAGAATAATTTCTGGCTCAGCATAACGAGGTTCGTCACGCGCCCATCAGCAAGATAGAACCGGGTGGCCATACCGACGGTGGAAGTGAAAAAAGCATGCGGATTTCCGCCGCCTTTGGAAAAGCGGACAGAGACAGGTAGTTCTTGTCCCTGTAGATGCACGGCTCGAGTGAATTGCCGGGCGACATCGTAGGCCTGGAAATACCCTTTATACAACCTACCGTCGGCGTGAAGTGTCCGGTAGCCAGGGTAGTGGCCGAGAACGCCGTGAATGCGGTCAACGATGAGATCTGCGCTACGATACTGACTGTTCTGGCTCACGTCCGAAGCCTCCTGTGATCGGTGGCGCGAGGGTATGAGCCAAGCATGAATTGACAAAAGTAAGGTATGAATCGGCTAACCGTTTGACCAGTTAGCTCTGGTCATGACAGCCGTAGCGCTTCCAGTCGGTCGATAAGGGCCTCGAATTCGCCCGAGCCACGCAGAAAGTCGAACCGGGCGTCCGTTCTCATCCAGACGGTGGCCAGTTCGCGGGCGTCCAGTGCTTCGGAAAGATAGGTAAGCGTCTGTTCGCGGTCTCCAACCGCAGATGCGAGTGTGGCATAGGCAAATTTTCCGGCTCTCGGATTGTCCATACCAAGCATGCGCTTTGCCGTTTCTTTTACGCCCCGCAAGGCAGCAAGCTCCGCAGACGCAAAGATCATCTGGGGGTTTCCAATTCGGAGCCTTTCAAGCGGTGATGAATACTCCTCCCGAAACGATCTGCCGCCGAAATGGCTGCATAGAGCCATGTAATAAAGTGCCTCGGCGGGCGCATTTGCAACCTCGATATCGACAAGATCGCCGGCAACCCAGTCATATCTGCGGTCCTGAAACCGGCTGACGGCTTCCGCGATATCCTGCTGTTGCGAAAACGGTTCGATCGTGCGGGCTTCCCGGAAAAGCATTTCGGCCTCTTCGGTCAATCCCAGCAGCGCAAGATAGGATCCGTAAATCCGCGCAGCTCTTGCATTGCGTCCGAGCGACAGCGAGGTTTCGAAGCACTCTTCCGCCATCGAGCGGTCACGCTCGAGCCAGGCATGGATGGTTCCGAGTGCCGCATACGCCTCCGGCGAGTCCCGGTCGATCCTCAGTGCCTCCTCGGCCGCAGGCCGTGCCTGGGCGAGCGCTGCCGGGGCGTCAATTGCCCCGATCCGGAAAAGGTCGCAGAAGCAATCAGCTATTCCGGAGTGTCCTCGAGCGTAGTCGGGGGCTGTTGCCGCAACATCCCGGAAAATCTGCAACGCGCTTTTGATCCCTTCCGTCGTCTGCCTGTCGAGCATCTGACGGGCCCGATAGATTTTTGCGTGGGAATCCACCGCGACAGGGCCTGGGCTGATTTGGAGATTTCGCATCTTGGAGCTGTCGAAACGCAGCCTGCTGACGAATGTCGTTGCCATACGTGCCGTCAACTCACCAAGATTGGGTGACGAGCTTTCGAAGCGATCCGACGTCACAACAAATCCACGCGGATCGGAGATTTCAACGGTGACCTTGATCTGTCCGTTCACCTGACGCACGGTTCCCTGGACGATGGCATCCAGATTCAGTTCCGCCGACATCGCCGGAATGGCCGGCTCCCTGTCCCTGTAAGTGAAGGTCGTGGCGCGGGACGGAACCCTGAGCCCCGGCTCCGAGCCGAAGGCGAATACGAGTTCGTCTGTCAGGGAGTCCGCAAACTCCTGGATCGCCGCTCCTCCGGAGATAACCTTAATGGGCAGCACCGCCAGACGGGTGCCCGGCCCTGGGCGAAAGATATCTTTTGCAGGCGACGGTGAACCAGCCTGCAAAACGCGATCTTGCGTGTTCAGCTCAAAGAACGGAGTGTAACTGCCACTGGGGATCGAGATGACGACAGGATCATGCAAACCGTCACCTGAGAAATGCTCCTCAAGTTTTCTGCGCAGCCGGCGTGCCTCAACGCGGACTGTAGAATCTATTCTAGGATCATAAGGCGGATCGCGGCGATAAACCTCGTTGCCGATTGTCGCCTCCTTGAGACCCTTACCCCGCCCATCGAGCGTCGCTTCGACCACATAGTTCAGCAACACGAGCAACCTGTCGGACCCGTTAAAGCTTGCACTTTTGCGCAGCCTTTCCATTTGATCTCTTATGGACGATGGTGACGGACCTGATGCTGCGTCCATTCTCTTCCCTCGAACAACCTTCTTTGAATCTTGCGATGGGTTTTGACCCCGGTCAATTCATTTGTCGACCGCAAGATTGCCTGTAAGCTGACAGACACACCGTTACTTGAGACGTTAGCTTTTCAACCTAACTTCCCCAACCGCTATTGATGTCTACCCTGCCCCACGACGCGAAACAGGAGCCAGCGCCGTGGAAAACACAAGTGAAGTCTTGTCTAGGAAAGTCGCCGTCATTACCGGCGGGGCGAGTGGAATCGGATTGGCTCTTGCGGTCGAGGCAGCACGCAGGGGGATGAAGGTCGCGCTGGCCGACATCAGCCAGGATCGGCTGGATGAAGCGCAGAAAATCGTTAAAGCCGCCGGGGCCGAGACGATTACAGTCGCGACGGATGTGAGCAATCTCGCTGACGTCGAGCGGTTGCGAGACCGGACTACGGAGACCCTCGGTGCGCCCTGGCTCGTGGCCAACAATGCCGGGATTACGAAGCTGTCGTTGACGTGGGATCACACCGAGGCGGACTGGAAGCGCATGTTCGACATCAACGTTGGCGGTGTCTTCAACGGTCTTCTGGCATTTCTTCCCGGCCTTCGTGAACGCAACTCCGGCCACATTATCAATACCGCTTCAGCTGCCGGCCTGGTCACGATCCCGGCGGCTTCCGCCTATGTCGCGAGCAAGCACGCCGTCGTTGGCCTTTCAGAAACGCTCTATCGCGAACTGAACGCCAGCCAATCCGCTGTTGGCGTTTCCGTTCTTTGCCCGGCTCTCGTCAAGACGAACATCATGAACTCCGAAACGGCCGGCAAGCCATCCGATGCAGACGCGATGAAATCCTCGCATGCAATGGAACCGTCGGATGTCGCCATCCAAGTCTTTGCAGCCATCGCGGCCAAGCAGTTCTGGATATTGACGCATGCCGCACATATGGAGCCGTATATCCGCGCGCGCGCCGGGGAGATTGTCAGCCAAACCAATCCGAGCAATGCCAGCGTCGATCCCGACGTCGCAAAATCGTCTTCCGCCGTCACCGGCGTCGATTTTCTCGCCGAACACTGAACAGAGGCTGTTGAATGGCCCGGCTCATACGCCTCATTATCGGTCTTGTCTGCCTCGCGGTACTTGGAACGCTGCTATGGTTTGCGACACGTCCACCACCGCTGATCGTTCAGGGCGAAGTTTCAGCAGACCGGGTCGACGTCAGCGCCCGTATCTCGGGACGCATTGCACATCTTCATGCAGATGTCGGCGATGTGGTGACGCGAGGGGCGGTCATCGCCGAACTGACAAGTCCGCAACTCGTCTCCGCTCTCGAAACCACAAAAGCAGCGCTTGCCGTCGCGATCGCCGATCTTGACAGGGTCAACAGCACGAGACCTGAAACGATCGCGGCGAGGAAAGCGGAGGTGGAGGCTGCCGACGCCGACGTAGTCCTCTATCAGACCGACCAGGCGCGACAAGCGCGCCTTGCCACGACCGACGCGGTTCCGCAGGCCCGCGTCGAGCAATCGAGCCGCAATCTGGAGGCTGCCATCCGGAGCCGCGAGGCCGCCCAGGCCAATCTCGATCTGGCGGTCAGAGGGGCGAGCAAGGAAGAGCGGGCGCTTGTGGCAGCCAAGGTGGAACAGGCGAAAGCGACGCTCGGCCAACAGGAAACGGACGTCGAGGAACTCACCGTCTACGCGCCGATCGACGGGCAGGTGACGACAAGGATAGCCGAACCCGGCGAAAATTTCAGCGCGGGAGCGCCACTCTATTCGATCGTCGATATCGGTCACCCATGGTTGACCTTCAACCTTCGTGAAGACCTGCTCAAGGGATTGAAGGTCGGCGACGATTTTCGGGTAACCGTTCCTGCCCTCACCGGCGCCGAGATCGACGTCAGAGTGACCGTCATCAATGCGCAGGGCCAATATGCGACATGGCGCGCGACACGGGCAACGGGAGATTTCGACCTCAGGACATTCGAAGTGCGCGCGGTTCCCACCAAGCCAATCGAGGGTCTAAGGCCGGGTATGAGCGTTATCGCATCCTGGCATGGAAGCGAGCGCTAAATGCCGAGGACGCACTCCAGACCAGGTTTCACGCTGGTTTTCCTGCGGGAGGCGGCTCAGTTTCGAAAACAACCGTTCCTGCCATTCCTTACGGTCGTTTTGCCGCTGGCCTTGATGGGCGTGCTCACGGTCGTTTTCAGCCAAGGGATCGCAACGCGCTTGCCCATTGCGGTCCTCAACCTCGATGGCAGCGATCTTTCGCGAACCATTTTCCGGACGGTTGACGCCACGCCGGATGCTGCCATTGTCACAAATGTCAGCGATCTGAATGAAGGTCGGCACCTTATCCTTTCGGGAAAAGTCCATGGCCTGCTGATGATCCCGAAATACCTCGAACGTGACGTCTTCGCCGGACGGCGTCCGGAAGTCGTCTTCTTCTACAACACCCAGACAATGACGACGGGAAACCTGACACTGCGCGGCGTCAACGCTGCACTTTCCAGTGTCGAAGGTAACATCAGACTGTCACTCAGGACGGCACGAGGCCAGCCAATCGATATTGCTCGATCCTCGCTTGCCCCGATACCGGTCCAGGTCAATCCGCTCTTCAACCCGACCCAGAACTATACGCATTTTCTGCTCGCCGCCCTGCTGCCGACGATTTTGCAGATCGTCATCGTGACGGTCATGGCCTATTCGATTGGTCGGGATGCGGAAACAGAGCATCGGTTTCGGATCCTGAGGCGCCTTGGAGGCGGTATCTGGCCGGCAATGCTCGGCAAGATGCTGCCATACACCCTGGTTTTTCTGTTCGTGCTCGGTATCGCGGATGCTGTACTGTTTCTGGTATTCGAACTGCCGCTGAGAGGAGACAGGGCGCTCTTCCTTGGCGCAGGCATCCTCTTCATCGTCGCAAACCAGTTCTTCGGCGCGCTGCTTGCTCTGATTCTGCGACCGATGGCGACGGCCGTGAGTATTGGAACGCTAATCACCGCACCCGCCTTCGGGTTTATGGGAATTGGCTTTCCCCGGATCGGGATGAACGCATTTTCCTCTTATTGGGGCAATGCCTTACCCGGCACCTGGTACCTGACCGCCCGGATCGACCAGACGATCCGGGGCGCGCCGGTTGATCTGTCCGTTCGTCCGATTGCCGTTCTTCTCTTTATGGCTGTTTTTCTCGCTTCGATCACGGCGCTCAGGCTCGACGCGATCGGACGCAAAGCGCAGGCAGAAAAGAATTCCCTATCCGCTGTCACGGGAGTGTCCGCATGAGAGGGGTAATTGTCGTTTGCAGGGAGGAAATAAGGCGCATACTGACACTAAAGCCTGCTTTTGCCGTCCTTGTCCTCGCGATCATCGTCTACGCCATATTCTATCCGCAACCTTATCGGGCAGAGGCGTTGCGCGACGTGCCGATCGCATTCGTCGACCTCGACGGAACCGATTTGAGCCGGCAATTTGCCCGACGGCTCGATGCCTCCGCCGACGTTGCGATTGCCGCGGTCTTACCAGATCAGGTGACAGCGGAGCGGGAAATATACGCGCGAGAGATATACGGGATCCTCGTCATACCAAAATATTTCGAACGCGACCTGCTGCACGGGCGGTCTGCGCCGCTGGCGATCTATGCCGATGCCAGTTACTTCCTTATCTATAGCCGTATCACCGGAGCGGTGAATGCGCTCGCAAAAGCGGTCGGCGCAGAGGTCGAGACCGGCAGGCTGATTACCGCGCAGGTCGATCCCACACTCGCCGAAGCCGCACCCGGCCCAATGCCGGCGACGACAATTCCGCTCTTCAATCCTCAGGGCGGCTATGCGACCTACATCCTGCCGGCGGCGTTCGTCCTCATCCTGCAACAAACCCTTCTGATCGGCACCGGTCTTCTCGGTACCTATCCCCTTCCGCCAGACGTGCGGGAGAAGCTGAGCGCGATAAGCGCCGTGGACAAGGTCGCCGGGCGCATGCTCGCCTACCTGTTTCTCGAAGCATTTGTTTTGTCCTTTTACCTGATCGTGTTGCCATATCTTTACGGCATCCCGCGGCTAGGTTCGGTATCATCACTTACGGTGGTCGCCATCCCCTTTGTCATCGCTGTAGCAAGCCTTGGCATGGTGGTCGCGAAGCTGTTTCGCAGCCCTGTCGTCGTACAGATGGTGGCCGCCGCCATCGGAATGCCCTTCATGTTTCTGGCCGGATTCTCATGGCCGGTGGAAGCCATCCCCGAGCCTTTGCGGACTTTGGCCCTGATCCTTCCGAGCACCAGCGCTATACATGCCTTCGTCAATGTCGGCCAAATGGGCGCAAGCCTTGCTGATGTGCGCGGCCAGTTGTTCATCCTTGGATCTCTGGCCGCAATCTACTTCTCCCTTGCGGTCCTGCTTGAAGCATATGAAGCGAAAAGGAAGCACCTGCATGTCAACGCATAATGTCGTCGTTGTCGGAGCCGGCTTCGGGGGAACGACGCTGGTGGATCGCCTTCGCGGGCCAGACCTGAAAATCACCCTTGTCGATCGCAGGAATCATCATCTCTTCCAACCGTTGCTCTATCAGGTCGCCACCGCAATCCTGTCTCCTGCGGATATCGCCTGGCCAATCCGCCGCCTGTTCCGGGATCGCAAGGATGTAACGACGCTGCTCGGTGAGGTTACCGGTATCGACACCGAGGCCAGGACCGTGCTTTTGTCGGACGGCAAGACCATCCCCTTCGACACGCTGGTCCTCGCCACAGGAGCGACGCACGCCTATTTCGGGCACGAGGAATGGGCCGAGGCCGCCCCTGGCCTGAAGACAATCGAAGATGCACTCGAGATCCGGAAACGAATTCTGCTGGCGTTCGAGAAGGCCGAGAATACCGCAGACTTTGATGAACGCGCCGCATTACTGACCTTTGCAGTGATCGGCGGAGGACCAACTGGCGTCGAGTTGGCCGGTATGATTGCGGAAATCCGCAACAGCTCGATATCCCGAGAGTTTCGAAATATCGACACGAAGGAATCAAGGGTTCTCCTGCTGGAAGCCGGCCCGCGCGTTCTGGCGAATTTTCGGGAAGACCTTGGCCGCTACGCGGAAAAGGTTCTGGAACGCCGCGGCGTCGAAGTCCTCACAGGCGAGGCGGTGACCAACTGCAGCAACGGCAACATCACGGTCGGAGATCGCGTCATAACCGGGATATGCAATGTTCTGCGGCAGCCTCGCAAGCCTTCGGCCAGACCATCCTCTGACAAGAAACGGACCGATTCCGGTGCATTAGGACTAACAGCATTTGCATAAAAATTTGCGCACTTGATTGAACGGCAAGTCTGGAAGGCAAATCCCGTGTCAAAACTTGGACTTCTAACAGCCATAGGGCACAATATAGCTGACTCGGTCGGCTCCGGAGTCGGACTAATGGTTGGTGTCTACTCCATGGATATCTACGGTGAGGCTGCTTCTACCGAGGAAGGTTACATCGATGTAGACTTTCTCACAGGTAGTACGTTGGGCGGTGGCACTTCACCTTCACTAATGAAGGCTCTGAAACTCTACAGCGAGGAGTTGCCCCGTTTCTGCGAACGGAATGGAGTTGAGGTTGCCGAGTTTCGCACGCTTGGTGTCCGCTTCTTAACGAAAAACCTTGAGCCAACTTGCATCGTGACCATAGAAGATCATCAAGAGCGCTCCTCTATCGACGAATATCAAGGATTGCCCGCCCGCCGTGTGAAGAAACTGGATTATTTGGGGCGGGTTCGGCGAAAATAGCATTCCATAATTCGTCACTCGGGTTTTAAATTCCGACAACACCAGGCAGAGCGTGAGTCGGACGAAAAAACACAAATGAGGCTCAGGAATTGAAGGCCATCATACAAACAGGATTTGCCGTTGCCACCCTGTTTTTTTCAGGCTCTGCTGCCTTTGCCACAACGACATATCTCAGTTGCGAATTTCCAACTTCGAAGGGAATTCCCCAGGTATTCAATTTCGCTCTCGACGAAGCCGCCGGGACATTTGGAGTTTATGTCCCGGCTTCCGGGAGTCAGAGAATGGAGAAAGGCACCTTTGCCGGTGGTAAAGCGAGCCTGAATGAAGGCTCGGTGGCATGGGAGATCGACATCGCCAAGGGTTCAGTCATTCGCGATCAACGCATGGATGGCGAAAAGGATGGCGGGACCTGCAAGACGATCTCGCACGCGCGGAGCGGCTTTGAAGAATAATTTCCGCTCTGGACAAGAGGCCAGTATCGAGACCTCTGCACATGGAACTGACGGCCCGGCGCATCTATAGTGCCTTGGCGAAGCGTTCCAGTTTACCCAGCGTCTGCTGACCCAGCTCCACGGCGCCGAAACCCTTCGCTTGCTGGAACTCGGCTTCCGTGCTGAACACCATGCCCAGCACAACTTTCGTCGCGCCATCCTGATCTTCGAAGGAGGCCCAGGCGTCGGCATGTTTCGGCCCGTTTTCGCCCCAAAGCAGCGTATAGGCGATCCGCTCTTCTGGCCGGACCTCGACATAACGATGATGGTTCGGGAAGACTGTGCCGTCAGGGCCGATCATGTCAAAGACCCATTCCCCGCCGGTCCGCAGATCAATCCTCTTCGTGCGGCAGGAAAATCCTTCAGGGCCCCACCATTGCGGCAGCGTCTTTTCGCTCATCCAGGCTTTCCAGACGATGTTTCGCGGCACCTTTATCGTTCGCTCCAGCACCATGGTCCGCCCGGCCACGCTGGCCAGATTGTTGAGACCCGCGCCGAAACCTTCTTGATAACCATCGCGCATATCCTCGGCCAAGGAGGAAAGCTGGACCGTAACGGTCAGGCGGCTGCGCTCTTCCGCAGACTGGAAATCGGCAGTTACCAGCGCTGCCGACTGGGTTACACCGCCGGATGAGACCACCTCGTAATTCACGCTGCGGCGAGTTGGCTGCAGCTCCAGCCAGCCGCATTCACAGCGAATATCCGGCTGGCCGGTGACCTTACAGAGCGACACTTCGCGACCGCCCAGCCTGCTGTCCGCCTCCAGGAACTCCACGGTGACCGAGGGTGACGGAGAGGCCCACACCGCTCGGGCAGCGGGTGACAGCCAGACCTGCCAGAGAGCCGATAGCGGAACGGCAATTTCCCGTTCGAAGCTGAGCGTCGCAAAACGGTCTTGTGGCTGATGCGGTTCAGCGTGTGCGCTTTGTTGACCCGGTTTCGTTGTCATTCGGATTCCTCCTTCATGGCCTGCATTGCAAACGCCTCCAGCCGGTCAAGCCGGCTCTCCCACATGTCCCGCTGCTCATCGAGCCATGTCCTTACCGGCTCCAGCGCTTCGGGCACGATGGCGCAGGTGCGCACCCGCCCATCCTTGGACGTGATGATCAGCCCCGCCTCCTCCAGCACGGAAAGATGCCGCATGACCGTGGGCAGACGCAGCCCCGTGGGAGCGGACAACTCCATGACCGGAGCCGGCCCGCCGCCGAGGCGCGCCAGAATCGCCCGCCGCGTCGGATCGGCCAGAGCCTGGAAGATCAGTGAAAGTTCACGGTGATGCTTAGTCATATTGCTAACTATCATGCTTCGTCGCGATGGAGCAAGGGAAAACTTAGCATATCAACTAAGTTTTCCCGGCAGGAGTGATCCGCCGGGGATGAGATGCCTTAGTGTCGACCAGACGTATCGTTTGAGCGGCTTGCCTGTCCCTTCCAGCGCGTGGTGCTCCGTAACCGGCGGCGGATGCAACTACTGAGTCGAAAAGAAGCCATCAAAAGTTGCAAAAAAGATTGACTCTCGCAGCCGTGTGAGTGAGCTTCGCTAAGAAAATGACGGGGAACATAACAAATCATCATGTCGCCAGATCGCTTCAATGAATGTCTGCGGGTGATCCGCTGGACGCCAATCAATATTGCCTCTGCCTTGCAATGCGAGCTCTCATGGATCGAGGCGCTGGAAGCCGGCAACGAAGCCGTTCCCGAAGGGCTGGCAACATGGCTGGAAACGCTGGCACAGGCCCATGAAGCCCTGCCACCGCCTGCGACCTACCGGGGAAAAAGGTCGTCGTTCTGACGCGGGCAACAGCTGAAACCTTCACCAACAATCGGATCATGCCAATGAAATCTCTTGTCACAGCCCTTGGCCTCATCGCCTTCTCAAGCCCTGCCTTCGCAGCATCCTGCGAGAAAAACTTCACCGTTTCAGGCGTGCCGATGGTGACCGCCGTCTCTTACAAGTCATGGCAGGAACTGCCGAAGGCCAAGGCACCCGCGGTTCTTCAAAAGCTTGCCCAGGCCGTCGCGGCTGAAGGTTTCTCCGGCATCCAGATAAACAAGGCACTCTCCTCGATCGATGCCCATCAGGAAACCAGCGGCAGCGGCAGAATTCAGACGCTGCGGGTGGTGGCACGGCAGAAAGGCAATGCTGTGCGGATCGATGCTGTTTTCAACATCCAGGCAGGACAGATCGCCGACAAGAACGTCATTCGCGAGGGTATCTGCAACATCATAAAGGGCGTGTAAGGCCGCTGCCCGGCCCGGCCGAAGCGAGCGGGCGCTGGAAGCCATCATCCGCGATCTTGCCGTCACGCGCGATGGGGCGACCTATTTCACCGAGCGCGTCCGGGGTGTTGGTCTGCGTAATGATCTTGGGGACGTCCCGCGCCTGTGGGGTGTCGTGCGCCGGATTTTGCGCCTCCGGATGGGACGCGGATGAACGAGCATTTGCGCGGTAGCCGGGCGGTGTTGCCGGGTTTCGAGGCGCGGCCAGGACTTGGCAAGCTGGCGGAAGGTTGGAAAGACCGGCTTGTCTACCTTGTCGTGGATGCTGAGGAGCAGCTGGGGTTGAGCGCGGTCTCGTCCTGGCCTGGTGCGTCGTGATAGTTGCGCCGGAAGCGCGATAACCTCGCCCTTTTGCCAGTAAAAGTGCCAGCATACACGGCCAAAATCCGGACCGGCCGTAGAGAATGACATCAAAACCAATTCAAGCTGAAAATCCCGGTGCAGGCCATGCGGGCGGCGCATCCTTGCAACCTGAATTAAAGCGCGCACAAAGTATGATCCACGATATGGACCTAATAGAGCGGCGAATAGCCTTTATAAATATGCCTAAATCGTGTTGATTTTACAGAATATCCTGTGTATCCCAAATACATGGTTTTGTATCGGTCCATATAGTGGAGGATATGTATCGGTGCATTCAGGCTTTTGGAGGGGTCTGGCCTGTCTGGCAATACAGCTGCCTTGATGTCGCGGTCGTGGCACGGACATGCTGTTTTGCGGACATCTTCGTTGCGAAGATTGTTTTGTGGGAGAGGAGGCCCGATGACCATGACCGCAAACGCGAATGACGACGTCTTTGTGCTCGACGGCGAGTTGCTGCACACCGCCCCGGTAACGGGTTCGTGGTTCATGCGCCCCATCGAGGCGGTTGCAGCCGTGCTTTTGGCGGTGATGATCGGCCTGCTTCTGCTTGGCGTGACCTCCCGTTATGCGCTGCATCTGCCGATCGTCTGGATCGATGAAACGGCGTCGCTGTGCTTCCTGTGGTTTGCCATGCTGGGCGCGGCGATTGCGATCGATCGCAGCGAACACCTGCGCCTGACGCTGTTTCTCAACATGTTCCCGCAACGTGTTCTCGGCTACATCAATTCGCTGGCTCTGATGCTGGTGGCGACATTTCTTGCGGCAATTATCAAACCCGCCATGGAATATGCCATCGAGGAATGGGTGGTCACGTCAGCGGCGCTGAATATTCCGATGTCGTTTCGCGCCGCGGCGCTGCCGGTGGGCGCCTGCCTCATGCTGCTCCTGGTTCTCAACAATCTGTTCAGACGGGAAAATCTGCGGGATATCATCACTGCCTTCGCCACCGTCGCGGTCGCCTCCACCCTGCTCTATCTGGCATCGCCGATGCTGGAATCCCTCGGCAATCTCAATCTGGCGATCTTCCTCGGGCTGTTCGTCGCGGTGTTTCTGGTGCTGGGCGTGCCGATCGCCTTCTGCTTTGGCCTTGGAACGCTCGCTTATCTGACCTTCACCACCTGGGTTCCGACGATCGTGATGATCGGGCGGATGGATGAGGGCATGTCGGGCATCATTCTGCTGTCGGTGCCGGTGTTCGTGCTGCTGGGTTGCGTGCTCGACGCGACCGGCATGGGCAGGGCGATCGTGGAGCTTCTGTCGTCGATGTTCGGTCATATCCGCGCCGGCATGTCCTATGTGCTACTCGGTTCGCTGTTCCTGGTTTCCGGCATTTCCGGCTCCAAGGTTTCCGATATGGCGACCGTCGCGCCGGCGCTGTTTCCGGAAATGAAACGGCGAGGCCACAAGCCAAAGGAAATGATCGCGCTTCTGGCAACCGGCGCCGCCATGGCCGATACGGTTCCGCCCTCCATCGTGCTGATCGTTCTTGGGTCTGCGGCGGGTGTGTCAATTGCCGGCCTCTTCACCTCCGGCTTCATGATCGCCATGGTGCTGCTTCTGGTGCTGGCGGTGCTCGCCCGCTGGAAGGCGCGGCATGAGAACATGGAAGGCGCAAAGCGCACCCCGTGGCCGCTGGTTGGCAAGGCGGCCCTTGTCGCCGCCCCCGCGCTCGTCCTGCCCTTTCTCATCCGCAGCCTGGTGGGCGGCGGCGTGGCGACGGCAACCGAAGTCTCCACCATTGCGGTGCTCTATGCCATGATCATCGGCGCGGTGCTTTATGGCGGTATCAGCCTGAGAAAACTCTATTCGATGCTGGTCGAGACAGCCGCCTTGTCCGGGGCGATCCTGCTGATCCTCGGCTGCGCCTCGGCCATGGCCTGGGGACTGACCCAGAGCGGTTTCGCATTCCAGCTCACTGCCATGATTACCGATCTGCCGGGCGGCTGGATGACCTACATGGTGGTGTCGATCCTGATCTTCATGATCCTGGGCTGTGTGCTGGAAGGACTGCCTGCCATCGTTCTGCTCGCACCGATCATGTTCCCCATCGCCCGCACGCTCGGCATCAACGACATTCATTATTCGATGGTCGTGGTGGTCGCCATGAATATCGGCCTGATGGCCCCGCCCATCGGCATCGGTTTTTACATCGCGTGCAAGATCGGCAACGTCTCGCCGGATGAAGCCATGGGCGCCATCTGGCCCTATCTCGCGGCCATGGTCATCGGCCTGCTGTTAATTGCCGCAGTTCCGGGATTTTCGACCATTCTGCTCTAAGATCATGGCGGGTGATCCGGCCATGCCAATTAAACGACTGCTTTATTTTGGGAGGAAAAAGCAATGAATATCAACAGACGTACCATACTTACCGGCGCCGGTTCCGCCGTTCTGGCGACCGCCTTCGTATCGCGCGCCCGCGCTGCCCAGTATAATTACAAATATGCCAACAACCTGCCTGCCGTGCACCCCATGAACATTCGTGCCAAGGAGGCTGCCGACCGTATCGCCAAGGAAACCGACGGACAGGTCAATATCAGCATCTTCCCCAGCAGCCAGCTTGGCGCCGATACGGACGTTCTGAGCCAGGTGCGCTCGGGCGGCGTCGAGTTCTTCACGCTTTCGCCGCTGATCCTGTCGACGCTGGTGCCGAACGCCTCGATCAGCGGCATCGGCTTCGCATTTCCGAATTATGATTCAGTCTGGGCCGCCATGGATGGCGATCTCGGCAAATATGTGCGCGGCGAAATTGCCAAGCAGAACCTCGTTGCCATGGATACGATCTGGGATAACGGTTTCCGCCAGATCACCAGCGCATCAAAGCCCATCGCCACGCCGGCCGATCTCGAGAGCTTCAAGATCCGCGTGCCGGTAAGCCCGCTCTGGACCTCGATGTTCAAGGCCTTCAAATCGGCCCCTGCCTCGATCAACTTCGCGGAAGTCTACACGGCGCTGCAGACCGGGGTGGTCGATGGTCAGGAAAATCCGCTGGCAATCATTTCCACCGCCAAGCTGTTCGAAGTGCAGAAATTCTGCTCGGTGACCAACCACATGTGGGATGGTTTCTGGTTCCTGGCCAACAAGCGCGCCTGGGAGCGGCTGCCGGACGATCTGCGCGCCATCGTTGCCAAGAACCTCAACCAGTCCGGCAAGGATGAACGCGCCGATGTGGCAAAACTGAATGCCTCGGTAAAGGAAGATCTGGTTTCCAAGGGCATGACCTTCAACGACACGGATGCGACGCTCTTCCGCGCCGCGCTGAAGGAAGCGGGCTTCTATTCCGAGTGGAAGGGCAAATATGGCGATGAAGCCTGGGCCATTCTCGAAAAAGCCGTCGGCGCAAGCCTGACCTGATCGGCCTTCTGAACAACTGGCCCCGCTTCCAGCGGGGTCGACTTGCTTATGTCTGACATTGGAATGGAGACTGTTTTGACAGGTCGCCTGAGGGGAAAACGCGCGCTTGTGTTTGGCGCAGGATCATCGGGTCCGGGGTTTGGCAATGGCAAGGCCGCCGCCATGCAGTTTGCCCGCGAAGGCGCGCGCGTGGCCTGTGTCGATCTCTCCGCCGAGGCCGCTGAAGAGACCGCCGAGATCATTCGCGGTGAAGGCTTTGAGGCGCTTGCAATCGCTGCCGATGTCACCGTGCTGCAGTCTGTATCGGCTACGGTCGCCCGCACCTGCGAGGCCTTTGGCGGCATTGATATTCTGCACAACAACGTCGGTGTGACGCATATGGGCGGCCCGGTCGAGCTGGACGAGGAACGTTTTCGCGCCTCGGTCGATCTCAACATCGGCTCCGTCTATCGCACCGCCAAGGCGGTGCTGCCGGTGATGCTGGCGCAGGGCAGCGGGGCCATCGTCAATATCTCCTCGCTCGCCTCCATTCGCTGGACCGGCTATCCTTATTTCGCCTATTACGCGATGAAGGCCGCCGTCAACCAGGCGACTGTGGCGCTGGCCATGCAATATGCCCGGCAGGGCATTCGCGCCAATTGCATTCTGCCAGGCATGATCGACACTCCGCTGATCTACAAGCAGATCAGCAGCCAATATGCGACAGTCGAAGATATGGTGGCGGCGCGCAACGCCGCAGTGCCGGTGGGTCGCATGGGTGACGCCTTCGATATCGCCCGTGCCGCCGCCTTTCTGGCATCCGATGAAGCGAAGTTCATCACCGGCATTTGTTTGCCGGTCGATGGCGGACAGAGTTGCGCCGTGGGGGCATTTTCCTGATATGGCCATAACAACGATCCCGGTAGAGAAAGATCTGACAGGTGCGCGCGCGGTGGACCGGGCGCTGGCGCTGCTCTCCATGGTGGGGCGACACGCGGAACGCGGCGTGGCACTTTCGGTCATCGTTACCGAAAGCGGATTGAACAAGCCCACGGCCCGTCGCCTGCTGCTGGCGCTGATCCGCGCCGGCCTTGTCGAGCAGGACGAGGAAACGCGGCGTTATTATCTCGGCGAAGAGGCCTATGTTCTCGGCAGCCTGTCATCGCGCCGATTTGGACTTCTGCAGATGGCGCAGGACGGACTGACGCGCATTTCCCGCCGCACCGAGGATTCAAGCTTCCTGTCCGTGCGCCGTGATACTTTTGCGCTGTGCCTATACCGCGAGGAAGGCACCTGGCCGGTACGAACCCATGCGCTTCAGGCCGGATTCGAACACCCGCTCGGTATCGGCGCAGGATCGCTAGCCATGCTTGCCGCCCTGCCGGATGCCGAAGTGGACGACGTTATCGCCGCCAATAGCGGGATCATCGCAGCGAACTATCCCGGCATCACCATCGATGGCCTGTATCGCGACGTCGCGTTGACGAGAGCCAACGGTTATTCGCTCAATCCCGGCCTCATACTTTCAAACTCCTGGGGCATCGGCGTCGCCATCCGCGCTCCGGATGGCACGGTTGCCGGCGCGCTGAGCATCGCCGCTGTCGATAGCCGCATGCGGCCGGAGCGCCAGCCGGAACTGGCAGCACTGCTGCGCGAGGAAGTGACCCGCATCGAAACACGTATCGCAGAAATGATGGCCAGCCGCGCCCGCACGCGCGGCGAAGGCGACACGAAGCGGCAAACAAGGAGAACGAGCAAATGAGCAAAGCGCAGATCGTCGGCTGGGCGCATTCGCCCTTTGGCAAATCGGCCCTTGAAAATACCGAACAACTCATGGCCTCGGTTGTCGCGCCCGCCATGGACCATGCCGGCATCGACGCTGGCGATATCGACGGCATTTTCGTCGGCGTGATGAATAACGGCTTCTCAAAGCAGGATTTTCAGGGCGCTTTAGTGGCAATGGGCGATGAGCGGCTTGCCTATACGCCGGCGGTGCGGTTTGAAAATGCCTGCTCGACAGGATCGGCCGCCCTTTACAGCGCGATGGATTTCATCGAGGCCGGACGCGGGCGGATTGCACTCGTCGTCGGGGCTGAAAAAATGACGGCGCTGCCGACGGCGGAGGTTGGCGAAATTCTGCTCTCTGCCTGCTACCGGGCGGAAGAGGCCGATATTAGCGGCGGCTTTGCCGGCCAGTTCGGGCGCATCGCCCAGGCCTATTTCCAGCGTTATGGCGACCGCTCCGCGGAACTGGCGATGATTGCCGCCAAGAACCATGCCAATGGCGCGGTCAACCCCTATGCGCATATGCGCAAGGATTTCGGCTTCGAATTCTGTAACACGGTATCGGAGAAGAACCCCTATGTCGCAGCCCCCCTGCGCCGCACCGACTGCTCGCTGATCTCCGATGGCGCTGCCGCGATCATTCTTGTCGACGAGGAAACTGCGGCCACACTCAACCGCGCGATTGGTTTCCGCGGACGCAAACATGTCAACGACATTCTGGCACTCAGCCGCCGCGATCCGCTGGCGTTTGAAGGCGCACGCCGCGCCTGGGCGGGGTCGCTCGAACTCGCCGGAGCGACGCTCGACGACCTTTCCTTGGTTGAGACGCATGACTGCTTCACCATCGCCGAACTCATTGAGTATGAGGCCATGGGACTTGCAAAACCCGGCGAAGGCCACCGCGTCGTCCAGGAAGGCACGGCGTTGAAGACCGGACGCCTGCCGATCAATCCATCGGGAGGCCTTAAATCGAAGGGGCATCCCGTCGGAGCGACCGGCGTCTCCATGCACGTCATGGCGGCGATGCAATTAATGGGCGAAGCGGGCGACATGCAGATACCGAATGCCTCGCTGGCTGGCGTCTTCAACATGGGGGGCACTGCGGTTGCCAATTACGTGTCGATCATGGAGCGCGTGAAATGACGATTTCCAGCGCCGTGCAGCATCCCGCGGGCGGGGTAACGCCCTCCACCACGCGGGTGATGAATCTCTCGCATTTCCTCACCCAGGCAGCACGTCGTAACCCCGATCATATCGGCTTCGTCTGGGGCGAAAAGACGTGGAGCTGGGCTCAGATGGAAGCCCGGGTCGACGCCATGGCCCATGCGCTGGTCCTTGAATTCGGCGTCACGAAGGGAGACCGCATTCTGGTGCAGTCTTCCAATAACAACCAGATGTTCGAATCCATGTTCGCCTGCTTCAGGGTGGGTGCGGTGTGGGTGCCGACCAACTACCGCCAGTCCCCCGATGAAGTCGCCTATCTGGCAAAAGCGAGCGGCGCGCGCGGCATGATCTGCGCCAGCGCTTTTCCCGATCATGCGACGGCAAGTCGTGCGGCAGCCTCGATCGATTTCACCATTTCAATCGGCGCTGCGGAATTCGGTGAGGATTACGATGCGATCGTCGCCCGTCATCTGGGCCGGAGGGTCAGGAGCGAAGCTGTGAACCGGGATGACCCCTGCTGGTTCTTCTTCACCTCGGGCACCACTGGCCGTCCAAAGGCCGCGGTGCTCACGCACGGCCAGATGGCTTTTGTCATTACCAACCATCTCTGCGACCTGATGCCCGGGACAGGGCCGGACGACGCATCCATCGTTGTCGCCCCGCTCTCACACGGCGCGGGCGTCCATCAGCTGGTCCAGGTGGCGCACGGCGCAAAAACGGTGCTTCCAGCTTCGGAAAGGCTCGATGTCCCGGCCGTCTGGGCGCTGATCGAAAAATGGCGTATCACCAACGCCTTCACTGTGCCGACCATTCTCAAGATGCTGATCGAAGACGCATCCGTCGATCAGTACGATCATTCATCGCTGCGTTACGTCATCTATGCCGGTGCGCCGATGTATCGCGCCGATCAGAAACGCGCGCTGGCAAAGCTCGGTCCGGTACTGGTGCAATATTTCGGTCTTGGGGAAGTCACCGGCAACATCACGGTTTTGCCTCCCGCATTCCATAGCGACGAAGACGGTCCAGAAGCGCGGGTCGGCACCTGCGGTTTCGACCGCACCGGCATGGAAGTCCAGATCCAGAACGAGGCGGGAGAAGAGGTTGGTGCAGGCGAAACCGGTGAAATCTGCGTGATCGGCCCTGCCGTTTTCGCCGGTTACTACGATAACCCGGAGGCCAATGCCAAAGCCTTCCGCAATGGCTGGTTTCGCACCGGCGACCTTGGCCACCGAGATGAAAACGGCTTCGTCTATATCACCGGCCGCGCCTCCGACATGTATATTTCGGGCGGGTCGAACATCTATCCTCGGGAGATCGAAGAGAAAATCCTCATGCACCCCGATATCAGCGAGACTGCGGTTCTGGGCGTGCCCGACGCGGTGTGGGGCGAGGTGGGCGTGGCAGTTTGTGTGGCGCGCGCGGGCGCGGACATCGCAGGCATCGACCTCAAAGCCTATCTCGAAGGCAAGATGGCCCGCTACAAGCTGCCGAAAACCGTGGTGTTCTGGGACGCCATGCCGAAATCCGCCTATGGCAAGATCACCAAGAAAATGATCCGCGAGGAGCTGGAAAAACGGGGCCAGATGCCGGCTTTCGAGGAAAAGCGGACAGGCTGACGACATTGCAATCAACCCGGAGGAGACGGCATGACACAGCAGATGACAGGGACAAAAGGCGCTGTCGCAATCACCGGCGGCGCATCCGGCATCGGTTTTTCCACCGCACAGCTTCTGATGGAGCGCGGCTGGCAACCCTGGCTGCTGGACCTCAAACGCGAGGCACTGGATGCAGCCTGCGAAAAGCTCGGCATCGATGGGGCGCGCGGCATCGTCTGCAACGTGGCGGACGAGGCGTCGATTGAGCAGGCTTTCGCCGCCTTGACCTCGGGCGGCACGGATCACGCCCGGGATCTGGTGGCCGTCGTCAACAGCGCCGGCATCGGCATCGACAAGCTCTCCATCGAAACCAGCGTCGAGGAATTTCGGCGCATCGTCGATGTCAATCTCGTCGGCAGCTTCGCGGTAGCGCGCGCCGCCGCACGTTACTGGCTGGAGCGCGATATTGCCGGCTCCATCGTTAATATCAGCTCAGTCTCCGGCATGTGCGGCAATCGCGGCCGCAGCGCCTATGGTGCGTCGAAAGGCGGGGTTAATCTCCTCACGATGGTGATGGCAAACGAACTGGGGCAATCCGGCATCCGCGTCAATGCAATTGCTCCCGGTCCTGTGGATACCCCCCTCACCCAGGCCGTTCATACGGAGAATGTGCGTAGCCAATGGCATAGCCGCGTTCCCATGCATCGCTATGGCCGGACGGACGAGATCGCCTCCGCCGTGGCGTTCCTCGTGTCGGAGGACGCGAGCTACGTCAACGGCCAGGTGCTTGCCGTGGACGGCGGCTTCATTACTGCCGGGCTTGCGGTATGATCGACACGGGCACATCAGCGCTTACCCGTCGGATCGTCCATCCCGGCCCGATAACGCCCGAACGTTTTCGCGCAATCGGCTGTCACGCGCATCCCGTCGCTCTGACGGCAAGTCCCGGCCTCAGCGTCAATGAGGCGATTGGCGGGGCCTTTGCGCAGCTGGGCTTCGAGGGCGGTTACGTCAGACTGAAAAACGTGCCGATGAAGCGACTGCATTACGTCATGCCCGCGGCGGCACCAGATGACACACATGCCGCGTGGTATAGCGAAACCTTTTCCATGCCCGGCGGCATTATTCTCGATGCTGGCCTGCATATGGGCCGGCGCGATGGAAAGCCGTTTCTGCACTGCCACGGTTCATGGAGAAGCGCCGACGGCATCGTCTCGATGGGGCATCTTTTACCCTTCGAGTCCGAATTTGCCGGGGAAACGCCGCTTGAGGCGCTGGCGCTGGATGGTGCGATCCTCGACGTCCAGAAGGATGAGGAAACCAATTTCCCCCTCTTCACACCAGTCGCACGACCTCGCAGCCGCGTGGCGTCAGGATTACGGGCGCTGTTATGCACGGTGCGGCCCAATACAGATATCTGCGAGGCAATTGAAACGGCTGCCGCGCAATTTGGCCTCCGGGAGGCCAAAGTCGATGGTATCGGAAGCCTGATCGGTGCGGATTATGACGACGGGACGAGCCTCACCGCGTATGCCAGCGAAATCCTCATCCGCGATGGGCGTATCGGCCACTCCTCTGTGGGCCGTGACCAGGCGACGCTGGATATTTCGATGGTCGATCTTACCAAGCATATCAGCGGCGGGCGGCTGGTGCGCGGCAAAAACCCCGTCTGTGTCACGTTCGAATTACTTATAACCGAAAGACAAGCTCCAGGACATTTAACCAGGGAAGATCAGCACTAACACATTAAAGCCAATCCAGCGCCTTTGCTGCTCGAATGGCTTCAGAGCGCCGCTTGCAATCGAGCTTACGGAAAAGGTTGCCCAGGTGAAACTTCACCGTCACTTCCGAGATGTTCAGCGTCTGCGCGATCTTCTTGTTCGACATACCGCTGGCAAGCAGCTGCAGCATCTGCGCTTCCCTCTGGGAAAGCCCGCCATGCAGGGCGCGTGCCTGCGGGGAGTTTACCGAGTCGGCGAATATCGACAGCGCAGTGCGGACATCGGAAGAGGTCTCGATGAAACTGCGGATGCGACGATTGTTCAAGAGCGGTGACAGGAAGACTCGCTCCTCCGACAACACACCCCTGCAGCCAAGGCGGGTCGCCGATTCAAGGGCTGTGAGAATATGCGCCCGGGCAGCGGCATTGTCGCGGCGCTGATGCGCGGCATAGCTCTGCCAGATCCTGAGTGCCACTTTTTCCCGGTTGGTAACCTTGGGATTGGCGATCATCGCGTCTATCTGGCGAGAGAGATAGGCACGCGGCGTGAAAAGATGCACGGCGTCGCGCAGCCACGCCATGACGTAGGCGATTTCATCACGGCGCGTCAGCCTTGACAGGTCCTCATGCGCGCTTTCCACCCAGTTGCGGCCCATCGGCATACGGATTGCCGAAAGAGTGGCCGCAGCATCCGCCCAGCGATTGGCATTCTGATAGGCGATGGCCGTCCTGATCTCCATCATCGCATGAAACTGAAGCCCTTCCGACAGATGGATCCAAAGGCCGTCCAGAAAACCCGCACGGACGGTCATCGGAAAATGATCGATGAGCACCTGCGAGGCATAAAACAGCGCAAACTGCATCAGGCTTGGCCAGATTTCGGCGGCGGCGAATTGATCGAATTCGTGCTCAACGAAATGCAGCAGGTCGCGCGGCTTTCCCGCCTCATAGGCGAGACAGGCCTCCGCCAGCCGCAACATCCGGAACTCCTGCACGGCATCATGCGGCACCTGTTCCAGCCTGGCGCGAGCCTCCTGCGCCGCCCGGCGAGCCAGAAGCACGTCACCGCTCATCAGCCGCAGCACGATCTGGTGCAGGTGGATGAAGAATTCAAGCAAAGGCTGCCCACCCATCTTGCGCAGACAGATGAGGGCGCGGGCGGCAGCGGCCTCCGCCTCGCGAAAATTGCGGCGGCGGATTTCGAATTCAAGCAACGCATTGTAGTAGGCTGCCCACTTGCCGTGATCGTCCAACGGATAATCGGCCATGAATTCGCCGAGGCGCGTTATCATCGCGTCATTGGGCGTCAGATCCTCGGCGATCATCAGGTTCAGCCGGAAGGTTCGGGCGGCGAAAGAAAACCGCGAGTCCCGGGAAAGCACTTTCAGCGGATCGAGATAGTCCGACCCGAGGCTTTTGCCGACCAGATGCCGCACGCGCTGCAACTCCCCCTGTTTCAGCAGGGCGCGGGTCACGGCGAAAAGCACGGTTTCATTCGTCGCGATCATATCCTGTGAGAACCGCATGATGATCTCACGAAACCTGTCGACGCTGCTTCGGTAGATCAGTTCACGGCCATGCGCGCGTTCAAGCATTTGTGCGGCGTGTGTCTCATAGCCCCTGTCGAGCAGCATCGCCATCGCCGCAAGCGACTTCCCTGCCCTCTCAAAAGCGGACGCGACCTCCACCACGGCGCTACCGGCCTGCAGGGTGGCGAGACGGTCGCGCGCCGCCAGGGTCAAAAGTCGTATGAGCGTGGGATGATGTTCGGGACGTCGGGTGACGAAAGGTGGGAGCAATTCTGTCCACTCCGCCCTGGGTTCCACAGACGGATTCTCGAGCCAGAAGCAAAGCTCGACCGTCTGGGCGGGAGAAAGATGCGGCAGGTAGTTTTCCCGCAGATACTCAGCGCACAGCGTTTCGTCCGGGTGCCGGGCCAACGCCAGGAAGGCCGGCCATCCCGCAAAATCCTCAAGGGCAATGCGTCGCTGTTCGAATGGCAGGCTTTCGGTTTCATCGTTCCCCAGCGCCAGTTCATCCGGTCCAATGGTGAGCGAGCCGCGATGCAGGATTTGTCGCGCCAGCCCGCTGATCCGTTGATCGGGGCGGCAGGCGATGACCACAAAACGCACTGATTCCAGGATGCCGGCAGGCATACGCGCTGCCCGTGCAAAAACCGGCACATCCCACAGAAGGCAGCCATCCGCCACCTCGTCGCTTCGCGGCTGGTGGGTGCGGCATATGGTGGTGCCCAGTTCCTGCGCGAGCATCTCCAGCAGCACGCTTTTTCCCGCTCCTGCCGGGGCCCGCAGGAAAATGACGCCCACGGTTTCGCGGGCGATACGACGGCAAAGGCGGGTACGGGGCAAAAGCAACATTCACGAGGGATAAAAGATTTAAGCATCAAAACCTATACCAATCTTTCAAAAAACTATACCTTTTGGAGATTGTTGAAATGCGTTGACGATGAAAACTTGTGCTTAGCCAACCGATGCACAAGGAACGTTCCACCGATGCAGCAACATCCGCTGATCGCGATTTTGAACAGGCTCGGCACCTTCGTGCTGGTCATGATTGCCCTGTCCGTCATGATTTTCGTGCTCGCCCGCGTGGTGCCGGGAGATCCCGCCCGCATGGCGCTGGGGCCGGCAGCAACGCAGGAGCAGGTGGATGCGCTGCGTGGACAGATGGGTCTCGATAAGCCGCTCGCCGTCCAGTATCTCGATTATATCGGCAATGCGCTGCATGGCGATCTGGGCTTCTCGCTGGTTTCCCAGCGTCCCGTCACCACCGATCTGGCGCAGACCGTTCCCGCCACCGTGGAGCTGGTGCTGGTCTCTGTCATCTTCATGTTCGCCGTCGCCATACCCCTCGGTGTCATCACCGCACATTACCGCGACCGGCCGCTGGACCATATCGGCCGTATCCTGTCGCTCACCGGGGTGACGATCCCGAGCTTTCTTTTCGCCATCACGCTGCAATTGCTGGCCGCCCGGTTCCTCTCCGGCTGGCCGATCATCGGCAGGCTCGATCACTCGCTCGGCTGGCAAGGCGGCCCGACCGGTTTCATCCTTGTGGATGGCATGCTGGCCGGACGTTTCGACGTCGTACTCGATGCGCTGAAACATCTCGCACTGCCGGCTTTTGCGCTTTCCATGGCCGGCATCGGCCAGATCACCCGCATTACCCGCTCCTCGATGATTGAAAACCAGCGCAAGGACCATGTGCTGACCCTGCAAAGCTTCGGTGTGCCGGAGCGGGTCATCATCTTCCGTTACCTGCTGAAACTCTCTTCCATCGCGCCGCTGACGATCATGGGTCTCGAATTTGCGTCTCTGATCGGCAATGCCTTCGTGATCGAAATGGTTTTCGCCTGGGGCGGTTTCGCCTCCTACGGGCTGAACGCCATCCTGCAAAAAGACCTCAATGCCGTGACCGCCGTGGTGCTGGTGGCCGGCCTGTTCTTCATCGTTGCGAACCTGATCGTGGATGTCCTGATCTCGATCATCGACCCGCGCCTGCGCCGCAAGGAGGCTCGCTGATGGCTGATATGAAAATGCTCGAACCCACCGATCGCGGTCTAAGCGCCGGTTATATGATGTGGTATCGCTTCAGCCGCAATCCGGCGGCGGTCATCGGCTCGCTGATCCTGCTCTCGGTGCTGGTGCTGGCGGTCTTTGCGCCATGGCTCACGCCCTATCCGAAACATATCGGCGCGGTCGTCGATTTCCGCGCCCGCCATATGCCGCCGGATCTGGAGCACTGGTTCGGCACCGACAAGGCCGGGCGCGATATCTTTTCCCGCACCATCTTCGGGCTGCGTGTTTCCCTCCTTCTCGTCATCGGCGTGCTCGGCATTTCGGTACCTGTTGGCACGGTGCTTGGCCTCATCGCTGGATATTTCGGCGGCTGGACCGAAAAACTCATCAGCGGTCTGACGAATGTGATGCTGGCCATGCCGCCGCTCGTCATGGCGCTGGCGGTCTCAAACCTCCTGGAACCGACGCTGATGAACGCGATGATCGCGATCACGCTGCTATGGTGGACCTGGCATGCGCGGCTGATCTATTCGGTATCGAAGTCCATTGCCTCGGAAGATTACATCGAGGCGGCGCGTCTTGCCGGTGCAGGCCCGCTGCACATCCTCTTTCGCGAAATCCTGCCCAATTGCGTCTCGGTCATATCGGTCAAGACGACGCTGGACGCCGCCTTCGTCATCCTGTTCGGCGCGACGCTCAGCTTCCTCGGTTTCGGCGTCAAGCCGCCGACACCCGACCTTGGATCAATGGTTGCCGACGGGCGCCAGTTCATGCCGGATTTCTGGTGGGAAGTGCTCTGCCCCGGTGCGGCCGTGCTTTACGTGACGCTGGGTTTCAATCTGCTGGGCGACGGCCTGCGCGACATGTTCGACGTGGAAAGCTAAGGCCATGACTGAACCGCTTCTCAAGGTCGAAAACCTCAACGTCACCTTCACCAATTACGGCCGTACCCGGCAGGTGCTACGCGACGTCGCCTTCACGGTAGCCGCCGGCGAGCGCGTGGCGCTGATCGGCGAAACCGGATCGGGCAAATCGGTCACCGCCAAGGCGATCATCGGCACCCTGCCGAAAAATGCCGCGATCACCGCCGGCGCGATCGTCATCGATGGCCGGGATGTGCTGTCCATGCCGCGCAGGGAACGTGAAGCCCTGAAGGGTACGGCCTTTTCGCTGATCATGCAGGACCCGCTCTCCTCCTTCAATCCGGTCTTCAGGATCGGCACGCATCTCGATGATGTCATGCGTTTTGCCGACAAGCGCGACGGCATCAATTCGTCGAAGGCGGAGCGCCGCAACCGCATCGCAGCGGTTCTGCGCCGGGTACAGCTTGCCGATACCGAGCGGGTGATGAACGCCTATCCGTCCGAGCTTTCGGGCGGCATGCGCCAGCGCGTGCTGATCGGGCTCGCCCTGCTGCACCAGCCGAAGCTGCTGATCGCCGACGAACCGGGCACCGCGCTCGACGTCACGACGCAGGACGAAATCCTCAACCTCATCAACCAGCTGGTTGCCGAAGAAAACATGGCGCTGCTGATGATCACCCACAATCTCGGCGTCGTGCGCAAGGTGGCGGACCGGGTCGTGGTCATGCATCACGGCGATATCGTCGAGACCGGTCCATGCACACAAATCCTGCATGCACCTGCCGAGGATTATACGCGTTCGCTGCTGGACGCCGTGCCGCCGCTCTATGGCCCGCGCGTTACCGATCTGGTGCAAAGCACGCGCTCGCCCATCGTGACGATTGAAGGACTGAACAAGATTTACGGCAGGCGCAACGGTTATCACGCCGTGCGGGATGTGAACCTGACGCTCAAGGAAGGTGAAGTTTTCGGTCTGGCGGGTGAATCCGGCTCCGGCAAGACCTCGGTCGCGCGCATGATCATGGGCCTGTCGCGCCCCACCTCCGGCAATCTGGTGATCGACGCCCCGGCGCCTGAGCGTGGCAAGCGGCTGACGCAGATCGTCTATCAAAACCCGGGCACCTCGCTCAATCCGAAGCGCACGGTGAAACAGACGCTTGCCCTGCCGCTGAAATCCATCGGCATGGACGGGCAGACGCGTGAAAGCCGCATGCAGGAACTGATGGGGCTGGTACGGTTGCCGCAATCCTATCTCGGCAAATATCCGCACGAGCTTTCCGGCGGCCAGAAGCAGCGTGTGGCGATTGCCCGCGCGCTCGCGGCCGAGCCGAAAATCCTCATCCTCGACGAGCCGACGGCGGCGCTCGATGTCTCCGTGCAGAAGACGGTGATCGACCTTCTGCTGCAGCTGCGCGATGAGCTTGGCCTGACCTATCTGATGATCTCGCATGACCTGTCGCTGATGCGCAATTTCTGTTCGCGCATTGCCATCATGCTGCGCGGCGAAATTGTCGAGGAGGGCGTGACGTCGGCGGTCTTCGCCGAGCCGTCGCATCCCTATACCCGCGCCCTGATCGCGGCCATCCCCGTCGTCACCGACGAGGAAGAACGTCTCAAACCCACCGTGACCGAGGAAGAGCGCATGCGCTTCCTCGTAAAAACGACCGATTGATGAAAGAGGAGCCTGACGTGTATCGCGTTGGAATTGACGTCGGCGGCACGAATACCGATGCCGTTGTGTTGCAGGATAAAACCGTTCTGGCGGGGGTGAAGGCCTCCACGACAGAGGATGTGACATCCGGTGTCATCGAAGCCCTTGAAAAGGTCATCGAGGCGTCGGGCATCGACCGGGCGCGCATCGGCGCCGTAATGATCGGCACCACGCATTTCACCAATGCGGTGATCGAGCGCCGGCATATGGATGAGGTGGCCGCCATCCGTCTCGGGCTGCCTTCCGGCGCCGGCCTGCCGCCCATGGTCGACTGGCCCGACGATCTGAAGGAAATCGTCGGCAACCACGGTTACCAAGTACGTGGCGGTTACGAGTTCGACGGCCGCGAGATTTCGCCGCTCGATGAGGATCAGATCGTCCGTATCGCCGCCGATATCCGTGCCAAGGGCCTGAAGGCCGCTGCCGTCACCTGCGTTTTCAGCGGCATCAATGATGCGATGGAGCTGCGGACGAAGGAAATCCTGCAGGAACGCTGCCCCGGCCTGCCGGTGGTGATGTCCAAGGATATTGGCCGTCACGGCCTGCTTGCGCGTGAAAGTGCTGCAATCATGAATGCCAGCCTGCTGTCGCTTGCCGACCGCACCGTTGCGGCTTTCGGCGAGGCGCTGAAGGCGGCGGGCATCCCCTGCCCGTTCTACATCACGCAGAACGACGGCACGCTGATGGCGGCGGATGTGGTGCGCGGTTTCCCCGTGCTTACCTTCGCGTCCGGCCCGACGAATTCCATGCGCGGTGCGGCTTTCCTCACCGGCCTCAAGGATGCCGTGGTGGTGGATGTCGGCGGCACCACCTCCGATGTCGGTTCGCTGTCGCACGGTTTTCCGCGTCAGGCCTCGACCACGGTGGATATTGGCGGCGTGCGCACCAATTTTCGCATGCCTGATGTCTTCTCCATCGGTCTCGGTGGTGGTTCGCTGGTGGTCAATGGCGATCACGGCCTGACCGTCGGCCCGAAATCCGTCGGTTACCGCGTCCGCCGCGAGGCGCTCTGCTTCGGTGGCTCGACCCTGACAGCGACCGATATCGCGGTTGCCTCCGGCAAAGCGGATGTTGGCGAAAAGGCACTGGTTTCCAGCCTCGACAAGAAGCTCGTGGATGCGGCGGTCGGCAAGATCAACGACATGCTTGAGGCCTGCGTGGAGCGCAGCCGCATCTCGTCGTCACCGGTGCCGGTGATCGCCGTTGGCGGTGGTTCCATCCTGATGCCGGATCGTATCGGTGACCTGGAGGTCATCCGGCCTGAGAATTTCGCGGTGGCCAATGCCGTTGGCGCAGCGATCGCGCAGATCAGCGGCGAGACCGACCGGGTCTTCTCGCTGATCGAGGGACGCACGCGAGAGAGCGCACTGGCCGAGGCGGAAGCGGAGGCTCGCGAGAAGGCGATTGCCGCCGGCGCGATTGCCGAAACGCTGGAAGTCATCGAGCGCGAGGACATGCCGCTTGCCTACCTGCCCGGCAATGCCACCCGCATTCATGTGAAAGTTGTTGGAGAAATGGGAGCCAATCATGGCTGAGACACGCAAGCTGAAATATGACGAAGCGGCATTGCGGACGCTGACCCGTGAAGATCTCGACGCGCTGGAAATCGGTGCCGGCATTCTCGGCACGGGCGGCGGCGGCAATCCGTATCTTGGCAAGCTTTTGGCGCTGGAAGCCATGAAGGCCGGTTACGAAATGAAGATCCTCGCAACCGACGCCATCGAGCCGGACGCGCTCTGCATGTCGATCGGCGGCATCGGCGCACCTGTGGTTGGTGTCGAACGCATTCGCGAAGGCCGCGAGGGCCTGCGTTGCCTGCGGGCGATGGAGGAGTTGATCCGCACGCCGGTCGACGCCATCGTCTGCGAGGAAATCGGCGGTTCCAATTCCATGAACCCGCTGGTGACTGCGGCGCTGGGTGGCCTGCCGATCCTCGATTGCGATGGCATGGGCCGGGCTTTCCCGGAAATGCAGATGACCACCTTCTCCATCTATGGCCATAGTTCCACGCCATCGGTGATGTGCGATCTGCACGGCAATGCCGTCATTTTCAGCCATGCCGTTTCAGAAGTCTGGCACGAACGCATGGCGCGCGCCTGCGTCGTTTCGCAGGGCGGCGGCGCGATGCTGGCGACCGCGCCGATGCAGGCGCATTACGTGCACCAGTATGGCATTCCGAAAACCTACACCAAGGCGATCGCCATCGGTGAGGCGGTGATCCGCGCCCGCAAACAGCAGGAAGACCCGATTGCCGCGGTCTGCGCGCTGGAAGGCGGACGGCGCATCTTCAACGGCAAAATCACCGATCTGAAGCGCCACCTGCGCGGCGGTTTCGCGGTTGGCGATCTTACGCTGTCCGGTTTCGACGATTGCGCCGGCCAGACGGCTGGCGTCGCCATCCAGAACGAGTTCCTGCTGTTTTCCCGTGACGGCAAGGTGGAAGTGACGGTTCCCGACCTGATCGTCCTGCTCGATGTCGACACGGGTTATCCGATCACCACCGAAGTGCTGCGTTATGGCCAGCGCGTGGCCGTCATCGCCATCCCCTGCCATGACCTGCTGCGCAGCGCCCGCGCGCTTGAGGTCGTCGGGCCGGCGGCCTTCGGTTATCCGGACATTCCTTTCTCACCGCTGCCCGTCCCGGTCAGCAAGGCTGCCTAACCATAAGCGGGCCAATGACCCGCAATAAAGAGGAGAACGATAATGAAAATGCCTGTACTTTCTTCCCGTCTCGCCGCGCTGGCGCTCGGTACGGCGCTCGTGCTGCCGCTTATCTCTTCCGCAGCCCTTGCGGAAGACAAGGTGTCGGTTGCGGTCAACACCATGCAGATATTCAGCTCGCTCGACCCGGCGAAGGTGACTGATTACACCGGCTACATGGCCATCGTGAACATGTATGACGGCCTGACCACGGTGAACGCCAAGGGCGAGATCGTGCCGCATCTGGCGAAATCCTGGGAGATTTCGCAAGACGGCCTGACCTACACCTTCCACCTGCGCGACGATGCGAAGTTTCAGGACGGCACGGCGGTGAAGGCTGCCGATCTTGCCTGGTCGATCCAGCGCCTGCTCGGCATCAACAAGGGCCCGTCGAACCTCATCGTTGGCGTGCTGAAGCCCGAAAACGTCACCGCGCCAGACGATGCGACGCTGGTGATGAAGATCGAGCGCCAGTTCTCGCCCTTCATGGCGGCAACGCCCTTGATGATGGCGATGAACAAGACGCTGATCGAAGCCAATGCCAAGCCGGAAGACAAATGGGGCGAAGCCTATGTGGGTGAACATTCCGCCGGTTCCGGCCCCTACAAGCTCGTCAGCTACAATCGTTCCGCCGATATGGTCATCGCCCGCAATGCCGATTATTTCCTCGGCTGGACGAAGGGCAAGCCGATCGATGAAGTGCGCTTCGTGCAGACCAGCGACGACGCCACCGTCAAGGCGCTGGCGGAAAAGGGCGAACTCGGCCTTTCCTCGCACGGTCTTGGCAACGACACCTATGAATCCATCGGCCGGATGAAGGGTTACAAGCTGATCCAGACCCGCACCGCCGGCGGTTTCGTCATCAAGCTCAACACCAAGGTCTATCCAACCGATGACGTTCATGTGCGCCGCGCCATCGCCTATGCGACCGACTACAAGACGATCCAGGAAGTGATCTATCCGGGCTTCGATATGAAGGGACCGCTTTCCGACGCGTTCAAGGATGCGCATAACGGCGATATCCAGCCGGGCGTCTACGACCTTGAAAAAGCCAAGGAAGAACTGGCCAAGTCGAAATATGCCGGCCAGAAGATCACGCTGGTCAACAGCTATGTCGCGTCGCTCGCCTTCGAGGCCGAAGTGGCGTTGCTGTTGCAGTCCAGCCTCGAGCAGATCGGCATCACGCTCGATATCAAGCCGGAGCCGTGGAACCGCATCGTCGAGCTGTCTTCCAAGCCGGAAACGACGCCGGCATCGACGCAGGTGAACATTTCGCCGACCTATCCGTCGCCGGACGCGATGTTCTACAACCAGTATCATTCCAAGGCTTCCGGCACCTGGATGTCGATGGAATGGTTGCAGAATGCGGAAATCGACGGCCTGATCGACAAGGTTCGCGCCACCACCGATGTCAACGAGCAGAACGCCACCTACAAGGAACTGCAGACGAAGATCGCCGACCTTCAGCCGGACGTCTGGGCGGTTGCGCCGAACCGCCGTTATGCGGCGAACAAGTGCCTTCAGGGTTACGAGTTCATTCCCATGCAGAGCTGGGACCTGAACTTCTCCAATTTCCATTGGGACTGCAAGGCGGAGTGATCTCCGCCTGATGAAAACCGGCCCCGCCACAAAGGCGGGGTTGGCCAGACTTGGAACTTCAAAGGGAAGGAGCATCGCTTGCGGCCGGAAAGGCTGTGGCATGCCCGAGGATGACGCATGATCCAGGAATTTTCCGAAGACGATATCGAACCTCTGGCCACCGGCGCCTGGATTCTGGGAACGGGCGGTGGCGGCAATCCCTATATCTCGACGCTCAATCTGCGCCGCCTCTATGCCGAGGGACGACGGGTGAAGGTGATGGACCCGATGGCGCTTGCCGATGACGATATGGTTGCTGTCGTCTCCAAGATGGGCGCACCGCTTGTCGGTCAGGAGCGGCTGGGGGATCCCGTGCATCTCGCCCGCGCTGTCGAGGTGATGGAGGATTATCTCGGCAAACCGTTCCGGGCGATCATGAGCGTTGAAATCGGCGGTTCGAACGCGCTGTCGTCCTTCCTCGCCGCCGCCGTGCTCGACCGGCCGGTCGTTAATGCCGATGCCATGGGACGCGCCTATCCGGAAGCGCAGATGACATCCTTCGCCATCGGCAACCTGCCGATGTTCCCGCTGTCGCTGGTCGATGTGCGCGACAACGAGGTGATCGTGACGCGGGCCGCCTCCTGGAAATGGATGGAGCGCATCTCGCGCAAGGTCTGCACCGAAGTCGGCTCCACAGCCGCCACCTGCAAGGCGCCGCGCACCGGCAAGGAAGTGAAGGAATGGGGCATTCATTACACCGTCACCAAGGCGACTGACCTTGGGCGCGCTGTGATGGAGGCGCGTGCGCGCCATGACGATCCGGTTCAGGCGGTTCTCGACCATGAGGGCGGCAAGCAGCTGTTCCGCGGCAAGGTTGTGGATGTCGCCCGCGAGACCACGGGTGGTTTCCTGCGCGGCAGCACCACCATCGAAGGCATTGATGCCGACCGCGGTTCGCGCATGGAGCTGGCCTTCCAGAACGAATGGGCGGTCGCCTTCCGCGATGGCCAGCCGGTCGGCATGACGCCTGACCTGCTCTGCCTTCTCGACACGGTTTCCGGCGGCGCCATCGGCACAGAATCGGTGCGTTACGGCCAGCGTGTCACGGTTGTCGCCCTGCCCGCGCCGGAACTTTTGACGACACCTGCCGGCATCGCCGCCGTCGGCCCGCGCTCCTTCGGTTATGACATTGACTTCAGATCGGTATTCCCATGAAACGCATCGGTATTGACGTTGGCGGCACCAATACGGATGCCGTTCTGATCGATGGAGACACCATCGTCGCTTCCATCAAGGTCCCGACCACGCAGGATGTCCTGTCCGGCGTAAAGGCGGCACTTGCCCATGTGGCTGGCTATGTCGGCGCGGCGGACCGGCCGATCGATGCCGTGATGATCGGCACCACCCATTTCACCAATGCGGTGGTGGAACGCGCCCGGCTTGAGCGGGTTGCGGCGATCCGCATTGCCTTGCCAACGGGTTCCTCACTGCCGCCCATGTGTGACTGGCCTAAGGATTTGCGTGATGCCGTCGATCCGCTGATCTTCATGGTCCACGGCGGCCATGAATATGACGGCAGCCCGCTGGTGCCGATGGTTCCCGATGAAATCCGTGAAGCGGCGATGAAAATCCGCGATGCGGGCATCACCGCCATCGCCATTTCGGCAACCTTCTCGCCGTTGACGACGGAATGCGAGGTCAAGGCGGCGGAAATCGTCCGTTCGGTCATTCCCGATGCACGCATCACGCTTTCCCATACGCTTGGCCGCATCGGGCTTCTGGAGCGCGAGAACGTCGCCCTTCTGAACGCAGCGCTGCAAACGCTTGGCAAGACCACGGTTCAGGCATTTTCGGATGCGCTGCGCGAAGCGGGCGTGAAGGCGCCGTTCTATCTGACCCAAAATGACGGTACCGTGGCGCTCGCGGATGTGGCCGCCGCCAACCCCGTGCACAGCTTCGCCTCCGGCCCGACCAATTCGATGCGCGGTGCTGCCTTCCTCACCGGGCTTTCCGATGCCATGGTGGTGGATGTCGGCGGCACCACCTCCGATATCGGCTGTCTTGTTGGCGGTTTTCCGCGGGAGGCGAACAATATCGTCCATATTGGCGGGGTGCGCACGCTCTTCCGTATGCCCGATCTTCTGCCGATTGCACTCGGCGGCGGCACCATCGTCGACCCTGAAACAGGCAAGATCGGTCCGCGCTCGGTCGGTTATCGCATCCTGACGGAAGCCCGCGTTTTCGGCGGTGAGACCCTGACGACATCGGATATCGCCGTTGCCGCAGGCCTCATCGAGATGGGCGACCGTGACCGTGTGAAAGACCTTGATCCGGCTTTCGTGCAGGCCACGCTTCAACGCATCCGTGACATGGTGGCCGACAGCTTCGACCAGATGAAAACGTCTGCGGAAGACGTGCCGCTGGTTGCGGTCGGCGGCGGGGCATTCCTGATCCCCGAGACGGTTCCGGGTGCGTCGGAAGTGCTGCGTGTGGAAAATGCCGGCATTGCCAATGCGCTCGGCGCGGCCATGGCGCAGGTTTCCGGCGAAGTCGACCAGGTCTTTTCCGGCCTGGGCCGCGACGAGGCCCTTGCGAAAGCCGAGACCGAGGCGCAGAACGCGGCGGTTGCGTCTGGCGCAGAGCGGGCAAGCCTCAAGACGCTTGAGGTGGAGGATATCCCGATTGCCTATCTGCCTGGTGGCGCGCGGCGGGTTCGCGTGCGGGTCATCGGCGATATCGCCTTTCATTGATTGTAAGAGGCCCTGCCATGGTGGGGCGACGAGGGAGTGAGCAAATGACGAAGATCGCACTGGCCATTCACGGTGGTTGCGGCGTGATGCCGGAAGACAGCATGACGGCAGCGGAATGGGCTGCGGCCCGCGATGATCTGGCAGCGGCGTTGCGCGCCGGTTATGGCGTGCTGAAGGCGGGCGGCACCGCGCTCGAAGCCGTCGAGGCAGCGGTCGTCGTTATGGAGGACAGCCCGCATTTCAATGCAGGCCACGGGGCAGCACTGAACGAAAACGGCATTCACGAGCTCGATGCCTCGATCATGGACGGGACCACGCTGGCGGCAGGCGCGATCAGCGCATCCCGCGCCATTCGCAATCCGGTGAAGGCGGCTCGCGCGCTGATGGTGGATGAACGTGCCGTCTATCTGACGGGAGAGGCCGCGGATCGCTTTGCCGGGGAAAAGGGTCTGGCCACAGAACCCCAATCCTATTTCACCACGCAAAAACGCCTCGAGGCGCTGGCGGCCATGAAGCGCCATGCAGCCACGGGTACGGAAGCGACGGAAAACGAAAAGCATGGAACCGTGGGAGCGGTTGCACTCGATGCGGCGGGGCACCTTGCCGCTGCCACCTCCACCGGCGGCTATACCAACAAGCCGGACGGCCGGGTGGGTGACAGCCCGGTGATCGGTGCGGGAACCTATGCGCGGGACGGAGCCTGCGCGGTCTCCGGCACCGGCAAGGGTGAGTTTTTCATCCGTTATGTCGTTGGCCACGAGATCGCGTCCCGCGTCGCTTATCTCGGGCAGGACCTGAAGACCGCGGCCGGCAATCTCGTGTACAGGGATCTGGCTCCCCATGATATCGGAGCCGGCCTTGTGGCGATTGATGCAGAGGGCGGCATTGCCGCTCCATACAATACATCGGGCATGTTCCGCGGCTGGGTGACGGCGTCTGGAGAGGCGTTTGTAGCCACCCACGACACAGCATATGAGATTAGGCTCTAGGTCAAAAACCTCGGATCGACTCACTTGCGCTTGACCATTCTGCGGAGCATGGAACCCGCTCTGGTCTTCCGTGGAATGAGTTCAATGTCGCTGACAAGCTTGGCGCCGCCGTCCCGACGTTCCAGTGTAATTTTCCGGCTGTGAAAGGCTTCGAGTTCGGCACGATGCGCCACGCTGATGATCGTGGCATCGGGCAGTTCTTCGATCACCGTCTGCATCATCTTTTCCTGACTTTTCTCGTCAAGAGCGGCCGTCGCCTCGTCCATGACGATGATATCAGGTGCGTTCAGCAACAGGCGCGCGAAAGTCAGCCGTTGTTTTTCGCCGCCCGACAACGTCTGGTCCCAGGGCGCCTCTTCTTCGATCTTGTCCTTGAGCTGAGCGAGACCGACTTTGTCTAGCGCAGCGCCAATCTCTTCAGAGGTCCAGCTTTCGGCTGGCTGCGGATAGCAGACAGCGCGACGAAGGCTACCAGCGGGGATATATGGCCTTTGCGGCAGCATGAACAGCCGGCTCTCGGCGCGAAAATTCACGCTGCCTCCACCCCAAGGCCAGAGGCCTGAAATGGCTCGGACCAGTGTGCTCTTGCCTGACCCGGATTCCCCCGCGACCAATACTCTTTCACCCGCGCCGATTTCGACGTCCGTCTCCTTGACGACGGCCGTTCCGTCGCCCAGAGAAACGGAAACGTCCTTGAGACTGAGTATCGTCTCGCCTTTCGTTTCCCCGCGCATTATCCGGCCGAGCGTATCGCTCTTTTCGGCCCGTTCGAGGCCATCGAGCGACATCATCAGCGAGGCAACACGCCGGGCGCACGCATTCCAGTCGGCGAGACGCGGATAATTGTCGACCAGCCAGCCAAACGCGGACTGAACAATCGTGAAAGCGGAAGCGGCCTGCATAACTTCGCCGAGCGACATGCTTCCATCGAGAAACTTGGGTGCACACAGGAGAAGTGGTACGACGGGCGCAATCAGCATCGAGCCATTCGAGACGACCGTTGTGCGCATATATTGCTGCGCCACGAGACGCCACTGCCGCCGGACATTGCCGAACCTTTTGTCGAGATCGCTTCTTTCTTCCTCCTCGCCGCCAAGCAGGGCGATGCTCTCACCATTTTCCCTGACGCGCGTGAGCGTATAGCGGAATTCCGCCTCGACCTGGTTTTTGACTTCGGAAACCTTGACGAAATTGCGGGCGATGAAGGCAATGGACGTCGATGTGATGGCCGCATAGATAACGGCTGCAACGACAAGGAAGCCGGGGATCGTGATCCATATACCGCCGATCGGCAGCGTCAGAGCGCCGCCAATCGTCCACAGGACAATGATGAAGGTGGAGGCAGACACGAAGGCAGCGATGACACCGGAAACAAAGTCCACCGGCGCTTCCGTTGCTATGCGCATATCCTCCGAGAGCCGCGCTTCGGGATTTTGGTGGTCACCATCGATCAGGTTCAGCTGATAGTATCTGCCATTTGCGATCCACCTGCCGACGAGCGCCTTCGTGAGCCAGGATCGCCAGCGCCGCTGAACACGCATTCTCACATAAACCTGTGAGGTGACGATGAAGACGCTACCCAGGACCAGCGGGGGGAATATGGAGGCGAGAAAATAGACTGTCGACGCGTCCCGTTTTTCGATGGCGTCGAAAATCCCGCGATTCCAGATGTTGATGCCGTACTGAAAGCCGACATTAATACCGATCATCACCAATAGGCCGAGCGTGAACGGCCACGCGAGCGCATCACCACGCCGGCTCCAGAAACCTCGGGCGCTGATCCAGAAGCGTTTCAGCAAATATTTCCTGCGAACCTCCTCCGCCTGCTCCGGGGTCAAGTCTGGCGCAGGTTCCATCTCTTCCGGCGGAGGCGGATCATCGGTGTCAGGAGCATCCTTTGCGGATGCGGTTTGGGTGCCGGTCTCGTCGGCACCAACGACCGGTTTCGGTCCTGCGTCTTTGTCGTTCATGGGCGCTAAACGAACGACGCGTTGAAAGGTTTCACGACTTCGTGATGCCGCGTGAAATATAGTTCCGGTGTGGCGTCGAGCCTTTCAAAAGCCTCCGGATCCGCGACGTTCCGGTGTACCGCGCGAAAGATAAAATCGATGGTTAACCGCTTGCTGATTTCCCGTTTGACGATATGTCCTGGAACAACCAGACTCTGGAATCGGACCCGCCGCTGAGGTTTTCAAGACCGCGCGGCAAGCAGACGGCGCCATCATGCGACTTAGCACCATCACGAACCTGGCTTATGCCGTAACCCTGATACTCACGACGGTATCGGCGACCACTTTCATTCTGTCAGCCCGAAGCGCTTCCCAGGAGAGGGCGGCAATCCAGGATCATCTCGACGTGAGCGATCTGGCCGAGGAGCTGGCGATCATCGCGGATGAGCGCACCGAGGAGGCGCGGCTTTACATCATGCGCGGCGACGAGCAGCATCTGGCAAAATTCTACGTCGACGAAGACCAGGAAAAGCACCTCGAAAACGCCCTGGATAAACTCGCCGCGCGCAGTGTTTCGCCACAGGAGGCAGGATTATTCCAGAATATAAGAAAGAGCGCCGACGCACTGGATACGATGGAGCGCGAGGCCATCGGTTTCTACCGCTCCGGGCGCCAGAGCGATGCGCAACGGGTCCTGTTCGGCGATGAGCATTATCAACTCCATACGGGCCTGCTGAATAACGTCACGACGCTGAGAGACACTGTTGCGGCCCGCACGCAGGCAACGGTCGACCAGGCCAAAAGCCGAAGCGATTTCTACGGGTCGATCGCAAAGGTGATGCTCGCCCTGACCGCCCTGATGTTTGTGGCCGTACTCTACTTCGTCCTTACCAGACGCGTTGCCGCCCCGCTCATCAGAATGAGCAATATCGTCATGCGCCTTGCCCGGCAGGACTACAGTATCGAGGTGCCCGACGAGGGACGTCGTGACGAAATTGGGGAAATGAACCAGGCGATCAGGATCTTCCGCAGCAACGGGCTGGAACGGGAGCGGCTTGACGCGGAGCACCGCCGGAACCAGCGCATCAAGGACCTGATCCTGCAGATGATGCATCGAATTCAGGCATGTCAGAACCAGGATGAATTGTCCGATGTCGTGTCGAAATTCATGCCGCAGATCTTCCCCGCCATTGCCGGCCGCCTGCTTGTGCTCAAGGAAAACAGTTCCCTTCTCCAATCGACCGGACAATGGTCCGATCCGTCGTTTTCCGCCCGGGAATTCTCGATTGACGAATGCTGGGCGCTGCGTCGTGGACGTCCCCACGCCAGCAACCAGGACGGCGACGATGTCGTCTGCCATCACCTTCAAGGGAGCTTAGGAACCGGCCTGTGCATACCGCTGACTGCGCTCGGCGAAACCGTCGGCCTGCTATATCTCGAAATTCCCCAGAGGAACGACACGCTGGAGACGGAGCGGCTGTATCTGGAACTTCTCGCCGAGAATATCGGCCTTGCCGTCGCAAACCTCCAGCTCCGCCAGCGGCTGGTTGGCATGGCAAGGCAGGACGCCTTGACCGGCCTTCTGAACCGTCGCTCACTCGACGAGGCGTTAAACCGGCATATTGAGAAGCCGCCCGGTTCGCTGGCCTGCCTGATGCTGGACATCGACCATTTCAAGCGCTTCAATGACCGTTTCGGCCATGATGCCGGAGACGCAGTGATGCAATATGTCGCCCAGGTCCTTTCGGAAGCCATCGACGATCAGGGTGCGCTGTTCCGGTTCGGCGGCGAGGAATTCACCGTGTTGATGCCGGATGCAGGCATCGAGGATGCCTCCAGGCTTGCCGAGAAACTCCGACACGCCATTGAGCGGGCACCTTTCACCTACAGGGGCCGGCTGCTCGATCCCGTGACAATATCTATCGGTATCGCGTCCGCACCGGGCGCAGGGACTGTGAGCAGCGTATTGGAACGGGCGGACGCCGCCCTGCTGAGCGCCAAACAGACCGGCCGGAACAGATGGGTATCGTCCGATTCCATGTGAATCGAAGAGGCACAGTCCGATCTATTTCGAAGCTCCCTGCCGACTGTAGTTTCTGCAAAAATAGCGGACTACCGCCTCTTCGCATGCGCCGGTTCTTCGAACTGTAAAAGCAAATTTTTAAAAACTGCGTTGACAGCTCAGCGTTTTTATATTTCCTTGTAAACCGGTTTAGTAAATCGCTTTACAAACCATACAGAGGCCGAAAAGGCCCGTATTGAGCGGAACAGAAAGCGGGAGTGTGATGGCGCGTAACCATGCGACCAGTCTCAAAGACGTTGCCCAGGCGGCAGGCGTTTCCGTCGCGACCGTATCGCGGCTGTTGAACGGCACGCTGGAACTGCCCTCGGAAACGAAGACGCGGATCGAGACCGCCATCCGCGAGCTCAACTACGTTCCCAATCCCCACGCCAGGCGCTTGAGCCGGGGTCGCTCGGATACGATCGGTCTGGTGGTTCCCGACATTGGCAATCCGTTTTTCGGAATGCTGGTCGCGGCCGTGGAAGAAGAAGCCGACCGGCGCGGCCTTGCCCTGTCGCTGTTTGCGACGCTGAACCGCAAGGGCCGCGAATTGTCGTATCTGAGATTGCTCGCCCGCAATCACGTCGATGGCCTCGTCTTCATCACCAACCATCCCAATACCGATGAACTGGCGGAACTGATCAACACGACCGGCAAGGTGGTGGTCGTGGATGAGGACGTTCCCGGCGCGACCGTGCCGAAACTTTTCTGCGACAATGAACAGGGTGGGCGTCTGGCCGGTGAGCATCTGGCGCAACACGGGCACAGCCGGGTTCTCTATGTTGGCGGGCCGGAAGAGATGATCAGCACGGAGCGTCGTTTTCGCGGCCTGACATCCGCCCTTGCCGAACGGGTATCTGCGGCGGAACTTTCCATTTCCCGATATTGCGGCGCCTATACGGTGGAATTCGGCCGGGCGGCAGCGCGCCGGTTCCTTGACGAGGGCTGGCCTGCGACGGCGGTGTTTGCGAGTTCGGACGAAATCGCCATCGGCTTCGTCGAAGTGCTGCGGTCTGAAGGCGTGCGCATCCCGCAGGACGTTTCGATGATCGGTTTCGATGATGTCGGGCCGCTGCATCTGTTTGCCCCGCCGCTCACCGCCATTCGCCAGCCCGTCAGCGCAATCGGCCAGCGCGCTTTGTCGCTTCTGCTTGAAACCAATTGGGATCAGGACACTCCGCCACTGTCGGAGGAACTGCTGCCCGTCGAAATCGTCGTGCGTGAATCCGTTGCGCCGCCCGCGATCAAATAAAAAGCAACGAAACCAACAGAGGAAGAACGATAATGCCAAGTTTGAAACGTCGATATTTTTCAGCAGCTCTCGCTGCGACCGTCCTTGCCGGCGCGACCTTGTCTGCCGGTCTGGTCCAGGCCGCCGAAAAGACCATCGCCCTGGTGCAGATCAACCAGCAAGCGCTGTTTTTCAACCAGATGAATGAAGGGGCCGAAAAGGCTGCCAAGGAAGCCGGCGTCAAGCTGGTTATCTTCAACGCCAATAACGATCCCGCCGCCCAGAACAGCGCGATCGAGACCTATATCCAGCAGAAGGTGGACGGCATCGCCGTGGTCGCCATCGATGTCAACGGTATCATGCCGGCCGTAAAGCAGGCGGCTGCCGCCAATATTCCCGTCGTCGCGATTGACGCCATCCTGCCGGAAGGTCCGCAAAAGGCGCAGATCGGCGTGGACAACGGCAAAGCGGGCGCCGACATGGGGAAATTCTTCCTCGATTACGTGAAGTCCGACATGGGCGGCAAGGCCAAGATCGGTGTCGTCGGCGCGCTGAACTCCTTCATCCAGAACATCCGCCAGAAGGGCTTTGAAGACACCATCAAGGACAAGACCGGCATTACCGCCGCCGGCGTCGTTGATGGCCAGAATGTTCAGGATACCGCACTTTCGGCAGCAGAAAACCTGATCACCGGCAATCCGGACATGACCGCAATTTACGCAACGGGTGAGCCGGCCCTTCTGGGCGCAGTCGCCGCCGTTGAAAGCCAGAGCAAGCAGAAAGACATCAAGGTCTTTGGCTGGGACCTGACCAAACAGGCGATCACCGGCATCGATGCGGGTTATGTCGCAGGCGTCATCCAGCAGGATCCCGCCGCCATGGGTGCAGCCGCGGTCAAGGCGCTCAAGACGGTCGCCGATGGCGGCACCGTCGAAAAGACCATCGCCGTGCCGGTCACCATCGTCACCAAGGCCAATGTCGAACCCTACCGCGCGGTTTTCAAATGATTGCGGCCGGACAGCACACAGGCGCTGTCGACGGCGCCGGGGGAGATATTCTCTCCCGGCAGCCCGATCGTGAAGCGCGTATCTCCCTGCGCAATATCCGCAAGACATTCGGCTCGCATCAGGCGCTGCGCGGCGTCGACCTCGATATTTTTGCCTCGGTCTCGTCGGGGACAATGCGGCCGGTAAATCAACCCTCACCAAGGTGATTTCCGGAACCTACATCCCGGACGAAGGCACGATCACGATGGAAGGCGAACCCATTCGCTTTTCCGGCCCCGCCGATGCCCGCAATCGCAATATCGAAATGGTTTTTCAGGATCTGAGCCTCTGTGACCATATCGACGTCGTCGGCAATCTCTTCCTCGGACGCGAAATTACCAAGGGGCCGTTTCTCGACCGTCCGGCCATGCTTTCGGAAGCCCGCAAGATGCTGGATGCACTGGAAATCCGCATTCCGCGTCTCACTGCCAAGGTGGAGAAACTGTCGGGCGGCCAAAGGCAGGCGATCGCCATCGCGCGGGCGGCCTCCTTCAATCCGAAGGTCCTGATCATGGACGAGCCGACGTCGGCGCTTGCCGTTGCGGAGGTGGAAGCCGTGCTTTCGCTCATCAATCGCGTCAAGGCAAAGGGTGTGTCGGTCATCCTCATCACCCACCGTCTTCAGGATCTCTTCCGCGTCTGCGACCGCATTGCCGTCATGTATGAAGGCACCAAGGTGGCGGAGCGCCAGATCAACGACACCAGCCTTGAGGATCTCGTCCGGCTGATCGTGGGAGGGCAACGCCATTGACCATCTATACTGAACGCGCCAAAGGCTCACCGCTTTCGGATTTCTTTGCCGAGAATGCACAGGTGCTTTCCATCGCGGCCTTTTTTGCCCTCTGCATGGTGTTTTTCTCCGTGACCACGGATACGTTCCTGACGGCCGGCAATCTTCTGAACGTCGTCCGTCAGGCCGCACCCATACTGATCGTCTCCGTCGCCATGACATTCGTCATCATCACCGGCGGCATCGATCTGTCCGTCGGCTCGATGGTGGCCCTGATCAATGCCGTTGGCGCCATCCTGCTCGCGGCCGGTTATCCCTGGCCGCTGGTTGTCGTCGCCATGCTGGTGCTCGGCGGCGGGCTTGGCCTCGTGCAGGGCTGGTTCATTGCCTATCAGGGTATTCCGGCCTTCATCGTCACGCTTGCCGGTCTCTCCATCCTGCGTGGCGTCGCCCTCTATATCACGCAGGGATATTCCGTACCGATACCGGAAGCGCCCGGGTTCTTTTACCTCGGCAGAGGTGATTTCCTCGGTATGCCTGTCCCTGCCCTGATCGGCGTCGTCGTTACCGTGATCGCCTATATCGTCCTTTCGAGCACCCGATATGGTCGTCGTGTGGTGGCCGTCGGCTCCAATCCTGAAGCGGCGCGCCGCGTAGGAATGCCCGCCAAGTGGATTCTCGCCTCGGTCTATCTGGCTGCAGGTGTGGCGTCAGCCATTGCCGGTCTCATGATTGCGGCGCGGCTTGGGTCCGGATCTTCGAATGCGGCTGTCGGTTTCGAGCTTCAGGTGGTTGCGGCAGTGGTTCTGGGCGGCACATCGCTGATGGGTGGCCGCGGCACCATCCTCGGTACGGTGCTGGGCACCATGACCATTGCCGTTATCGGCAACGGCCTCATCCTCATGCACATCTCTCCGTTTTTCACCCAGATCGTGACAGGCGCCATCATCCTAGCCGCAATCTGGCTCAACACGCGCATCTTCACCGCAAACTTCCGCCTTGGCGTGAAGAGAAAGGGCTGATGCGATGAACCCGGAACTGTCTGAAGGACATATCCGATCGGGAAAGATCATGACCGTGCGAGGCCCGATCGCTGCGGATCAACTCGGCGTCACGCTGATGCACGAGCATATCCTCAACGATTGCCGCTGCTGGTGGCACGCCCCCAAGACGCCGGAGCGGCAATATCTCGCCGAAGGTTTCGTCTGCATGGAAATCCTCGGCGAACTGCGTCAGGATCCCTTCGTCAACAAGCACAATATCACGCTGGATGACGAGCCGCTGGCGATTGCTGAACTGAAGGATTTCGCTGTCACCGGTGGACAGACGATCGTGGAACCAACCTGTCAGGGCATCGGCAGAAATCCGCTGGCGATGCGACGGATTTCAGAGGCAACCGGGCTCAACATCGTCATGGGAGCGGGTTATTACCTTGCGTCCTCCCACCCCGAAAAGGTGGCCGGGCTCACGGTCGATGCCATCGCCGACGAGATCGTGCAGGAGGCGCTCCACGGTGTCGATGGCACCGATGTCCGCATCGGGCTGATAGGCGAAATCGGGGTCTCGGCGGATTTCACGGCCGCCGAGGAAAAGTCCCTGCGCGGCGCAGCACAAGCCCAGCTTCGCACCGGCCTGCCCCTGATGGTTCATCTGCCCGGATGGCTTCGGCTGGGGCATAAGGTTCTCGACATTGTCGCGGAGGAAGGTGCGGATCTGAACCACACCGTTCTTTGCCACATGAACCCGTCCCACGCGGATATTGCCTACCAGAGCGAACTCGCAGGCCGCGGCGCCTTCATTGAATACGACATGATCGGCATGGATTTTTTCTATGCCGACCAGCAGGTCCAGTGCCCCAGCGACGAGGATGCTGCCCGTTCGATCGTCACGCTGGTGGAAGGCGGTTATCTCGACCGCATTCTGCTTTCCCACGACGTCTTCCTGAAAATGATGCTGACGCGATATGGCGGCAATGGCTACGCCTATATTCTCAGGCATTTCCTGCCGCGCCTGAAACGGCATGGGCTCGACGACGCCGCTCTTCAAACCCTTATGCGGGATAATCCGCGCTCGGTCTTCCAGGCGAAGACCTGACGAACCTATGGAAATGGAAAGATCATGACAAAAAAAGTGCTCCTCGTTGGCGAAAGCTGGGTCAGCTCCGCCACCCACTACAAGGGCTTCGATCAGTTTGGCAGCGTCACCTTTCATCTGGGTGCAGAACCGCTGGTCAAGGCGCTCGAAGACAGCGAATACGAGCTGACCTACATGACCGCCCATGATGCGGTGGAGAAGTTCCCCTTCGAGATGGCGGGGCTCGACGCCTATGACGCCATCATCCTCTCGGATATCGGCGCAAATTCGCTCCTGCTGCCGCCGGCCGTCTGGCTGCAGTCGAAAACCGTGCCGAACCGGTTGAAGCTCATCAAGGCATGGGTGGAAAAGGGTGGCGGCCTGCTGATGGTCGGCGGCTATTTTTCCTTCCAGGGTATCGACGGCAAGGCCCGCTGGCGCCGCACGCCGGTGGAAGATACGCTGCCCGTTACCTGCCTTCCGTGGGACGACCGCGTGGAAATTCCGGAAGGCTCGACGGCCGACATTCTGAAACCCGACCATCCGACCGTCGCAGGCCTTTCCGGCGAGTGGCCGCTTCTGCTTGGGGTGAACGAGGTCGAGGTGCGTGATCGCGCCGATGTCGAGGTGGTTGCCCGGCTGCCGGAAGATCAGGGCTCCCATCCCCTGCTCGTCACCGGACGTTTCGGCAAGGGCCGCACGGCCGCATGGACCTCCGACATTGGTCCGCACTGGCTCTCTCCCGCCTTCTGCGAGTGGGACGGTTATGGGCGCCTGTGGAAGAACATTCTCGGCTGGTTGACGGAAAAACCGTGATCGGGAGGGCTCAAGCCCGCAGGATGGTCACCAGCTCGTCACGGCTGGGAAAGGCATCCTGCGTGCCACGGCGGCCGACCGTGACGGCTGCGGCCCTCGCGCCATCCTCAAGGGCGCGCGCATCCACGGCGACGCCACGAAGCATGGCGGAGGCAAGCGCAACACCGGTGAAGCAATCGCCGGCACCCGTGGTGTCGACGATCGTGGCGGGCGCGGCCGGCACCTCGATGGCACCATCGGCGGACACGAGCACGCAGCCCTGTCCGCCGAGCGTGACGATGACGCGGCCGACACCCGCGCGCAGCAGAAAAGCGCCTGCCCCGGCGCCGCTTTCGCCGGTCAGCGCCTCAGCCTCGATGCGATTGAGGACGGCGATGTCGATGAAGGCCAGGACGCTTGCGAACCAGGATTGCAGGGGCGACGGATTGAAGGCCGTAATCAGCCCCTTCGATCTCGCCGCATTGAGAATGGCGAGGGTTGTTTCTTCCGAGAGATTGCCCTGCAGGACGACGAGGTCTCCGGATATGGCATCACCAAGTGCCTCCAGGGCCGCGTCTTTATCGAGCGCTGCGGCGGCTGACCGGGTGGTGATGATCGAGTTTTCGCCGTCCGGGGTCGTCAGAATGATGGAGATATCGCTGGTGGCGCTGGCGACAGGAATGAGATTTGGTGTCATTCGCTCGCGGGTGAGCGCTTCTCCGATCGCAATGGCGCGATCGTCCCTGCCGACGGCGGCGACCAGAGTGGTTTCGACGCCGCATCGTGAAAGAACAATGGCCTGGTTGCAGCCTTTGCCACCGAGGCTGCGCGAGGCCTGCTCGCCGAAGATTGAAGCGCCTGCCGCAGGCAGTGCGGCAATGGAATAGGTTTCATCAAGTGCGATATTGCCGATAACAAAGGCACGCATGGAGAACTTTCGAAAGGGACTGAAATGCAGACCATATCCGACAACGCGGCCAATGCCATTCAGGAAATTTTCGGTCGAAGCAAGGCACTGATCGGCATGATCCATTGCCCGGCCTTTCCCGGAGCGCCGCGTTATCGCAACGCGAGCATGGATACGATCTATGATGCCTGCATGCGTGATGCGGAACGCCTTGTCGAAGGCGGCATGCACGGTCTGATCGTCGAAAACCACGGAGACGTCCCTTTCTCCAAGCCTGACGATATCGGGCCGGAAACGTCCGCCTTCATGAGCGTGGTGACAGACCGCATCGTTCGCGCCGCCGGCGTGCCCGTCGGCATCAACGTGCTGGCCAATGCGCCCATCCCGGCCTTCGCCATCGCCATGGCGGGCGGGGCAAAGTTCATCCGCGTCAATCAATGGGCCAATGCCTATGTCGCCAATGAGGGTTTCATGGAGGGGCGTGCAGCCGAGGCGATGCGCTACCGTTCGCTGCTGAGGGCAGAGCATATCAAGGTTTTTGCCGACAGCCATGTCAAGCATGGCGCCCATGCCATCACCGCGGATCGCAGCATTGATGAACTGACGCGCGACCTCGCCTTCTTCGACGCTGATGGCGTCATCGCAACGGGCCAGCGCACCGGCAACAGTGCGTCCCTTGAGGAGATCGAGGAAATCGGCGCGGCGACACATTTGCCGCTGCTGGTCGGCTCGGGTGTCAATGAAGGCAATATCGTTGAAATCCTCAAGCGCACCAACGGCGTGATCGTGGCCTCATCGCTCAAGGAAGGCGGCGTCTGGTGGAACCCGGTCGAACTGGCGCGGGTGCGCTCTTTTGTTGCCGCAGCCCGCCCCGGCCTTGAAGCCTGAGAAGGGAGACAGCGATGGCAAAGTTTTCGATCAACGGTGAAAGACTGCTGGCAAATCTGGACCGGTTTGCAGCGATCGGAGCAACCGAAAAGGGCGGCGTCAACCGGCAGGCGCTGACCGGACTGGATCGCGAGGCAAGACGGCTGCTGGCGAAACTGGCCATGGATCGGGGATTTTCCGTATTTCAGGATCCCGTCGCCAATCTCTTCATCCGCAGGAGCGGCCGCGACGAAACGCTTCCACCGCTTCTGATCGGCAGTCACCTTGACAGCCAGCCCGCCGGCGGCCGGTTTGACGGAGCGTTGGGGACGCTTTCGGCATTCGAGGTTCTCGAAACACTCGAGGATTTCGGAATTGAAACGGAGCGTCCGGTTGAAGTCGTCGCCTTCACCAATGAGGAAGGCTGCCGTTTCGCTCCGGGCTGCATGGGATCGATGGCTTTCGCCTCCCGAACGATACCGCAGGATTGGCTGAAGCTCCTTGCCGCAGATAACGGAGCCGATTTTGCTGGCGAGCTTTCCGCAACACTGGAAAGCCTTCCGGAAGCCACCATGCGCGATCTCGGTTTTCCTGTATTTGCTTATATCGAGGTTCACATCGAGCAGGGTCCCTCCCTTGAGAAACAGGGAGTGCCGATTGGAATAGTGACGGGCATACAGGGTACACGCTGGCTGGAGGTATCCATCACCGGCCAGACCGCGCATGCGGGCACGACGGCACTGATCTACCGGCGCGATCCGTTTCACGCGGCGGTCAATGCGCTTGGATCACTGTTTCCCGCCATGATGCCCGCGGATCCCACCGCCCGTTTCACGGTGGGGCGGATCGCACTGCAGCCCGGTGCGGTCAACGCCATTCCGCAAACCGCCGTTTTCACCGTCGATATCCGGCACCCTTCATCCGAAACGCTTGACGCGATGGAGAATAAAATTCGCGCGGTCACCCAGGCGGCCGCAAAGGACCAGAATTGTGAAGCGACGATCACGCAGATCTTCGACATGCCGCCGGCGAATTTCCCGGAGGATATTCTCAAGACGTTGGATAGCGCCGCGCAGGAGCGGGGTTTCGTGACGCAACGGATGTTGTCCGGTGCGTTCCACGACGCCCTCTTCATGAATCGTGTCGCGCCATCGGCCATGATTTTTGTCCCCTGCCGCGATGGCCTCAGTCACAATGAGGCCGAGTACGTCGAACCCGAACACAGCATAGCCGGATGCAACATGCTTTTAGCTTCGGTGCTTCAAGTCCTCGCATAAGTCCCGGCCGGAGATTTTCGTCGGCAACACCAGCAGCCTCGGCGCGTGGTGAAGCGGGCAATCAGCGGCCAATCGGTGACCGCTGATGTTCGTTGGCAGTGGGACCGGGGCGAACCGCCCTGCTTCACATGGCCAGAGCAGCCTGATGAATGTCCGCAAGCTCTTCGTAACACGAGATATTGCTGGCGAGGACCGGCTGTCCTTCGAACAGCTTTTCACCTTCCAGCGAAAACGGCAGGGAACGGCCACCGGCTTCGTTGACGAGGCAGAAGCCGGCCATGCAATCCCAGGCGCGCATATGGGGTTCGTAATATCCGACAAGGCGTCCTGCCGCGACATAGGCCAACATCAAGGCGCCCGAACCGTTGCGGATGAAGTTGCCGCCGCGGGCCAGCACGTCGCTGATGATGTGACCGACGCGCTGCGGCGTGACATAGTTGTTGCTGCCGATGCCCGTCAGCGCGTTCTGCAGGTTCCTTGATGGATCGAGTTGCAGGCGTGTACCGTTCAATGTCGCGCCATGGCCCTGTGCGGCGGCGTAGATTTCCTGCGCGCAAGGGACCTTGATGACGCCGACGACCGGGACACCATCGCGAATGACGGCGATGGAAACGCACCAGCTTGGCATGCCATTAACGAAGGGGGCGGTACCATCGATCGGGTCGACGACCCAGGTGTAGCCGGAGGTACCGTCCTGATAGCCGTGCTCCTCACCGAGGAAGCCATCATCCGCGAAAGCTGCGGCGACGCGCTCGCGCAGCATGGTCTCGACGTTGCGGTCTGCGATGGAGACCACGTCCTGCAGATCGCGCTTTGTCTCGATCACGAGGCTGTCGCGCTTGTTGAAATAGTCGAGCGCCATTAAACCGGCCTCTTCCGCCAGCGTTTTTGCCAGCGCGAAGCGTTGATCGAGGCCGTCATTCTGTCCTGTCATTTCCATTTTCCTTAAGTCTGTGAGTCTTCAAGCGTCGATGAGGGCTATGCCACGGTTTTTGAAATTGAGTGTGACATCGCTCGTTTCGCGTTGCGTGTGGTTCATTTCATGGTCAACGATGAAGAGCGTGCCGACTTCGGTTTCGACTTCATATTCGATGTGGCCACCGAGATAGGCCGTGTGCAGCACGCGACCGGGCATGCCGCTGCCGCCCGCCGCACCGATGGTGATGGCGCCGGGCCGCACCGCAAGCTTGGCGGTGCCGGAGCGCGGGCCGCGACTTCGGACCCGATGTTCCATATTGCCAACCCGCACCAGGGATTCTTCACCCGTCTGGGAAATGACTTCGCAGGGCACCACGTTCGCCTCCCCCATGAAGTCCGCGATGAAGGAGGATGCGGGTGCCTCGTAAAGCTCGCGGGGCGCGCCGGACTGGGCGATCTCTCCCTCCTTCATGACGATGATGCGATCCGACACCGCAAGTGCTTCATCCTGGTCATGCGTGACATAAACGGCGGTGAAGCCGATCCTTTGCTGTAGCTCGCGAATATCGGTGCGCACGCGCCGGCGCAGGCGCGCATCAAGGTTCGACAAGGGTTCATCGAGAAGCAGCACCTGCGGCTCCAGCACGAGGGCGCGGGCGACTGCGACGCGCTGCTGCTGGCCGCCGGAGAGTTCCGCCGGCAGGCGGTGCCCCATGCCTGCAAGGCCGACGAGCTTGAGCCCCTCTTCGGCCTTTTCCCGCGCCTCGGCCTTTTTCAGGCCCGAGGACTGGAGGCCGTAAGCGACGTTATCCAGCGCGCTCATATGCGGAAACAGGGCATAGGACTGGAAGACCATCGAGACATCCCGCTCATTGGCGGGAAGCATGGTGACATCCTTGCCGCCGATGAGAATGCGGCCGGAATTGGGATGTTCAAGGCCGGCGAGCATGCGAAGCGTCGTTGTCTTGCCGCAGCCGGAGGGGCCAAGAAGCGTGACGAGCGTGCCGGGCTCGATGGTCAATGAAAGATCTGGAATGGCGGTGAATGCGCCGAAGGCCTTGCGGACGTTTTCGAAGACGACGGAGCCCGGTTTGACGGTAATCATGCGACTTTCTCCTGAGGGTGAGAAACGGATTTGGCTGCATCGAGGCCCGCGACGCGGTTTTCGCGCCGCAGACGTCTTTCGCCGACGATGAGCTGGAAGCCTGCGATGACAGTGATCATGACGACGATCAGCATCGAGGAATAAGCAATTGCGACACCGTATTCGCCGTTTTCAACGAGGCCGACGATATAGGACGTCGCCATGTTGTATTGGGCGCTGACGAGGAAGATCACCGCGCTGATGGACGTGATGGCCCGGACGAAGGAATAGACCAACGCTGCCCTGATGGCCGGTCGCAGAAGCGGCAGCACCACCAGGCGGATGGTGCGGAAGCTGTTTGCCCGGAGTGTGAGCGAGGCCTCGTCGAGGCTTTTGTCCAGCTGGCTCATGGCCGCAATGCCACCGCGCACGCCGACCGGCATGTTGCGGAAAACGAAGCAGGCAATGAGGATCAGTGCCGATCCCGTCATTTCGAGCGGCGGCAGGTTGAAGGCCATTATGTAGCTGACGCCGATGACCGTGCCGGGAATGGCAAAGCTCATCATCAGGGCAAATTCGAACAGGTTCCGGCCGGCAAACTTCTGCCGGACGATGATATAGGCCGTCAGGAGACCAACAGCCGCGGTCAGCGGAGCGGAAATCAGGGCGATCTCCATCGTCGTCCAGAAGGAATTCCAGGCGACGCCCGTCCAGGCGATCGAACCATTGCTGAGGCTGACGGAGAAGGCGCGGACGTAATGTTCGATCGTCAGCGTGTTGTCCAGGCCCCAGGTCTTCACGAAACCGCCGACGAGGATCATGCCATAAACGACGATGGTGAAGAGCATCCAGGGAACGACGAGCGCGTGCACCACAATCGACATGGATTTCGGGAGAGCGGCATGCGCGCCGCTGTCGCCCTTGCCGGTGACGGTGGCGAAATTCTTGCCAGCGAGCCAGAAGCGCTGCGCAATGAAGGCCGACAGTGTGAAGCAGAGCAGCACGATGGCGAGGACGGCCGCGCGTGACGGGTCATTCTGCGAGCCGACGACGGCGAAGAAGATTTCCGTCGAGAGAACGCCGTGGCTGCCGCCCAGCACCAGGGGATTGCCGAAATCCGCCATGCTTTCGATGAAGCCGATCAGAAACGCATTGGCAAGGCCCGGCTTCATCAGCGGAAGCGACACGCGCCAGAAGGTGCGCCAGCGGTCGGCGCGCAGCGTTTGCGACGCCTCCTCCATCGACGGGCTGACGCCTTCGACCACGCCGATCAGGACGAGGAATGAAATCGGCGTGAAGGACAGGACCTGCGCGATCCATATGCCTGTCAGGCCGTAGAGCCAGCGGCCCGGCTCGATGTCGAAGATGCTCGACATGAATTCGGTGACGACGCCTGCACGGCCAAAAAGCAGCGTCAGGGCAAGGCCGATGACGAAAGGCGGCGTGATGATCGGCAAGATCGTCAGCAGCCGCAGGCCTTTCTTGAACGGAAAACGCGTGCGGGTGGCGACCAGCGCGAAGGCCAGACCGAGGATGGTCGATCCCGCCGCCGTCATGATCGCGAGGAAGAGTGTGCGCCATGCGACGCCGCAGCGGCCGGCACCGATCACGCAATCAAGGCTCCAGATGCCGGGATCGCGCATGTTGCGGATAAATCCGTCGGGATTGAACGAGCCGTCAAAGTCCTGCACCGCGCCGACCATCATGCTGCCGATGGGATAGAACACGAAAACGCAGACCAGGAAGACGAGAAGTGAAATCGAGGAGACGACAAAGACGTCGCCCTTCATGAAACCCCGTTCGGCGAGGCCAAAGGAAATGAAGAGCACAAAGACGAAAGCCATCGTCACCGCGCCAGCACCCATGGAGGGCTGCCCGTCGGCCATGGCTCCGAAAAGGCTTTCAGTCACCTGCCAGGTCCATCCGCTAAAGCCGATCGCCAGTCCCTGAAGGACGAGGAAGGCAAGCCCGAACGCGCCAGCGGCCACAAGAAGCCTGCCGCGCAGGAGAGGATCGGAGAGCATCCGCGCAAAGGCCCCTGCCAGAAAGAAGAACAGGACGCCGGACAGCCAGGTGCGGCCCTCGGTTATCATCTGGAGAATGCCGGGCGCGACCTGCGACGATGTCGGAAATTCCGATAGCCAGCCGAGGCCGAAAAAGCCGCTTTCGATGCGGTACCACGGCACCAGCACCAGGGCAGCAAGGCCCAAGGCCAGAACGATGTCCAGCCTGCGATTGCCATGGGTCATGGTCAACCTCACAAAATTGAGTGTGTCGGAAAGGGGCTGCCTTCGTCATTGAGAAACGAAGGCAGCCGGCATGGGATTATCAGTTGGCGGCGGCGCCGACGTCCTTGTCCCAGCGCTCAAGCAGGGCCTTGCGCTTTTCAGGATCGCCATAGGTCTTGAAGTCGTAATTGATCAGCTTGATATCCTCGAAGCGCGGCGCTTCCTTGGGGATTTCGGCCGTCTTGTTCGACGGAAGCTGGAACGACTTCGCATCCTTCATGCGCGATTGAACGTCGGGCTGAAGCGCCCAGTCATACCAGGTCTTGGCGTTTTCGAGATTGCGCGCGCCCTTGACGATGGACATGGAGCCGATTTCGTAGCCGGTGCCCTCACACGGCGCGACCGACTTCACAGGAAAGCCTTCCGCCGTCTGTGCCACGGCGTCATGCATGAAGACGATGCCGACAGCCGTTTCGCCACGCGCCGCCGCCTTGACCGGGGCCGAGCCCGACTTGGTGTATTGCGAAATATTGCCGTTGAGCTTCTTCAGATAATCAAAGGCCTGATCTTCACCCATGATCTGCACCAGCGAGGCAAGCGCGGTATAGGCCGTGCCGGAGGAATTCGGGTTGGCGATCTGGATTTCGCCCTTCAGCTCGGGCGCCAGGAGATCAGCCCAGCACTTCGGTTCCTTGTAGCCCTTCTTCTTGAAGATATCCGTATTGTATCCCCAGCCGAGCGCACCGGCATAAACGCCGACCGTCTTGTAACCGGCACTTTCGGCCTGGTTTTTCGCCCAGTCCTGCAACTGGTCGAGCATCTTCGATTTATATTCCAGCGTCAGGTTTTCAGAAGCCGCCTGAAGATGTGGATCGCCGGTGCCGGCCCACCATATGTCGGTTTTCGGGTTGCGGGCCTCCGCGCGGATCTTGGCGTAAGCCTCACCCGAGGACATGCGCACCATGTTGACCTTGATGTCATGGCTCTTTTCGAAGTCACCCTTCATCTGCTCGCAGATCACCACATCCGCAGCGCAGATGAGATTGAGGTCGCCGGCAGCATGGGCCGGAACGCTCAAGAGAGTTGTGCCTGCCAGAAGCAGGCTGGATATGATCGTCAGTCGCATGATTTCCTCCATTTTTTGCGTCTGAATAAGTCTGCGGACATGGCTTCGCCGTTCGACATGCCGGTGGCTGTCGTTTTTGTCCGCTTCAAGTCGTCTGGTTATTGGCTGGGGGGATGTACTTCCGTATCAAACCGGCGCAAAAGCCGCCCCCGTTCTTCCGGTGTGCCGAATGTCGCAAAGTCGTAATCGACCATCTTGATCAGGGAGAGGTCCGGCGCGCCCGCCGGCAACGCTGCTTTCGCATTGGACGGCACCTGGTTCTGCCCCGCAGCAGCCCCCGTGGCCTGCCCTTCGGGGCTCAGCGCAAAGTCCACGAACCGCCGGGCTTCCTCCCGGTTTTTCGTGCCCCTGACGATGCTGACTGCGCCGATCTCATAACCGGTTCCCTCACAGGGAGCGACGATGACGAGGGGTGCACCCGCCTCCTTCTGCGTGACGGCATCATGCATGAAGGATATGCCGATCACTGCTTCTCCGCGCGCCGCCGCCTTGACCGGCGCGGAGCCCGCCTTGGTATATTCGGCCACGTTCTGATCGAGCGCCTTCATGTAGCTGAACGCCTCCTCCTCGCCGAAAAGCTGGACGAGGGTCGCGAGCATGGTGAAGGCGGTGCCCGACGAGTTCGGATTGCCGGCCAGAATTTTGCCGCGATAGGTCTCACTGATCAGGTCTTTCCAGCAACTTGGAACCGGAAGCCCTTGCCGCTGCAGAAGGTCGCTATTATAGGCAAAACCGAGCGCACCCGCATAAATGCCGGCCGATTGCCCACCCGACATGGTGAAGAAATTCTGCGCCCAGGGAAGAACCTCGGTTTCATTCTTCGAGGCATAGGCTTCCAGAAGCCCTTCGGATGCGGCCTGCAAATGGGTATCACCCGTACCCGCCCACCAGACGTCAACCGTCGGCGCGTCCTTTTCCTTGCGGACCTGTTCGAGAATTTCACCGGTGCTCTTGCGGACCATGATGGTCTGCACGCCGGTTTTCGTTTCGTAAGCGCGCTGCATCGTCGCGCACCAGGCATCATCCGCCGCGCAGAGGATGTTCAGCCTTCCATCGGCCTGCGCTCCGGCAGTGCCGAGGGCCCAAAGGGCTAAACCGGCGCTGAATGCCGCAAGCGATGCTTTCACCTTGTCCTCCCCTGGAACCTCCCCGTTCCATTCTTGAGGACAAGCATGCCAGAACCCGCGATTTGCGCAATCCGTTGAATGGTTACCGATTTTTCAACAAAAGACGGCTGCGGGGCGGAATTGGTTACGAATATTACAAATGTAACAGAACCAGTCATCATCGAGCTTTTGAATATTTCGGTCCTCTTGCATATGATCGGTGATGGGAGGACTTCATGGTGCAGAAACAGAGGATCGGGATACTGATCGTCGAAGACGATCCTGATATGGCGGAACTGATTGCCGATCTTGTGGAGGCCGAAGGCTGGTCTCCGCTTGTGGTACACTCGGCGGAAGATGCCGCGGCGACACTGGGACACGAACACATCCATCTCGTGCTTCTCGATCACAATCTGCCCGGAATTTCCGGCAGAACCTTCGCCCAGCGCATCCGCACCGAGCTGGGACTGAATGTCGGCATTGTCATGGTAACGGCGGCTGGCAGCGCAACCGAGCGCGTGCTGGGTCTGGAAACCGCCGCAGACGACTATGTCGTCAAACCTTTCGAGCCGATTGAACTGACGGCACGGATCAAGGCCGTTCTTCGGCGCATCGCTCCCTCCCTCAAGGTCGAAAAAGAGCCGGAACGCGAAACCGAAATGAATTCGCTGAGGCTTGGAGACTGGGCGGTCGATCTTTCTGGGCGGCGCGCCGTCTGCCTTGCAGACCGCAGCAGGACGCTGACGACGGCCGAATTCGCGCTTCTGGAGATCCTGGCGGAAACGCCGAACAGGCCGGTCAGCCGATCCCATATCCTCGATCGCCTCGGCGCGGAAAGCGACCGTTTCATCGATCGCAACGTCGATGTTCTGGTGCTTCGCCTGCGCCGGAAGATCGAGCGCAACCCGGATCTGCCGCAACATATCCAGACACGCAGAGGCAAGGGTTACGTCCTCCATACAGACAATGCCGAGCCGCAATTGTGATCAACAGGCTCTTCCTCCAGTCAATCGCGTTTCGCCTGCCCTTTGCCATCGTCTTCATATGCTCATCGGTCTTCATTCTGTCGGCGGTCGCAATCTACGGCCTGCAGAAGGCGAAAACCGAAATGGCGACTTACAGCCTGCAGGCCTTCTCCAGCCTTGCACGCGCTTCGCTCGTGTCGCGGCAGGTAGCCGATCTCGTTTCCAGCGCGCCGCTGCTGATGAATGCGACATCGCCTTACCGCGTATCGAGCGAAAGTCGCGCGGTCGTTTCGCAGGTGGACAGCCTTCTTGTGACCATCGCCCAATACAAGAAAGCCGAAACGCAGAACGCCATTCCAAACGACGATATCGTCGAGCTGCTCCAGGCCATTCGCCAGCAAACCCTGTCGCTCGCGGCGGATGCGGATGCAGCCCAGCAGCACAAGGCGGAGGCGGCAGCGGCACTCGGCGAAATCGCAACGGGTCAGGCCGTCACCGAAGGAGCCCTTCGCCAGCGCCTGAACGCCATCGTACAGGCTGCCGCCAATTCCGCCAGCCTGTTCCAGCTGGGTGAATTGCAGCGTCGTTTCACCTCGGAAACCGGCTATTTCATGAATGAGCCGGCCGCGATGGATGACGCAGGAGCCGAGGGGCTTGCACCTTACAAACGGGTGTTCGACGCCCAGACGCAATATCTTCTGGAGATGTTTGCGATCCAGTCCTCCGTATCGAAACTCCACGTCGTCTCCCGCAACCTTTCCCACGCAACCGAAACGCAGAGCGAAGCCGTCGCACACAGACTGACGCAGGGCCTCGCCTCGGCTTCGGCGGCGCTCACCCGGCTGATCGTCATGGTCGCGATCGCGTTTGTGGTCGTCATCATTCTCTCGACCCTCTCCATCCGCTCCGTCATGCGGGTCTCACACGGCATAACGACACTTTCAGGCGGCATGAATTCCCTCGCAAATGGCGAGCAGAATGTCAGCCTGCCCACCTATCGTGGCTCGGAAACCGAACTCATCCGCCTGTCGGACGCATTTCGTGCCTTCAAGGACAGCGTCGACCGCGTGTCCCGTCTTCGCCGCACGGCCGAAGCCGCGGCCCGGACAATCCGCTCCACCTTCCGGACAATGAACGAGGGCATCGCGCTGTTTAATGCCGCCGGCCTGCCCATCACCATGAACAGGCGCATCATCGAGCTTGTCGGAAAACGTGGCGGTTATTCCAGGAAGCTGCCGTTGCGCTCCTTCGTCGAAACGATACCGGAGATCGATCCAGCCCTCTTGCCCTCCTCCGAAGATCCCGGCGGACTTGCCAGCCGGATAACCGTGCGCCACCGCACACTGGACCAGCAGGTCACGGAGATTGCCGTCTCCCGGCAACCGGACGGCGGCATCGTGCTTCTGGCCCGCGACGTGACAGCGCTCGACCGCCAGGAGGCAGAAGCTGCAAAGGCGCAGCGGCTTGACGGCATCATGCGCATGACCCATCAGCTCAGCCACGAAGTCGGCAACATGATCGGCATCATTACCGGAAGCCTCGGGCTTCTGGAGCGCGAAACAGGCTTCAGCGAGCGCCAGCAGCGCAACATCAATCGCATCCGCAAAGCCGCCGATCGTGGCCGCCAGCTTGCCAGCAGCATGCTCTCCATCGGCAGCCAGCAGCCGATCCATCCCGTCTATGTGGATGTCGCCTCGCTCCTGAAGGGAATGGTGGATGTTCTCGAGATTGCGGTCGGTACGCGCAACCAGATCAGCCTTCGCCTCCAGGATGATCTACCAAGGCTGGCGCTGGACGCCGCCCTGTTCGAACAATCCATTCTCAATCTTTGCCTCAACTCAGCCGCAGCCATGCCAGGCGGAGGGGTCATCATCATCGCTGCGCAGACATCGGACAATGCAGTCGAGATTTCGGTGGAGGACAACGGGCAAGGCATGGATCAGGACGCGGTGGACCGCGCTTTCGAACCCTATTTTACTACGCGTGCCCAACAGGGCGGCACGGGCCTTGGCCTCGCCATGGTCTACGGTTTCCTGCGCCAGAGCGGCGGTGATGCCAAAATCACGTCTCAGCCCGGTTGTGGCGCTCGTGTGTCCCTGACATTCCCGATTTCCGGGCAGCCGGGCGACGGGACCCCACCATCGAAAGGATAACGAAAAGCGCGGTAAGGATCGCCATAGCGCCGTGCATTGTCCTCTCCAGCGGAGGTTCGGATCTGCCATGTCCGGATGCCGCTTCGCGGTTCATTGACCGCAGGCGATGATGGCGGCAAGCCAGGCGCAAGCAAGTTGCGTCAGGTTGCGGGCGAAAGGGAGATACACCCATGTCCACTATCGATCGTATTGGCTCCACTGCCCTGCTCTACACGCGCGCGCGGCCGCAGGACGTTTCTCAACCGGCCCTTGGCCAGGCTTCCGAGCGGTCGGCTTCGCCGATCTCGGGTGGGGCTGCGCCCTCCATTTCCTCCAATCTTGCCAATGCGCTCTGGTCGCTCCAGGGGCAGCAGCAGGGGTCTATCGAGGAGGCTCCGCTGCAGGGCGGCGGACCGAGCCCGGAGGAGGAGGAGTTGAGCAAATGGGCGCATATGAGCCTCGGTGAGAAAATCCGGGCGCAATATCTGGAGGCACGGGGATTGTCGGAGGGAGACCTCGCCGCCATGCCGCCCGACGAAAGGAAGGCCATAGAGGACGAAATCCAGAAGGCGATCAGGGCCGCGATGGAGGCACGAAAGGACGACGACGTGAACGGGCTGGCCGGCATCTAAAACGACGCCCGGCCGGGGGCGGCACGGCGTCCGGCTACAATCCGATACATAAATGCGGGTTTCGTGAAACATGCCGGATACCTGCGGCGCAGATCATCGCCTGATCTTTTTCGGATCAGGCAGGATTTTTCATGAAGAGCCAGATTTTCTTCGCCGTCGCTCTCTCGGTCGCAGGAGCAGGTTTTGGGGCCGTTTATTCCAGCCTTGCGGACACACCGCCGGAAAACGCCTCTCCCATCTATGGTGTCACGCTTCCGGAAGGATATCGTGACTGGCAGTTTATCGCGCCCGCCCAGGAAGCCCCACCCCTGGACGAGCTGCGCGCCGTTCTGGCAAACGATATCGCGGTCGACGCCTATAAGAGCGGAACCTTACCCTTTCCCGACGGCTCGATCCTGGTGAAGCTTGCCTATAAGAGGCAGCAATCAACGGAGTTTCCGCCGGCCACGGTGCCGGGAGCGGCAACCACCGTGCAGGTGATGGTGAAGGACTCCAAAAAATATCCCGACAGCCACGGCTGGGGTTTCGGGCGGTTCGTCAACGGCAAACCGGTCGATGTCGCGCAGCATGAGACCTGTCTCTCCTGCCATGAGGGCAACGTCAAGGACCATGATTTCGTCTTCACGCGATACGCGCCCTGACGCATGACAGGATCGTTCGGCCGGGAGGCTGGCGTCGTCGCCGGGCCGCCTTTACCGCCCGGAGCCCCGACCATCATCGCCCGTTCACGGGTCCTGTTGCAGCCGCTCCTGACGATGGGGCGGCTGATTGCGTTCAGGGGAACAGGCCGAATGTATCCTTATGTATCCAGAATGGCCCCTGCTACAAAACCATTCACATTCGCCTCCCCCGGGACACATCGAGGATACACGAACCGCGTTTCCTGCCCGTCATCCAACAAGGACAGGAGAGACAGCAATGAATTCCAGGATCGATTTACAGCGCCGCCGCTTCTTCGGCATTGCCGCGATGACCGTTGCCGCCGTCGAATTCGGGGCGGCGAGCCTCGCTCACGCCAAGGGCGAAGCGCCTTCGCAGGGTCCATCAACCGGACGCGAAGGAGCGACCTCCTTTGGCGCCTTGAAAGAGGTCAAAGCGGGCGTGCTGAGCGTCGGTTATGCCGAAGCCGGTCCGGCGGACGGCCCGGCCGTTCTGCTGCTGCACGGATGGCCCTATGACATCTACAGCTATGTGGATGTCGCGCCCATTCTTGCTTCGGCGGGATATCGGGTGCTCATCCCCTATCTGCGCGGCTATGGCACGACACGTTTTCTCTCGGACGACACGCCACGCAACGGACAGCAGGCGGCGCTTGCGGTCGACATGATCGCCTTTCTCGATGCGCTCGGCGTGAAACAGGCCATCGTGGCCGGTTATGACTGGGGCGCGCGCACGGCCGATATCATGGCGGCGCTCTGGCCCGAACGCTGCACGGGCCTCGTGTCGGTCAGCGGCTATCTGATCGGCAACCAGGAGATCAACAAGAAGCCGCTTCCGCCCAAGGCGGAGCTGTCCTGGTGGTATCAGTTCTATTTCGCGACAGAACGCGGCCGTGCAGGCTATGCCGCCAACACCCGCGACTTCGTCCGCCTGATCTGGCAGACGGCGTCTCCGACCTGGAAATTCAGCGACGAGACATTCGATCGTTCAGCCCCGGCATTCGACAATCCCGACCATGTAGCGATCACCATCCATAATTACCGCTGGCGGCTGGCGCTGGCCGATGGGGAAGCCAAATATGACGACTATGAGCGCCGGCTTGCGAAACTCCCCGTCATCGCCGTTCCGACCATAACGCTGGAAGGTGACGCCAATGGCGCGCCGCATCCGGATCCTTCCGCTTATGCGGCGAAGTTTTCCGGCAAATACCAGCATCGCAACATTACCGGCGGCATCGGCCACAACCTTGCGCAGGAAGCGCCCGAGGCATTTGCAAAGGCCGTTCTGGACGTTGCAAAGCTTTAGGCTTGCCGAAGCCCGCGAACCGTTGTCTTACTGCATGTGACAGCAGTGACGCGGGTTGCGGGCCACCCGAACCGTCCGGACGACGAAGGCATCCAATGGAACATATCGACCACATTCTCGTCGTGGATGACGACAGGGAAATCCGGGAGCTGGTCTCCAGCTACCTGAAGAAGAACGGCCTGCGCGCAAGTGTAGCGGCCGACGGACGGCAGATGCGGAGTTTTCTCGACGGCAATGCCGTCGATCTGATCGTGCTCGACGTAATGATGCCCGGCGATGACGGGCTCGTTCTCTGCCGTGAGTTGCGGGCCGGCAAACACAAGGCGACGCCGGTGCTCATGCTGACCGCCCGCGATGACGAGATGGATCGCATCATCGGTCTCGAAATGGGTGCTGACGACTATCTGTCTAAACCCTTCGCGGCCCGGGAGCTTCTTGCGCGGATCAAGGCGATCCTGCGTCGCACCCGGATGCTGCCTCCCAACCTGCAGATCAGCGAAGCGGGGCAACTCCTGACTTTCGGCGACTGGCGTCTCGACACGGTCAGCCGCCACCTGCTCGACAGGGAGGGAACGGCAGTGGCGCTGAGCGGCGCTGAATACCGGCTTCTCAGGGTCTTCATCGATCATCCCCAGCGCGTCCTTAACCGGGACCAGCTGTTGAACCTCACCCAGGGACGCGATGCCGAACTCTTCGACCGGTCGATCGATCTTCTCGTCAGCCGTGTGCGGCAGCGGCTGGGAGATGACGCGCGGGAACCCGTCTACATCAAGACGGTGCGGGCGGAAGGTTATGTCTTTTCGGTTCCCGTGGAGATTTCGGAGCCGAGGATATGAACGGCCGAAGCCTGCCTGTCGGCTGGTGGCCACGCTCGTTGCGGTCGAGGCTCTTTCTCATCCTGCTCGCCGGTCTGGCCATTGCCTACAGCCTCTCCTTCAGCATCCTTTTTGCCGAAAGATACATGTCGGCGAAGGCGGTCATGCTCGGCACGCTGGAGAGCGACCTTGCGGTATCGATTGCCATCATCGACCGCCTGCCTGCGGATGAGCGCGCCAAATGGGTCAATCGCCTGAGCCGCAGTAACTATCAGCTTGTCCTCGGCCCCGGCCTTCCCGGTGTTTCCGACATGTCCGGACGCGGCGCGGAAATTGCGCAGAGGATCGAGGAAGCGGCGGGACACAGGTTTCCCGTCAAGGTCGAGTCCATTCCCGGTGACGGCAAGAGGCTCCAGGCGCATCTGACCCTGTCGGACGGCGCACCACTGACAATCGACGTGACTCCGCGCGGCGTGATGCCGCTGGCGGATTGGCTGCCCTACGTCTTCGCCGCGCAAATGGTGCTTCTGCTTCTTTGCACCTGGTTTGCGGTCCGACAGGCAACCCGTCCCCTGAGCGCGCTTGCCGCGGCAGCGGAGGCGCTCGATCCGGGGGAGAAGGGCCTTCCGATGAGTGAGAACGGCCCGAGCGAAGTTGCCCACGCCGCCCGCGCATTCAACGCCATGCGCGATCGCATCGCGCAATATCTCGAGGAGCGTGTCCAGATTCTCGCGGCGATCTCGCATGACCTGCAGACGCCCATCACCCGCATGCGATTGCGGGCCGATATGGCCGACGATACGCCGGAAAAGGAAAAACTGGTCAAGGACCTGCGTGAAATCGAACGTCTGGTGCAGGATGGCATTGCTTATGCACGCAGCACGCATGGCAGTGGCGAAAAAGCGTCGCGCATCGATCTGGCCTCTTTCATCGACAGCATCGCTTACGACTATCAGGACACCGGAAAAGCCGTCTCGGTTTCCGGCATCGTCCGCGGCACGGTCTCGACCAAGCCCCATGCATTGCGACGAATATTGACGAACTTCATAGATAACGCCCTCAAATTCGCCGGCAGTGCCGAGATTGCAGTGGACCGGCAGGACGAAGGCACCGTGGTCGTCACGGTGCTGGATCGCGGGCCGGGTATTCCTGACAAGATGCTGCAAAACGCCATGCAGCCCTTCTTCCGGATCGAAACATCAAGGAACCGCGACACGGGCGGGACAGGTCTTGGCCTTGCGATCGCGCAGCAGCTTGCCGGAACCATTGGTGGCTCGGTGCGGCTCTATAACAGGCAGGGCGGCGGGCTTGCGGCCGAGGTGACTTTCCGCTGATAGGGCGACGTCCGAAGACGACCATCGGCAGAAGTGAGGCTACGTTTCGATACAGTTTCGCCGTTTCCGGAAACATGCCGGATACGCTGGTCCGTCACAAAGCTCCTATCAGAAAACGCCGCAGCAGCGGCAAATGAAAGGAGCCTCCCATGACCAGCATCGATACCGTTCTTTATACCGGCAAGACCCACACGACCGGCGGGCGCGACGGATCGGCCCGCAGCGATGACGGCGCGCTGGACATCAAGCTTTCGCCCCCCGGCAGCGGAAAGCCGGGCACGAATCCCGAACAGCTTTTTGCCGCGGGCTGGTCGGCATGTTTTATCGGCGCCATGACAAAAGCGGCGGCGAAACGCCAGCTGCGGCTTCCCGCCGACACCGCCGTCGATGCGGAAGTCGATCTCGCCACCACGGACAGCGCGTTCTTTCTGCAGGCGCGCCTGTCGGTCAGCCTGCCCGGCATCGACCGCCCCGTCGCGCAGGCGATCATCGAGGATGCGCACCAGATCTGCCCTTATTCGAAGGCAACCCGGGGGAACATCGATGTCTCGCTCACACTCGCTTAGGACGGCTGTCTCCATGCGTGCACTCGTCATCGTGATCGTGTCTGCCGCGATATTCGCAGCGCCGTGCATTTACGATCTCACCTCCCAAGAACCCTCGCCGCTTGCAGGACTTCTGGGCGCGATCTCAACGATGTGAATGACAAGAGAACGGCTCGGCATCTGCCGGTGCCGTTTTCGCTTTTTCCTCTCTTCCTTCCCACCCCCGTGACGAATTCAGCGAAACGTCCCGACGTTTCATGCTGCCCGCGTCAGGCGCGTCATTCGATGGCCGGAACAGCCAGGACAACCGAGTTCGCCACTCAATCTCGAATGAGGTCAGATCAATGCGATCCATTGAACATATCTACGTCAACGGTGAATTTGTGGTGCCAGCCGGCAACGAGCGGCTGAACCTTTTCAATCCCACCACCGAAGAAAAAATCGGCGATGTACGGCTTGGCAACGCTGATGATGCAAGGGCAGCGGTGGCAGCCGCAAAACGCGCTTTTCCCGCCATGGCGGCCTCCACCAAGGCGCAACGTATCGAAATGCTGCGGAGCCTGCGCGACGCGATCGCGGAGCGGCCCGATGAGCTCGCTCAAGCCATGACCGAAGAATACGGCGCCCCCGCTTATTTCACCACTTTTTCCCTTCAGAACGCAGCGTCGGTTTTCGAAGTGATGGCGGAGACCGTCGCGAATTACGACTTCGAGCGGATCGTGGGTAAAAGCGCGGTCAAGATGCTGCCGCGCGGCGTTCTCGCCGCCATCACGCCCTGGAACAGCAATTTCGGCTTCATCGCCACCAAGCTTGCGCATGCGATCGGTTCCGGTTCTCCCCTTGTCATCAAACCGGCCGAACAGAGTGCGTTTCAGACCGATATTCTGGTCAGAAGGCTGCATCAGGCTGGCCTGCCGGCCGGCGTTTTCAACGTCGTCAACGGCACGGGTCCGGTGGTCGGTGCGGCGCTGACGGAAGACCCCGACGTGGCGACCATCAGTTTCACCGGCTCCACCCAGGCGGCAAAGATCATTCAACGCGCCGCAATCGACAGCATGAAGAGAGTGGTTCTGGAACTGGGAGGCAAGGCACCCACCATCATCCTGCCGGATGCAGACCTCGACAGGGCAATACCCGTCGCCTTGATGTCGGGCTTTGCCAATAGCGGTCAGGCCTGCGTCGCGGGCACCCGCATCCTCGCCCCTCGGTCCCGCCTCACCGAGATTGCCGAACGGCTGAAGATCGAAACCGGGAGGTTCAGGGTTGGCGACCCTCGCGATCCGGACGTCCGGATCGGACCGCTCGCCAATCCCGCCCAGTGGGAGAGAATTCAAGCCTATATCCGGCTTGGCATCGAAGAAGGGGCAACCCTGCTGACGGGCGGAACCGGGCGACCAGCGGGATTTGAAAAAGGATGGTTCGCCCGTCCGACAATCTTTACCGATGTCAGAAACGACATGCGCATCGCCCGTGAAGAAATCTTTGGTCCGGTCCTGTGCCTCATCGCCTATCGGGATGAGGACGAAGCCGTCGAGATTGCCAACGACAGCAACTACGGACTTCAGGCCTATGTGCTGGGATCCGACCTGAGACAGGCCGAACAGATCGCCGCAAGGCTGATGGCTGGCCGCGTCGTGATCAACGGCGCCCCGCATGATCCACGCGCGCCCTTCGGCGGTTTCAAGCAATCCGGCATTGGCAGGGAGATCGGTGCGTTCGGTCTCGACGGCATGCTCGAACCGCGAGCCATTCTCACCCCGTAACCTGAATATTTCAGGGCGCCTGCCCCGGCGGGCGCCCGTCACTGCGGCAGACTGATTTGTATCCCTATGTGTCAGCCGCGCGGAAGCCAACGTTTTGTGACGCAACGGCAGGTGGAAAGAAACAGTCGGGATACGATCAACATCTACCTGTTCCTAGCGCGAGATGATCGCGAACCACACCGATATGGAGAGAAACATGACTGATGCCGTTAACCCCGGAAAATACGGACGAAGAACCGCTCTTGTCCTTGGGTCTGCAATGACTGTTTTGATGGCCTTCCACCCTGCTCTGGCAGTTGAACAGACCAAGCCCGCCCAATCCGAAACGTCTGCCGACGATAGTATTCGGCCGTTTCAGGTCCATGTGGATCAGGCCCAGCTTGACGACCTGAAGAACCGGATCAGGAATGCGCGCTGGCCGGACAAGGAAACCGTTGGCGATATTTCGCAGGGCATCCAGCTGGCGCGGGTTCAGGACCTCGTTCGATATTGGGGCAGTGATTATGACTGGCGGAATGCCGAGAAGGAACTCAACGCATTGCCCCAGTTCGTCACCAAAATCGACGGCGTCGACATCCACTTCATTCATGTCCGCTCCCGCCATCCCAACGCCCTGCCCGTCATCCTGACCCACGGCTGGCCGGGTTCCATCTTCGAGTTCACGAAAGTCATCGGCCCGCTGACGGACCCGACCGCTTATGGCGGCAAAGCCGAGGACGCGTTCGACGTGATCATTCCCTCCATCCCCGGCTATGGCTTTTCAGGCCATCCGACCGATCTGGGCTGGGGTCCGGATCGCGTCGCCCGGGCGTGGGACACCCTTGTAAAGCGCCTCGGCTATACGCGTTATGTTTCCCAGGGCGGGGACCATGGTTCGGTCATTTCCGATGCCCTGGCGCGGCAGGCTCCAGCAGGTCTCGCCGGCATCCATCTCAACATGCCGGCCACCGTTCCCGGAGCGCTCATGAAGGGTATCAATGGCGGTGATCCAGCACCGGCGAACCTGTCGCCATCGGAACGAGATGCCTATAACGCGCTGCAGGGATTTTTCGGCAGGAACGCCGCCTATGGCGCGATGATGGTCACAAGACCTCAGACGATCGGATATTCCTTATCCGACTCCCCGGCCGGGCTTGCCTCGTTCATCTACGAGAAGTTCGCGCAATGGAGCGATAGCAACGGACAGCCCGAAAGCGTGCTTTCGCGCGATGAAATGCTGAACGACATCACCCTCTACTGGCTGACCAATAGCGGTGCGTCCGGCGCGCGATTCTACTGGGAAAACAACAACAACAACTTCAGCGCGGACGCCCAGAAGACACGGGAAATCAAAATCCCGGTCGGCATAACGGTGTTTCCAAAAGAGATCTATCAAGCGCCCGAAAGCTGGAGCAAGCAGGCCTATCCATCCCTCTCCTATTATCATCGGGTGGATCATGGCGGACATTTCGCGGCATGGGAGCAGCCGGAAATTTTCTCCAGGGAGCTTCGCGAAGCTTTCAGAAATCTGCGCTGAGAGCCACTATCATTCTGCAAGCGCGGCCCGGTGCCGCGCTTCCTTATCTCAGGTCATGTAACAGCAGCAGCCGGACATCGGCTGCATCGTCGTCCATGTGAAGATGCCGGGGGCTCTCCGGCATCGGCTGCCGCGCGGGCCGAACCGGCGTGGCAGCCATCCGCCTTCCATCTGCGCCCAGCCACCAACACCTTCTGCCATACGAACTAGACCTCTGTATAGATGCCGGCGCCTCCGCCCCGCCGTAGCCTTTGCTCCAGTCAAGCGCCTCCCTTCAGGGACGATCCTGACGACACCATCACCCTTTTTGTGGAGCACGGCATGACCTCCATCAGCAAGAATGCGGACGAGCGCAAACCTCGTCGTCTCAAAGTCGCAGCGGTTTTGGCATTGGGTGCGATTGCAGTGCTCGGCGGCAATCTCCTCCTCATCAGAGATGCCGAACCGGCGCTCGCGGCCTCCGAAGAGATCACGTCGGCAGGCGCGTTGCACATCCTCGCACCGCAGACGATCGACAGGCTGGCGGGACTTTCCGCGCCCGTTGCGGATGGCAGCGATGCGGACGATGGCGCGCAGCCTGTTCCGGCCGAGGACAAGACCTCCTGCGTCGCCACCCGCGCCGCCCGGAAAACGGACCGGCATGACGCACTCGATCCCAAGGCCTTCTGCCAGTTGCAGCAACGCCTCTTCAATGCCGAACTGATCGACCGCATCGCGGTGCTCCAGCTCGCATCACAAACCCGCTCTATCGACAGCTCGTCCCAACTCGCCATGAACAAGGAGTTCTGAAATGGAAACGTTGACCAGACGTGCAGTTCTCGCAATCGGCGCCGTCGGCGGCACCGCCCTTGCCGCCAGCGCAGCCGGAGCAGCATCTTTCGGCAATCCCGACCAGCCCGCCGAGGGAGCCATCAATGCCAATGCCGCGGGGCTCAGCGATCCCGGCCCGAAGAACCCGGCGATCAACGACCAGTTTCCCTCCTTCCAGAGCCCGCCCGCGACCGATGTCGGCGACATGCAGCTCTTCTGGGGCTCGTTCAACAATGCCGCCAAGCGTATCCAGAACGGCGGCTGGGCCCGTCAGGTGACCAAGTCGGACTTCGCGATTTCGGATGCCGTCTCCGGCGTCAACATGCGGCTCGGACCGGGCGGCATTCGCGAGATGCACTGGCACCGTGCCGCCGAATGGGCGATCATGACCAATGGCCGCTGCCGCATCACCGTGCTCGATCCACAGGGTCGCGCCTATGTGCAGGATGTCGAGGCCGGTGACCTCTGGTATTTTCCGGCCGGTTACCCCCATTCGCTGCAGGGCCTTGGTCCTGATGGATGCGAATTCGTCATCGTGTTCGACGAAGGCGATCAATCCGAATATGGCACCTTGCTTCTGACGGACTGGCTGGCGCATACCTCCCCCGAACTGCTGGCCAAGAATTTCGGCGTCGCGCAGGATGTGTTCCGCAACATTCCGCTGCAGAACCTCTGGATCTTCCAAGGCAAGGAGCCGGGACCACTCTCCAGGGATCAGGAAGCCGTTGCCGGTGCCGGTCTGCCGCCTTTCCCCTTCACCTACAAGCTCGCGGCATCCAAGCCTCTGAAGGAAAATACCGCCGGCGTCATTCGCCTTGCGGACAGCAGCGCCTTTACCGTGTCCAAAACCATTGCCGCCGCCATCGAAACGATCAAGCCCGGCGGCGTGCGTGAAATGCACTGGCACCCCAATGCGGATGAATGGCAATACTGGATCAAGGGCGAAGGCCGGATGACCGTGTTCGACGCGGGCCCGCGCAGCCAGACCGCCGATTTCCGTGCCGGCGATATTGGCTATGTGAAAAGAAGCCAGGGTCACATCATCGAAAATACCGGGAAGACCGACCTGCAATTCGTCGCGGTCTTCAAGGCCGCCGAATATCAGGAGGTCAGCCTGTCGTCCTGGCTGACCCATACCCCGCCGGCGCTGGTGGCCCAGCACCTGAACGTCAGCATCGAGGATGTGGCGAAATTTCCCGCAAACCAGCCAGCGATCATGCCGGGTTGAATACCCTGTCCGCTTATAGACCGGCGTTTCGGCATGTCCGATCCGCCGGTCTTTCTGGCGAAGACCAGACATTACGCCGCAAAACACTTTCGAAAGACAGGAACGAGCCATGAAACCATTGACAATCCGCATCGCCGGCGGCTCGCTTGCCGGTCTCTTTACGGCGATATTGCTGCAGGAGGACGGACACGATGTGAGAGTTTATGAACGCTCGTCGTCCGGCCTCGCCGGGCGCGGTGCGGGGCTGGTGCCGCAGCAAGACCTGTTCGAGGTTCTCGGTCAGATCGGCTGCGAAGACGTCGCCCATGTCGGGGTGGTTGCAAAGGAACGCATCTACCTCGATGCCGATGGCCGGGTCGCCCAGCGCCAAAAAACGCCGCAGATGCAGGTTTCATGGGACTATCTGTTTGAACGCGTATCCTCCCGTCTCCACGCCGATACCTATCGTCTCGGACATCAGGTCGATGCCGTTCGGGAAGACCCGGAAGGGGTGACGCTGTCCTTCGCCGACGGCACAGAGGAACGCGCCGATCTGGTGATCGGCGCGGACGGTCTGGGTTCTGCAATCCGGAGCGCCGTCAACCGCCATTCGGAAAACGCCTATGCGGGTTATGTCGCCTGGCGCGGGCTTATCCCCGAAACAGCATTGCCTGCCGATGCGGCCCTGCTGCTCGACCGCTTTGCTTTCTACATCGCGCCCGGAATTCATGTTCTGGGTTATCTCGTGCCGGGACCGCGTGGTGAGACACAGCCGGGGCAGCGCCGTTACAACTGGGTCTGGTATCGCCCGACGACGACTGATGAGCTTGACTTGACCTTCACCGGCCGCGACGGCCGGCATTTCGAACATTCCCTGCCGCGTGGAGAACTCTCGGAGCATCGCCGCAGGCAATTGCGCGAAGACGCGTTTTCGCTTCTGCCGCCGCAACTGGCGCTCGCCGTGGAAGCGGAGGAAACCCCATCCATCCAGGGCATTTTTGACTATGAGGCCGGAGAGATGGTGTCGCAGCGTATCGCGCTGGTCGGCGATGCCGCCTTTGTCGTTCGCCCTCACACGGCGATGGGCGTTTCCAAGGCCGCGGGCGACGCGATGGCGTTGCGCGATGTGCTGCGGCAAACGGACGATCTGCCCACTGCCCTTTCGCGATATCAGAGAACCCGCCTGCCGGTGGGCAAGGGAATTGCCGCCTATGGGCGGCGGCTTGCCGAAACCGCGATGTAAATACGGGTCAAAAATCAGTGGGGCTCCTGCCTTGCGTCACTCCACCTTTGCGCTACCCTTGCAATCAGGGATTTCTCAATGGAGGGACTGAGGCATGTGCAATAGCTGCGTAATCGAGAACGTGAAACGGAACATGCTGTCACGACGCCTGCTGTTCAAAGGTGCGGTGGCCGGCGTAACGGCAATGGCGGCGGGCAGCCTCGCGGCCCCGGCGCTGGCACAGTCACCCCGGCAGGTCGTCGATCTTACCCACGCCTATGATTCCACATTTCCCACATTCGACGGCAAACCGGGAATAGAGTTCGAGTGGGCGGAAGAGATCGCCAAGAGCGGTTATCAGCTCCACAAGCTCACCATCTACGAACATACCGGGACGCATATCGACGCACCGTTCCACTTCAGTGCCAACGGCGCGAGCGTCGATCAGCTGGAGCCGCAGAAACTCGTCGCGCCGCTGGTCATCATCGATATTACCGACCGCGCGAAAGAAGATGCCAATTCCACCGTCGAGGCCGAAGACATCGAGCGTTGGATCTCCGCAAATGGCGACATACCGGCAGGTGCGGTCGTGGCTCTGCGCTCCGGCTGGGCGACGAAAGTGAAAAGCCCGTCATTCCGCAACGACGACGCCGGAAAATTCGCCTTCCCCGGTTTCGGCAAGTCCGCGACCGACCTTCTGCTCGAGCGCGACGCCGTCGCCATTGGCGTTGACACGCTTTCACTGGACCCGGGCAATTCGGCAGATTTCGCCGTTCACAATTCCTGGCTCCCGGCCGGGCGTTACGGGATCGAAGGCCTGAACAACCTCGAGGCCCTGCCGGTCAAGGGCGCGACCATAATCGTCGGCGCACCCAAACATCGCGGCGGAACGGGTGGGCCGGCGCGTATCCTGGCTCTGGTCTGACACCGGCACACCCTGCAGGAGCAACCTGCCGCTTCCGGCGCATGAACTCCGACTGAATAGTCTCTTCAGCTTCCGTTCCAATGGGACCGTCTAAAACAAAGACGTTCAACCGCGGTCCCATCCGCCTGAGGAGACACAGTCATGATCCGGAAGTCTTTCATTGCAAGTGCACTCGTTGCTCTCGTTGGCATCTCTGCTGCGGCACCCGCCATGGCCAATGATGTGCGCATCGAACAATATGGCTGGTCCAATTCTGCCGGCGGCGCGCAGGAAGGTTATGGCAACCGGATCCGCACCTACCAGAATGGCGGTTACAACCGGATCGTCGGCCATCAATATGGTCATCGTAACCTTTCGGCTGTCGGTCAGGAAGGGCAAGACAATTACGGTTCCACCTATCAGAACGGCAATCGCAACGTGGCCGGCATCGGCCAGTTCGGTTCCAACCACACCACCATCCTGACCCAGGACGGCAATGGCAACATCGCCGCCGGTGTTCAGGTTGGCCGTGGCTGCAGCGCCAATGTGAGCCAGGGCGGCAACGACAATGTCGCGGCCTTCGTGCAGGCCTGCCCGTAAGCAGCCTGCAATGACGTGAAACGGGTCGATCAAAACATCGGATCATTGGGAGACGAACCATGCCCCATACCCTCAGACAGTCGCGCCGCCTGGCGGCAATCCTCGCGCTGGCCCTGCTTCCTGTCGGCGCCGTTGCGGCCATCTCGACTGCAAAGGAACCGGCCGACGGACAGCTCTGCGAGATCAAGGCGACACCGCAGGCGGGCATGGTGAAGCTGGAGGCCCTCGCCAAGGGTGACACCGGTGCCGGCGGGACCTACTCCTTTCACGTCGAAAAATCAGGCGGCAGCGGCAGTTCCGTCATCAGCCAGGGAGGCGACTTCAACGCCGCTGCCGGACGTTCGCAACTGCTGAGCTCGGTGACGCTCGATGCGAAGGGAGCCCGCTACAAGGCGGTGCTCGATCTCGTGATCGATGGCAGGAGCTTCAGTTGCACGAAGCAGATCGGCGGCGATTAAGTCGCCGCGCGCCATAAATTTTCATCTGAGAGGGCGCCGGTTCCGGCGCCCTTTTCTTTTGCGCGCGCCGAGTGACTGAACGCGATGTGAATGGGTAATTCCGGTCGGGTTCAGTTGCGGGATGCAATTATGGATCATCGGCAAGGTGCTGACAGATGGAGATAAGAATGGCCCGCAACATATTGAAACTTCTCACCGTCACCATGCTTGTTGGCGGTCTGGCACCGGTCGGATTTGCAGCACCTGCCCATGCCGGTGGCCGCATCTCCTTTGATCTCGCACCGAGCAATAGTGCTGATGGCGATCTGCTTTCGACCGGGCTGCGCGCCTATTCGCTTTACCGCAACTTCAAGGATGCCGACATAAAGCAGTTCGGCCGCGGCAATGCGGCGGGCATCGCCCAGAATGGCGGCGGCAATCTCGGCTTCATCCGGCAACGCGGCAACGGCCATTCCGCGACACTTCAGCAGAACGGCAACAACAATGCCTATGGCATTTTCCAGTATGGCCGCAACACGGACACCAATGTGGTGCAGGATGGCGACAACGGCAGCGGCCTGACCTTCAGTTATGGCTGGTAAGGTAACTACCGGAAGCCATGCCCAGGCATCTCGCGCCCCGCGGGGCTCAGTTCGCGAGAACGGCCAGAAGCTTTCCGTCTCTGCCCTGCACGATATCATGCGCCGGAACCGGTGGAGCATCGGAGGCGGGCAGAGGCGGAGCTATCAGCCACGCACCGGGATAGTCATTGCGAAGATGCCGGGGATTATAACGAACAGTGCTGCCGGCGGCATGGTGATGCGTTCCGAGCGTTGCATCTTTTGACAGGACGCCTCTTCGAACCTCGTGGAGTTTTCGCTCGCCATCAAGGGCAAGTGTTGCCTCCGAAAGATCGAAATTATCGATCCGGACGCCCTGACCTTCCGGCGTATCGAGAACCCATCTGTCGGAATCGACAAAGCCATCGGTGTAGACATTGCCGGTTGAGGACCGCAGGAACGTACCTTTCGGCAAGGTGATGCCATCAACAACATTGCCATCGGCGAGAATACATGTGCTGAAGGCGGATATGCCGCCATCGGGCTTCAGGTCGAATTGCACAGGCTGTGTCGCGTCACAGCGCCAGCCGCTCTGGGTAGTCACGCCCTTGCCGGTTATCCGCATATTGTCAGGCGTAAAGCCGATCGTCTCGTAATTCTCGTTGGTTTTGATCGAGATATAACGGGCGATCTCCACGGCATCGATATTCGCGACCGATACGGGATGCGGAAACAGGGCGCGATTGAAGGATTCCGGTGTATCGGCGACCGACAGTTCGAGTTTCGTGCCTTTGGGCATATCGATCTGGCCAAGGCGTGTCGGCTCCGAGAGTTCCGGGCGGTATCGCGCCACCCTCTCATTTTCATAGGCATTCATCTGGATATAAAAATCACCGATCTGCCACAGGGTGAAAATTGCGACAGCGCTTACCAGCCCATAGGGCAGCAGCATCGGCCGCTTCCAGCGTCCCGCCGCATATCGAAGGACAAGCCCCAGTGTCCAGACGATCCAGACGAAAGTCGTGACGAGAAGGAAGGCGAGGAAAAGCAGCGCTTCGACGGATGGCAGTGCGACAGGGATCATGAAACCAGTGGCCTTGGGCGGATCGTTTTGATCCTGAAGAGACACTGGAGTTTTAGCCGCAAGCGATGGCCTGTTCAACTCGCGGATGGTGGCAGTGCCGAACCGGGCGACCGCAAATCGCGGCCGCCCGGTCAGGATATGATCGCAAATCAGCCACCAAGGACGAAGCGGGAGAATGCCAGTGAATTGCGGGCATCCTCATCCATTTTCGCGATATCGGCGCCATTGCTGAGGTCACGCCAGACCTTGATATCCGAGCCGATGGTGCCGCCCGTCTTCACGAAGGGCTCCATGACGACCGCGCCGGTGTAATTGATCTCGCGAAGCGCAAGACCGATTTCATGCCACGGCATCCTGCCTGTGCCCGGAACGCGGCGATTGCTCTCTCCGGTGTGGAAATGACCCAGCAACGGGCCAGCCGTTCGGATGGCCTCGCCAAAGCTGTCTTCCTCGATGTTCATGTGGAACGTATCCAGCATGACCTTCACATTGTTCTTGCCGACATCCTTCACGAAAGCGACGCCTTCGGCCGCCGTGTTGAGGACGTGGTTTTCAAAACGGTTGAGGACTTCGATGCACAGATTGATACCGAGATCATTGGCGAAATCAGCGATCCCGTTGATGCCCTCGACGCCGCGCGCATAATCGCCTGCCTTGTCGACGGGCTGCGAATAATCGATCGGCCAATAGGAATGCAGAGCACCGCCGATGGTATGGATGTCGAGTTTGGCGACATTGGAAAGGGTCCGTTCAAAGAACGCCTTGCCGGCCGCACGCACCGAAGCATCTTCCGACGACAGGTTCTTCGTTTTCGACGGGCCGATGCCGGCGGTGAGGATGATGCCGTTATCCCTGGCGCTCTGCCTGATGGTCGCGAGTTCGGCGTCGCCATATTCGTTGATGTGGTGTGCGGCGACTTCGATGATGTCGAAACCGAGCTTGGCGACCTTCTCGATATAGGGACCGAACTTGGCGCTCCACTCATGTTCCCAGTAAGAATAATAGATGCCGTGTTTCATGGGTGTCTCTTTCGTTTTTCTGTTTCGCTTGACTTTGAATAGGGAGGCGCAGTCATTCAGGCGGGCTCAGGACGCGGCGCCTTTTCCCGGATTTCTGACGCGAAAATCAGGTTCCGCGCTTGTGGACGTGATGAAGCGGCCATTGGGAAGATCGTTCTCCTCCACCTTGCGGTTGATCTCCTCCTCGCCGAGACCGAAGCTCAGCCAGCGGTCTCGCAGCCGCGCACGCAGATCGTCCTCCTCGACATCGACGAAAACTGTGAGATCGAAGATTGATTTGAGACGATGCCATGGCGACTGGCTGGCAAGGAGATAATTGCCCTCACAGACGATGATATCGACGGATTGCGGGATCAGCCGGCCGCCGGCGCGGGCAATCTCGATGGCGCGATCGAAGACCGGCACGGCAACGACATCGTCCTCATTAGCCTTGAGACGTTCAAGCATATGGCGCAGCCCGTGCGCGTCGAAGGTATCGATGGCACCCTTGAAGGCACGCCGGTTCATCGCCTCAAGCACGGCATCGTCATAATGAAAGCCATCCATCGGAAACAGCGCAGCGGACACGCCGTTGCCCGCGTTCAGTGCGTCGACCACACATTCGGCAAGAGTTGATTTTCCCGATCCGGGGGCGCCGGCAATCGCAATCATCACGCGCCGGCCATTCGAGCCGGCAAAACGCTTCAGCGCGAGGCCGGCAATTTCACCGGCATTATCGTCAATTTTACTCAAGATGCTCCTCGCCTCGAAAAGTGGTTCTCGCCACCGGCTATTCGAAAATCCGGTACTGATTTGCCTTGTCGCGTAGAAAGGCCAGCCCCTTCTCCAGGGACTCTTCAGTGCTGGCCGCGACGGGCCGCCACGTCGAAATCGCACCCGCCATCTCCACCGGCATCGCGGCAAAGCCCTCAAGGGCAAGGACGCCGGTGAACCTTATGGCCGCAAGCGCCGAAAACACCTCGTCCCAGGCGACGTTGCCGAAACCCGGCGTGCCGCGGTCGCTTTCCGACATATGCATATATTTCAGATGGTTGCGGGCAGCGATGATGCCGTTGGCTATGCCCTTTTCTTCCATGTTCATATGGAAGGTATCGAGATGGATGAAGATATTGTCGGCACCGATGCGCTCCACCAGCGCCACCGCCTGTTTGGCGGAGTTGAGCAGATGGTTTTCATAACGGTTGACGGTCTCGATGCCGAATTGCAGGCCGAGCGTTCTTGCGTGGCGGGCGGCCTCGGAGAGCGCCCTTGTCAGATTGTCATATTCACCCTGCGTCGGCGGAAAACCGGTGCGCTCATTGGTGCCGCCATAGGTGACGCCGGTCAGCGCCTTCGCCCCCATGGCGGAAGCCTTGTCGAGGGCGGCCTTGAGATGCTCGACAGCGGCTTGCGGACGGACAGAAGCCCAGGCCGGTTCCGGCAGCACGAGCGAACAGACAGCACTGAGATCATGCTGCTCAAGCAGGCTGCGCGTGTGTTCCGCATCGACGGACGCGATATCGACAAGCGGGATTTCGATGAAGTCCTGACCATAACTGGCTGCACCGGCAATGGCGCGGGCGGCATTTTCATGGTCCCATTTCAGAGACCACATCATTGCGTGAACACCGAGGCCCTTCACGTCATACCTTCTTTCTGAGAGATGCGAAGTAACTGGAAAACAGGCCGCGCGCCGCCATGACGACGATCATCAGCACGCCCCACAGCGCGGTCGCCAGATGCTGGTTGGCGCCGAGAAGATTGAGGCCGGACGACAGGAGCTGCAGCACGATGAGCGCGACGAAGACGGGTAGCACCCGGCCGAAACCGCCGAACGGATTGATGCCACCGAGAAAGGCCGCCAGCACCGTGATCAGCAGATAGGATTCCCCATGGCCGACACGCACGGAGTTAAAACGGGCAAGCATGATGATGCCGGCGACAGCACACATCAGACCCGATAGCGTATAAACGAGCACCTGAATCTTGCGGGTATTGAGACCGGAATAACGCGCAGCCTCGATATTCGAGCCGATCATCAACAGGCCGAAGCCGAGCTTGGTGCGCGTCAACAGCACATGCCAAAGGCCGACGCAGACGGTAAAAATCAGAAGCGGGATCGGCAGGCCAAGAAGCGTGCCGTGACCGAGCGGCGCCATATAGGCCGGAAAACCGGAGACATCGCCGCCGCGCGTCAGAAACTCGCCCAGTCCGCGCAGGAAGATCATCATCGACAGCGTCACCAGAATGGGGTGGGCGCGGGTGTAGGCTATCGCCGCTCCCGTCATCGCTCCGGCGGCTCCGCCGGTGACAAGTGCGGCAAGGCAGGCAAGCAGGAATGCGCTCGGCGGCGCATCCACCCCACCATGGGCCTGCAGCACCCAGGCTGCGGCAAGCCCGGACAGATTGGCCGCAAAGGTGACGGACAGATTGATCCCGCCCGTCAGCAGCGGCAACAGCATCGCCAGTGTCAGCAAACCAAGCTCAGGCAGCTGGAAGGCGACCGAACCGAATGTTGCGAGCGACAGGAAGTTGTCCGCAAAGGTTCCGAAGATGAGCATGACGGCGATGAAGGCAATCACCGGGCCCGCCATGTCGGCCCCGAAGATCGCGTTGAATTTCCGGATGAGGCTGTTCATCGCTGCACGCTCCCCTTTTTCGTGGATGTGCGGAGCGCACTCGGCAGAAGCTTGTCGAAGCGGGTCGAAGAGAGTGTGATGGCGACGAGAATGATGGCGCCGACGATCATCTTGAAGGCAAAGGGCGACACGCCCATCAGGTTGAGGCCGTTCTGGGTGATCGACACCATCAGCACCCCGAGCACACAGCCAATGACGGAGCCCTTGCCGCCGCCGAGCCGCGCGCCGCCAAGCACGGTGGCAGCAAGCACATCCAGCTCGCGACCATAAAGCGCGTTGGGCACCACCTCCTGCGCGTAATGCGCCTGCATGAGCCCGGCAATGCCCGCCATCAGGCCAAGCCAGCCGAAGGAAATATAGTGCATGGCGCCGATATTGATGCCGAAGCGGCGAGCGCCTTCCGGATTGTCACCGAAGGCATAGAGCTTGCGTCCGACAGTGGTGCGCGAAATCATGAACCAGGTGGCGACGCAGCAGAGGATCATCACCACCACAGGCAGCGTCAGTTCCACCCAGGAACCATCGGACATTTCGCGTTCGTAAAACACCACGCGCGTCGAAAGCCATTCCGGCAGGTCATAGATCGACACGCCCTTGGTAAAGAACATCAACAGGCCGAAGAAGATGTTGAAGGTGGAGATGGTCGCGACGATGGAGATGATGTTCAGCCGCCAGACGAGGAAGGCGTTGACGAAACCGAGACTGAGGCCAACGGCACCGGCGATGATGAAACCCTCCGCCCAGTTACCGCCGCCGAGAGCATTGAGCGCCAGCACCGTGACATATTGAACGACGGAGGCCGCGACCGCGAAGGAAATGTCGATACCGCCGGAGATCAGCACGACAAGCAAGCCGACCGCAAAGATGATGTTGACCGCCGAGACATTCAGCACATCGAAGGCGTTGGAAATGGTGAGGAAACGGTCGGTGGCGAAAGAAAGCCCGGTGCAGAGCAGGACCATGACCACAAGCAACGTGAATTCGGTCGTATGTCCGAGGATGAGCCTACGCATAGATGGCGGCCTCCAGTTCGGTCAGCGACAGGCGTCGCGGATCATAGGTGGCGTGGAAGCGGCCTTCGACCATGTGGATGACCCTGTCTGTATTGAAATAGACTTCTGGCGCTTCGTCGGAGATGACGATGATCGACAGGCCCTCTGCCGCGAGCTTGCGGACGATTTCGAAGATGCCGGCGCGGGCACCGACATCGACACCCACGGTCGGCGCATCGAGGATGAGTATTTTCGGCCCGATCGCCAGCCATTTGGCAATCGCCACACGCTGCTGGTTGCCGCCTGAGAGCGTGCGGATCGGATCTTCCGGCAGGCCGATCTTCACCCCGAGTGCTGAAATCCAGCGGGAAACGACATCCGCCTTTTTCGATGGCGAGATGAGGCCGCCGCTCAGCAACTTATCGAGCGAGGCCATGACGAGATTGTCGGCAATGGATTGCGGCTGGTTCAGGCCAAGCGACAGTCGGTCTTCGGAGAGATAGGCAACACCCGCCCGGATCGCGTCCCGGTTGGAATGGAAATCCACCTTCTTTCCATCGATGAGAATTTCGCCCGATTGCGGCCGGTGCATGCCAAACAGCGTCAGGGCCAGTTCCGTGCGTCCGGCCCCGAGCAGGCCAGTGATGCCGAGCGTTTCTCCGCGCCGCAGATCGAAGGAAACATCCTCGAACTCACCCGCCCGGCTCAGGCCGCGCACGGAAAGAACGACAGGCTTGTCATCGTGGTCGGCGGCAATGACGGCGCTGTCGAAGTTGCGGCCGGTCATCAGCTCGGTCACGCGCGACTGGGTCATGCCTTCGACCGGGAAAACACCAACAAGCGATCCGTCCCGCAAAACGGTGATGCGATCCGATATCTCCAGCACTTCCGCCAGACGATGCGAGACGAAGACGACCGCGACACCGGATGCCGAGAGGTTGCGGACGATGTCGATCAGATAATCCGTCTCCGACTGCGTCAGCGATGCGGTGGGTTCATCCATGAAAACGAGACGGGCTTCGCCAACCAGCGCGCGGGCAATCGCCACGATCTGGCGCTGGGCAATCGGCAGCTCCTTGAGCGGCCGGTCGAGATCGAACGAGACGCCGAGACGCGCCAGCGCTTTTTCGGCAGCCTTCTCGATTGCGCGCTTGTCGACCAGCCCAAATCTGCCGTTCACCGCATATTGGAAACCGATATTCTCTGCCACCGTCATTTCATCGAACAGCGCCAGATCCTGCCAGATCACCTGAATGCCAAGCGATTGCGCCAGCGTCGGGGTCATAGCAGCGATGGGTTTGCCATCGAAATAGAGCTCGGCATCGCTTTGCGGCGTGTAGACCCCGGTAATGACCTTGATCAGGGTGCTTTTGCCGCAGCCGTTTTCGCCGGCAAGGCAATGCACTTCCCCCGGATTGACCTCGAAGGAAACGCCCTTCAAGGCGCGCACGCCACCAAAGGTGACCTTGACATTCTTGAGGGACAGGAGCGGTTCTGCGCTCATGATAGCGTATCTCTCCTTTCGCCGCGAAAGCATCGCAGACGTGGCGCTCGGCATAAATTTCGGTTGGACGTCGCGCGGGCGTTTTCCCCGCGCGACGCCTTCGGCCTTGGGGAGGATCAGAGGCCCATGGAAACGAGCTTGTCGATGCTTTCCTTGTCGATCTTCAAGAGTTGGTCGACGACGATGGTGTTACCCTCGGGATTGATGGTGCCGAGACCTTCGATATTGTCGCCGGCTTTGGGTGTCTCGCCCTTGGCGATACGGTCGGCGAGCGTGATGAAGACTTCACCGGCCTGCTTCGGGTTCCACATGAAGCCACCCGTCAGCGCGCCAGATTTGATCAGCTTGGCGCCCTGCCCCGGAGAGAACGGACCGATGACGAAGACCTTGCCGTCCTTACGCCGCTCTTCGACGGCACGTCCGGCGCCGATCGGCCCCTGCGAACCGAAGGCAAGGAAGCCCTTGAGGTCGGCATTGGCCGACATCAGGTCAAGTGCGGTCGAACGGCTCTTGTCGAGATCTTCCGCCACACCGTAGCGGTCGCCGACCAGCTTCATGTCGGGATAGTTTGCCTTGATATAGGCGATGGCGGCATCGGCCCAGGCGTTGTGAAGCGGAACGGTGAGCGAACCGACGAAGACGGCATAAGAACCCTTGCCGCCCATTTTTTCCGCGAGCAGTTTGCCATGCGCTTCACCGAAACCCTTGGCGGAGGCGAGTTCGAAATCCCAGTCGGCGCCGAGCTGCTTCGGGGATTCATGGGTGATGACCTTGATGCCAGCGGCCTGCGCCTTTTTCAGCACGGGCTCCAGCACCTTGGCATCATTCGGCACGACACCGATGAAATCGACCTTCTGGGCAATCAGGTCTTCGATCGCGCGAACCTGCAGGGCCGGGTCGGCACTGGTGGGACCGACCATGAAACCGTCAACGCCGAGCTTCTTGCTCTGCTCCTTGATACCGGCCTCCATGGCGTTGAACCACGGGATACCGCCGATCTTCACAACGACGCCAACCTTCGGCCCTTCGGCAAAGGCTGCGGATGAGAGCAACGCAAGCGACAGACCAACCGCCGCAGCAATAATTTTCTTCATTGATGTTCCTCCTCAAAAATTCGGCAAACAAAATCCGCCCGCAGCCCGTTTTTCCCGGACGCGTTCAAAATTTCTCATCTCGCTTATTCGAGACTCTCCCTTGCCACTCCCACAGCAACCACCATGCACAATCGATATTGCCAATTTGCACAATCGATGGTGCAATAACCATAACATGAAGCGCCCTTCCGTCAAGGGGATGCGTGCTCTAATAATTGGAATCAGTTGGGGAGATCACAGTGACGGGCATAAGTTCCAAGAAAGCCACCATTTATGACTTGTCGATATTGTCCGGCGCTTCCGCCTCGACGGTCAGTGCGGTGTTGAACGGATCATGGCGCAAGCGGCGGATTTCGGAGGAGACCGCTGACAAGATTCTCTCGCTCGCCAAGGCCCAGCGCTACACCACCAACCTGCAGGCGCGCGGCCTCAGAAGTTCGAAATCCGGCCTCGTCGGACTGTTGGTGCCGGTTTATGACAACCGGTTCTTTTCATCGATGGCGCAAACCTTCGAGGGGCAAGCCCGCAAACGTGGCCTGTCGCCCATGGTCGTTTCCGGCCGGCGCGACCCCGAGGAGGAGCGGCGCACCGTCGAGACCCTGATCGCCTATTCGATCGATGCCCTCTTCATCGCCGGTGTGACAGATCCCGATGGCGTGCATCAGGTCTGCGCACGCGCGGCCCTTCCGCATGTGAACATCGACCTGCCGGGCAAATTTGTCTCCTCGGTCATTTCCGACAACCGGCACGGCGCGGAAATTTTGACAGCGGCGATCCTTGCCCATGCGGAAAAGGGCGGTCCTCTTGGCCCGGATGACGTCATACTGTTCGGCGGCCATGACGACCACGCCAGCCGCGAGCGTATTGACGGCTTTCATGCCGCGAAAGCCGATTATTTCGGCGTTGAGAGCGGTGATGACATCGAGATCACCGGCTATTCACCGCACATGACGGAACTGGCATTTGAGCGTTTCTTTGCCCGCAGGGGCCGCCTGCCCCGCTGTTTCTTCGTCAATTCCTCGATCAATTTCGAGGGGCTGCTGCGTTTCATGGGGCGCCATGACGGCGAGGCCTTTGGCGACATCGTCGTCGGCTGCTTCGACTACGACCCCTTCGCGTCTTTTCTTCCCTTCCCGGTTTACATGATCAAACCCGATATCGCGCAGATGCTCGAAAAAGGCTTCGAACTGCTGGAGGAAAACCGGACGGAACCCGACGTCACCATCATCGAACCGCAACTCATTCCCCCGCGAACCGCCCTCAAGGGGCCGCTTGACGACATATGGGACCCGGTTGCATTGCGGCGCATGGCGAAGTGAAACACCCTGCCAAAAGGGCCGAAATCTTCGCTTGACCTCAACCACGCTTGACGTCGTACCGATTTGCAACAGGCACCACCATTGCAACGGAATAACGATGATTGAAAAGCTCATGAAGGTGTTGGAAAGCGGAAGGGATAGCGCCGTCCTGCGCTTTTCCATCGCGAAGGCGCTGGTGGAAGCGCGGCAGTTCGAAGACGCCGCGCAACATCTGCAAGAGGCCATCCGGCAGAATCCCGACTATTCGGCGGTCTGGGCGGAACTCGGCGAGTGCCGAGCGCGGTTGGGAGACAATGACGGTGCCGCAGTGGCCTGGGTGGAAGGCGTGGCCGTGGCCATCAGGTGCGGTGACATTCAGGCAAAAAGGCAGATGGAGGTCCGGTTGCGACGTTTGCAGACACGCAGCTCAAATGTCAGTTGATGATGCCCGGACCATGAAGGGAAACCCGGCCTCACATAGCGCCGCCAGTTCATCCGATCCCACGGGCTGAAAAATCGCCGGAAGATTAGCCAGGTTTCATAAAACTGGTTATGATCGCCGGAAAAATCACGGGAGGCGGCTGTCCAGAGCCGGTGGTTTATGGGTTTTTCGGATCACATCAAGGAAATCGAGACCGTCGGTCAGGGCAGGAATACCGGCCGGGATGCGGTGGTGCTGGAATCCTGGCGGCGTTGCCTCGACACCTACCAGCTTGATCCGACCAAGGCGCGCGAAGCGGTCATCGTTTCCGAGACACGTCTTCGCGAGCATCGCCAGCAGGCGGAAGACCTTGTGCACATTGCCCGCTCCGGCCTGGAACGGCTTTACCGGCAGGTGGCCGAGCAGAATTACGTCCTTCTCCTTTCCGATCGGCAGGGCGTGACGGTTGAGTTCCTGGGCGATCCCTCCTTCAACAATAATCTGCGCAAGGCCGGGCTTTATCTGGGCTCGGAATGGTCGGAACCCCGCGCCGGCACCTGTGCCGTCGGTGCCTGCATCGCAACGGGCGAGCCGCTCACCATCCACCAGACCGATCATTTCGATGTCACGCACACGCCGCTCTCCTGCACGGCAGCGCCGATCTACGATACGCAGGGCGCGCTCACCGCCGTACTGGATATTTCGCTGCTCAGTTCGCCGATCCTGAAGACAAGCCAGAACATGGCCCGCCACCTCGTTTCATCGACGGTACGCAGGATCGAACTTGCCAATCTGATGGCAAGCAGCCGGCATGATCTCGTTCTGCGCTTTGCAGGCGCGCCCGAATTTCTGGATGTCGACCCGGAAGCGGCGCTGTCGGTTGACGGCTCCGGCCGCATCACCGGCATGACACACGCCGCAGCCCGTCTTCTCGCCGCCTCCCGCGGCCTCGACTGGCGCATGCCCGAGCGCCTTCTTGGACAGCGGGTGGAGGAGTTTTTCGAAGCCGATTTCGATGAGCTTGCCTCACTTACCCGCTCCAGCCTGCCCCAGGACAGACGCATCATCGTCAGAGACGGGACCGTGCTTTATGCGCACGCGATCGAACCACAACAGCGCAGGTCGACCGTTCCGCTTGCCCGCTCGAAACCGCAGCCGGTAACGGAGAGGATCGGCGGTGACGGCCCGGCGGTTCGAAATCTCAGGCGGAAGGTGGAGAAACTCGCACCCGCAAGACTACCCATCCTGTTGCAGGGCCAGACCGGTACCGGCAAGGAGCACCTCGCCCGCATCATTCACGATGCCAGCGGTGTTTCCGGCCGCTTCGTCGCCGTCAATTGCGCTGCCATCCCCGAACAGCTGATCGAAAGTGAACTGTTCGGTTATCTGCCGGGCGCCTTCACCGGCGCTCTGGCGAAAGGTCGCAAGGGGCTGGTGGAAGAGGCGCAGGGCGGGACGCTTTTCCTCGACGAGATCGGCGACATGCCGTTTGCGGCCCAGAGCCGGCTTTTGCGCGTTCTGGCGGAAGGCGAGGTTCTGCCTGTTGGTGGTTCCACCCCGCAGAAAGTGGATTTCAGAGTGATTTCGGCATCTCACCGTCCCCTGAACGACATGGTGCGAACAGGTGCATTCCGCGAAGATCTCTATTATCGGCTGAACGCGGCGGTCCTGACGCTGCCGGCGCTTAGCGAGCGCGACGATTTTCCGTGGCTTCTCGACAGGATACTCGAAAAACACGGCATGCCCGGCCGGCCGCTGACGCTTTCCAACGCTGCCCGCCTGACAATCCTGCACCACCGCTGGCCGGGCAATATTCGTGAGCTGGACAATGCGATCGCCTTTGCAGCAGCCCTTTGCGACGACGGTGTGATTACTGTGGAAGACCTTCCGGAGCAGCTCACCCCCGCATCCTCCACGCCCATGATCGACAGCAACGGCACCGACCTTCGCGCCTTGCTGGCCGCCTGCAACGGCAATGTATCGGAGGCCGCCCGCCGGCTCGGTATAGACCGCACGACCCTCCACCGCCGTATACGGCGCCTCGGTATTGGAAAACCTCACTGAAGGTGAGGCATATGCCACAGCTGTAGCGCCACAGCTGTGGCAGGTTGCAAAAATGGCCATTCCGTAAAACCCAGCAATTTCAGGCCTCCGGTGGGGAAAACCCTGCTGGCATGGGCATTGCAGCTTCTCTGGCATCAAGTGCCATCGAGGAGAAAACATGCGCGCGCTCAGATTTCATGCAGCCAGGGATTTGCGGATCGAAGACATTGCCGAGCCGAAACGGCCCGGCCCGGGGCAGGTCCTCGTCCGCAACCGTTTCGTCGGCATCTGCGGCACCGATCTGCATGAATATAGCTATGGCCCGATCTTCATTCCCACCGAACCGCATCCTTTTACCGGTGCCCATGGCCCGCAAATTCTGGGCCATGAATTCGGCGGCGTGGTTGAGGCGATCGGCGAAGGCGTCACCTCCGTCAGTGTCGGTGACCGCGTCTCCATCCAGCCGCTCGTCATGCCGCGATCCGGCGATTATTTCGCTGATCGTGGCCTTTTCCACCTCAGCACGCAGCTGGCACTGGTCGGCCTCAGCTGGGATGGCGGCGGCATGGCGGAATCCGCATTGGTCAACGAATACAACGTCCAGAAAATTCCGGACGAGATGACCGACGAAGAGGCCGCACTGGTGGAACCCTCGGCCGTTGCCGTTTATGCCTGTGATCGCGGTGGCGTTACCGCCGGAAACAGCGTTCTGGTTACGGGTGCCGGCCCCATCGGCATGTTGACGCTTCTGGCCGCACGCGCAGCCGGCGCTGCCCAGCTCTTTGTCTCCGATCTCAATGATGCCCGCCTCGAGCTTGCCCGTAACGTCATCCCTGACGTCATCACCATCAACCCAAAGCGCGACAATGTCGGAGACGTCGTCCGCTCGGCAACCGAAGGCAAGGTCGGCTGCGATGTGGCGATCGAATGTGTGGGCAATGAACATGCGCTCAAGGCCTGCGTTGACGCCGTGCGCAAGCAGGGCGTCGTCGTCCAGACCGGGCTGCACCCGCATGAAAACCCGATCGACTGGTTCCAGGTGACCTTCCGTGATCTGGAGATCAAGGGCTCCTGGGCCTATCCGACCCATTATTGGCCACGCGTCATCCGGCTCATTGCCTCCGGCCTGCTGCCGGCGACGAAGATCGTCACCAAACGCATCACGCTGGATACGGCGGTGACCGAGGGCTTCGATGCGCTGCTCGATCCGGCCGGCACGCATCTGAAAATTCTGATCGACCTTTCGAAATAGCCTTCAGTCTGCGCCTGCCGGGAAGAGGAGCCCGGCATGCGCAGGCCATCGGCTTTAGGAGCGGCGACATCGCCGTTCCACCATCAGACCAAGCACCATGGAGGAGATGAATATGCTTGATGTCAGTCCCGCCACCAAAATCGACACGGTTCTTCTGAAGCTCGGCAACGCGCTTGAAGCCGGCGATATAGACGCCGCCGTCAACCTGTTTCAGGCCGATTGTTACTGGCGCGATCTCGTGACCTTCACCTGGAACCTGAAGACGCTGGAAGGCCGCGAGCAGATCCGCGACATGCTGACCAGCCAGCTTTCCGCGATCAAGCCCTCCGGTTTCGTGCAGGATGTGAAGGAGCAGGCTTCGGAAGGCAATGGCGTCACCGAAGGCTGGTTCGAATTCGAGACCGGGGCCGCTCGCGGTTACGGCCACATCCGCCTGAAGGACGGGCTGATCTGGACCCTGCTCACCACCATGAGCGAACTGAAAGGCCACGAGGAGCCAAAGGGCATTCGCCGCCCCATGGGCGCAGAACACGGCCATGGCCGCAACCGCACGACCTGGAAGGAAAAGCGTGAGACCGAGGCCGCCGAACTCGGCTATTCGGAGCAGCCCTATGTCGTCATTATCGGCGGTGGACAGGGTGGCATCGCGCTCGGGGCGCGCCTTCGCCAGCTCGGCGTGCCGACGATCATCATCGAAAAGAACGAGCGGCCCGGCGATAGCTGGCGCAAGCGCTATAAATCGCTCTGCCTGCATGACCCGGTCTGGTACGACCACCTGCCCTATATCCCCTTCCCGGAAAACTGGCCGGTTTTCACGCCGAAGGACAAGGTGGGCGACTGGCTGGAAATGTACACCCATGTCATGGAGCTGAATTACTGGGGTTCCACCACCTGCAAATCGGCGCGATATGACGAGGCGACGGGCGAATGGACGGTGGTTGTCGATCGCGCCGGAAAAGAGGTCGTGCTGCGGCCGAAACAGCTGGTGCTGGCAACCGGCATGTCCGGCAAGGCCAATGTACCGAAATTCCCCGGGCAGGATGTCTTCAAGGGCGAACAGCAGCATTCCTCGCAACATCCCGGCCCGGATGCCTATGCCGGCAAAAAGGTCGTGGTGATCGGCTCCAACAATTCGGCGCATGATATCTGCGCGGCGCTCTGGGAAGCGGGCGCTGACGTCACCATGCTGCAGCGTTCCTCCACCCATATCGTCAAGTCTGACTCGCTGATGGAGATCGGTCTCGGCGATCTCTATTCCGAGCGGGCGGTTGCGAACGGCATGACCACGCGCAAGGCCGACCTCATCTTCGCCTCCCTGCCCTACAGGATCATGCATGAATTCCAGGTTCCGATTTACGACCGGATCCGCGAACAGGATGCCGATTTTTACGCGGCACTGGAAAAGGCTGGCTTCATGCTCGATTTCGGCGACGACGAGTCAGGTCTCTTCATGAAATATCTGCGTCGCGGCTCGGGTTATTACATCGATGTCGGGGCCTGCGATCTGGTGATTGATGGCTCTATCAAGCTGAAATCTGGCGTGGATGTCTCCCATCTCACCGAAAATGCCGTGGTGCTGAAGGACGGCACGGAACTGCCCGCCGATCTGGTGGTCTATGCCACCGGTTACGGTTCGATGAATGGCTGGGCGGCCGATCTCATTTCCCGCGAAGTGGCGGACAAGGTTGGCAAATGCTGGGGGCTCGGCTCCGAAACCACCAAGGACCCCGGCCCATGGGAGGGCGAGCAGCGCAACATGTGGAAACCGACCCGGCAGGACGCCCTGTGGTTCCACGGCGGCAACCTGCATCAGTCACGGCACTATTCGCAATATCTGTCGCTCCAGCTCAAGGCCAGACAGGCAGGGCTGAAGACGCCCGTCTACGGGCTGCAGAAGCCGCATCATCTGTCCTGATCTGACAGGAACACCGGCCCGCCCCGTTGAGGCGGGCCGGCAATTTTGACCGTTAGGACTTATCGGACCGCCAGAAACGATAGAGCTCCGCGACATTGCCGCTGGTCATCAGCGGCATCGCGGCTTTCAGCCGCTCCGCCGGCCAATCCCACCACTTCATCTCGAGTAACAGGGCGATGCTATCCTCATCGAACCGCTTGCGGATCGTTTTTGCGGGATTTCCGCCGACGATGGCGTAGGGTTCGACATTCTTCGTCACCAGCGCCCGCGTTCCGATCACCGCGCCATCACCGACGGTGATGCCGGGCATGATGATCGCTTCCGAACCGATCCACACATCGTTGCCGATGACGGTGTCGCCCGCCGGCAGATAACCGTTGGCGGCATTCTCGAATTCCGGCACTTCGGGCATGAAGAAGAACGGAAAGGTACTGATCCACTCGTTGCGATGGCCCTGATTGCCCGCCATGATGAAGGCAGCCCCCGAGCCGATCGAGCAGAAGCTTCCGATCACCAGCCTGTCGGCACCCTCATCCGGCAACAGATAACGGGCGCAATCCTCAAAGCTATGACCGTGATAATAGCCGGAATAATAGCTGTATTTCCCGACCACGAGGTTCGGGCTCTTCACCTGTCTGTCGAGCGTAATGCCCCGGAACGGGCTTTCGAAATAGTTTTCCATTGGAGTTGTCTCACTGCATCTGTTCGCATTCGCCTGCCTTCAGGCAAGCATAAGCCAGGCGCGAAACCGACCGGTTTTGCGCCCGATGCTCCTCGCGCTCAGGCGGGAGCTAGATGCAGGTGATACTCGATGTTTTTATCATTCCGTCTGGTTACCGCAAAAAGTGGTGAAGGCCAAGCCTTCTCCCAAGACAGGGCCTTGCCGGGGGCGATCATCCGGGCTACGTATCCCTTCAATATTTAAAGGACTATTGAAATATGGATGAGCGTCAGGCCCTCGCATCCTTCGGTGCCTTGTCCCAGGAGACACGATTGCAGATCGTCAGGATGCTGGTGGTGGCCGGTCCTGATGGAATGTCTGCGGGCTCCATAGCGGAAAGTCTGGAGGTCTCACCGTCAAATGTCTCCTTCCACCTCAAGGAACTGGATCGCACCGGACTTATCGGCCAGCGGCGGGAAGCCCGCTCGATCATCTATGCGGCAAATTTCGATGCTCTCAGCGGATTGGCACGCTTTCTGATGGAAGAATGTTGCAGCGGACACCCGAAGAGTTGGGTTACGGCGCCCGATGCCCCCTGCGGCACATCCGCGACGGATGAGGTTCAATGAACAGTTTCGCGCGCCACATGCCTGCCGCTGAAGCGCCCGGAGGCTGCCATGCCGCCTGAGCGGGTGCCCGTTATTGCGATCTTGCTGTTGGGGATAACCCAGAACATCGGTTATGGCACCCTCTATTACAGCTTCAGTATTCTCGCCCCCGACATGGCAAGCCATTTTGCGCTGTCGCCCGAATGGATATTCGCCGCCCTGTCGGCCGCGCTGCTGATCGGCGGACTGACGGCGCCCTGGCTCGGCAGGCTGTTCGACCTGCTCGGAGCCGGGCGGGTCATGACCATGGGTTCGGCAGTGGCGGCAGCGGCTTTGATGGCCTGCGCCTATGCGCCGAACAGAGCATCCTACGTCGCGGCACTGATCGCCGTGGAAGTCGCGGCCAACCTCGTGCAATATGGGGCAGCCTTTGCGCTTCTCGTTCAGCTCCAGCCTCAGGCCGCATCGCGCAGCATCACATATCTGACGCTTATCGCCGGGTTCGCATCGACCTTGTTCTGGCCGATCACAACGGCCTTGCACGCCCATATGTCGTGGCAACAGGTCTATCTGGTATTCGCCGGCCTCAACCTGCTGTTATGCCTGCCAATCCACGCCTGGCTCGCGCGGAGTGCCTCCAGATATCGGGCAGCGGGAAGACAGGCCGCCGCCCGGATCGAAGGGGCGTTGCCGGCAGCACGCCGCAAACTCGGGTTCCTTCTGATGGTTTCCGGCTTCTCCCTCATGTCGCTGGTTAGTTCCGCCGTGCTCGTCCACATGGTCCCGCTCCTGTCGGGGCTTGGGCTCGGCGCGACCGCAGCCGTCGTCGGAACGTTATTTGGTCCGTCACAGGTTGCGAGCCGGCTGATCAACATGGTTTTGGGAAGGAATGTCAAAGCGACCCATCTCGCCCTGATCGCAGCCGGGCTCATCCCGGCAGGCGTGGTCGTCCTCCTGCTGACGGCTCCTTCGGTGCCGGGCGCCATGCTGTTTGCGGTGATCTTCGGCATGGGCAATGGCCTGCTCAGCATCGTCAGCGGTTCGCTGCCGCTATACCTGTTCGGAAGCGAGGGGTATGGACAGCTTCAGGGAAAAACGATGGCGGCCCGCCTGATCCTCTCCGCCCTTGCGCCTTTCGTGCTGGCACTGGCCATGTCAGGGATCGGCATCACCGCGTCGCTGGCAATCACGGCGGCACTCGGCGGATTGGCGATCATCGTGTTCGGCCAGGTTGCAAGACTGCTGCGATAGGGCCGGATTACCGTGACTGTCTCACCGTCAAAAGCAGCGCAACCGCGCAGGAATGATATCTTCCTGCACCGGTCGCATTTCGTCATGGCTCAGCGGAGCGGGCCTATTTAGTCGCGCCCAGCGCCGTCAAAATCTCATAGGCTGCGGAGACACGTTCCTCATTGGGATAGTTTTTATTGGCCAGAATGACGATGCCAAGTTTCTGCTTCGGAATGAAAGCCACATAGGCACCAAAACCATTGGTGGAACCGGTCTTGTTGATGAAGACATCCTCGCTCGGTTTCAAAGGGGGCGTGATCTCGGAGACCGGGACCGTCTTCAGCAGGGCGCCGGAATTTGTTTCGGTCAGCGTTTTCAACACGGCCGGCTGGGCATATTGCTCCCAGATCATGTCCTGCGTCATGGCGCCGACGCTGAAATATCCCGTATGGGTGTTGAGGACCGCCTGCCGGGTTTTTCCATCCAGCTTTTCGAGCCCCATATTCGCATCGACGAAGTGGATCATGTCCTCTGCCGTCGACCTGACGCCATAGGCCTCCGAAGAGAGAATGGCCGGTGTCACGCGGGCCGGATCGCCATTTCTTTTGTAACCCTGCGCATAATCGGCCATCTTTGCCTTGGGCACCACGGTGAAGGTGTTCTTCAGGCCAAGCGCCGGAAACAGCGTGTCCTGCATGGCGCTGTCAAAACCCTGGCCCATGGCCTTTGCGGTGATATATCCGAGCATTCCGATGCTGGGATTGGCATAGGTCCGGTGGGTTCCGGGCTTGTAGGAGGGTTTCCAGGCCTTGAGATAGGCCAGGAGCTGCTGTTCCGTCTCGACACTATCCGGCACCTGAAGCGGAAAGCCGCCGGCGGTGTGGGTGCCAAGATGCATCAGCGCGACATCGCCAAAGGGTCTACCCTTCATGGAGGGAAGATAATCTTCAACCTTGCCGGACAACGAAAGCTGGCCATTCATTTCAGCATAGGTGCTGAGGGTGACGGTGAAGGTCTTGGAAATGGAGCCGAGTTCGAAAAGCGTCTGCGGGGTAATGGGCTGGCCGGTGCTTTTGGACATGACGCCATAGGTAAAGATGTGGTTTTCACCACTGACGCTGATGCCGACGGCGAGACCCGGAATGCCGTTTTTCTCCATGACGGGCCTGATCGCGGCATCCGTTATCGCTTTCAACCGGGCATCATCGGCGGCGGAAGCCTGCGTGAACAGACCCGTCGAGAGCAGCGCAGCCAGCGCGATATGTCTGCGATTAAATTTCATCTTTCGCGTTCTCCAAAACTTCAGGTGGATTTTTCGGCTGTTCGCCATCCCCAGCGAAAGAACGTTTAACCGCCCTACATTGCACGAACAAATCATGATATCTCGGAAGAGACACAAGAAAATCTAGGTCTTGAATGGTACGTCAATTTCTTCCGCTGAACGGCCTGAGGGCTTTCGAGGCATCGGCCCGGCACCTCAGCTTCACGCGCGCGGCCATTGAGCTGTGCGTAACGCAGGCGGCCGTGAGCCAGCAGGTGAAGGGGCTGGAAAAGCGGCTGGGCGTCGCCCTTTTCCAGCGGTTGCCACGCGGCCTGAAGATCACCGCCGAGGGTGAGGCCCTGCTGCCGACGGTAACCAGTTCCTTCGACCAGATGGCGACGACGCTCGACCGGATCGAGGCCGGACAGGTACGCGAATTGCTGTTTCTGGGCGTTGTCGGAACCTTTGCCGTGGGTTGGCTGCTGCCCCGGCTGAAGGCGTTTCAAAAACGCCATCCCTTCATCGACGTCAGGGTTTCCACCAATAACAACCGGGTGGATATGGCAGCTGAAGGACTGGATTTCGCCATTCGTTTCGGCCAGGGCTCCTGGCACGGCACGGATGCCTTCCGGCTTTTCGAGGCGCCGCTTTCGCCGCTCTGCACACCGAAGCTGGCCGAGGCGCTGAAATCGCCCGCCGACCTGATGGAAGCAACGCTGCTGCGCAGCTACAGGGCCGATGAATGGAGCAACTGGTTTGCGGCAGCCGGGGTGACGCCGGCGGCGCAGGTGAATGCCGGCATTGTTTTCGATACGTCGCTCGGCATGATGGAGGCAGCGTTGCAGGGATTGGGCGTGGCGCTCGCGCCGCCATCGATGTTTTCGCGGCATCTGGCCTCAGGGGAGGTCATTCAGCCCTTTCCCGTGACCATCTCGCTTGGAAGCTATTGGCTGACCCGGCTGCAATCAAAACCACCCACACCCGCGATGCAGGCATTTTCCGACTGGATGTTCGAGACCATCGGCGGCGCGTGAGCGATCCTATATCAAGGCAAGCAGGACGCCGCCGGCCGCGCAGAGCGAGACCACGGCCCATGGCGGGGTTTTCCAGACCGTCAGCAGGATGAAACCCGCAAGCGCAAGGGTGAAATCCTTCGGCGTGAAGATCGCGCTTGTCCAGACCGGATCATAAAGGGCTGCGCCGAGAATGCCGACGACCGCGGCATTGGCGCCGCGCATGGCAGCCTGCGCCAGCCGGTATTTGCGGAAACCTTCCCAGAAGGGAAGCGCGCCGACCAGCAGCAGCATGCCCGGCAGGAAGATCGCGACAAGGGCGATGGCCGCGCCGGCGATGCCGTTGGGCTGCGGCCCCACCACAGCACCCAGATAGGCGGCAAAGGTGAAGAGCGGGCCGGGTACGGCCTGGGTGGCGCCATAACCGGCGATGAAGGCATCTTTTGTGACCCAGCCGGTGGCGACGACTTCCGATTGCAGCAGCGGCAACACCACATGGCCACCGCCGAAGACCAGCGCGCCGGCGCGGTAAAAGGCATCAAACAAAGAGAGGCCCTGTGATGCCGCCACCGCCGCAAGCAGCGGCAGCAGGCCGAGAAGCAGGGCGAAACTGGCAAGCGCGACATATCCAACGCTTTTCGGCACCCGGAAGGCGAGATGGGTGGCCTGCCCTGCGGCATCGGAGCGACAGAAGACAAGCCCGGCCACGGCGCCGACGGCGAGCGCCAGTATCTGCCCGAAAGCACCGGCGACGAACACCACGCAGACGATGCCGGCCAGCGCGATGCTGGCGCGCTCACGATCCGGCGCAAGACTTTTCGCCATGCCCCACACCGCCTGTGCCACCACGGCAACGGCGACGATCTTCAGCCCATGCAGGAGGCCTGTGCCGACCGGGCCTTCGATGGAGGCCGCGACCGTGGCAAAGAGAAGAAGAAGGATGGCGGATGGCAGGGTAAACGCCGTCCAGGCCGCCAGCGCCCCGAGCGGCCCGGCTCTGAGCAACCCCAGCGCAAAGCCCACCTGGCTGGACGCCGGGCCAGGCAGAAACTGACAGAGCGCCACGAGATCGGCATAACCGGCCTCATCGATCCATTTGCGCCGCACGACCAGCTCATCGCGAAAATAACCGAGATGGGCAATCGGCCCGCCGAAGGAGGTGACGCCGAGCTTCAGGAAGGCAGCGAAAACCTCGCCGGGGGTTCCCTGTTTACGGCTGTCCGCTTCGGTGCGCATTACCTGTGTCGACGATTTCACGAAGAACTCCCTGCGTGCAACGGCAATTCGTCAACACATATCGGCCTCAAAACGATTTCGGTATCAGACACCATTATGACAGGGATATGAAGGGGCTGCTTGCACCGACGCCGGAAAGTCGCGCGCACTTTCCGGCGTCTCTGACTGTTATCCGGCGAAGGGCCTATCGCCCGGTCGGCAACAGATCGGCAAAGTGCGAAATCCAGCCATTTTCATCGGTGCCGCCGGAGAAACCCGTTGCCTCCCAGATGATGTGATGCTGGTTGCTGCCGTTGCGAATGGTCACCGCGGCGGCGATGGGCGTCGGGGATCGCCAGGAAAAATTGCGGTTTGCCCCCGGCGCGAGATGGCTGAGCGATTCAAGCTGGACATCGTCGAGGAAAAGCACCGTGCTCATCTGGGTCTCATAGAGGTACTCCCATCGCGCCTGCGCCAGCGCGTTTGCTGCCGCAACGAGAAGGTTGCTCTCGCCGACGGGATCGGCCAGGGCGGCCAGACGCCATGCGGCGAAGATATTGGTGATTTCCTCCGTATCCAGCCCGAGGCTTGAGAGGAACTCGATGGTCTGGTCATTGCCGAAGGCATTATAGCCCGCTTCACCGAAGGGCCGGATATGCTTGACCACGAAATTGCTGAGAAGTGGCATGTGTATCTCCTTTTTTGGATATGAGCCATCTGTTCCCGGACTTTGATGTGCGGGATCGCATGATGAGATTTGGTGTTGATTGGGTGCCGGGATATGGCCCGCGATCGATGGGATTGCGGTCGGCCCGCCGGCTTAGCCGAAGGTTATGGCGACGCGGGCCGGCATGCCCAGAAACTCCTGGAGGCCGAGGCGCGTTCTGGCGCCGCCCCGCCCGGCCGGCCATGGATCGAGGATATGAATTTCGAGATCCTTGCCCTTCACGGTGTAACCGTAGACGAGGTAGTAGTGGTGCTCCGTTCCGATCACGAAGACGCGGTTGTCATCGATCTCGTGTCTGACGATGTCGGCCGTCAGAGCGTCGACGAAGTGACCGCCGGTCGTTGTGTGATCGAAGGCGTTCCACTGGCTCGACACAAGCTTGACGATATTACTGTCCGGATTGGCTCCGCCCATTTCATCGATGCCGGCGGATTGATCCAGAACCTGCGCCAGTTCCCAGCTTTCCCGAACCTGAGGATCGACGGTCGCGAGCGCCTCGGTGTTGCGCCGTGCAATATCGTATTGCGAAGCTGCGGGAAGCCCATAAAAGGCCCGCACCATCTGTTCGACGGCAGCAAAGCACCAGGCGGGTGTGTCCTGGGGGACCAGAACGGGAGGGTCGTTGACTATCGGCATGGCCTTCTCCTTGAAAATTGCGGGCGGTGGCTGCGATGGCAACCGGATGCCCGTCACTGATTCCGGGTGGGGTGAATGCTGAGGTTTCGGTGGCCACCCTGCCGGCATCTGCGCCGGCAGGGCATTGTCCATGATCCCTTTTGCCGAAGGGGACGTCTTCCGGTACGGACCATGGTGGCGATTCCTGCCGGGCCGGAAAAGGAACGGCAGGCTCGCGGGATCAGCCCGTTTTGCTCAGGTCCTTGCGATAGGCCTGCAAAGACGCGATTTTTGCGTCCGCAGCGGCCTCGCGTTCGGCGACGATGGCGCTGAGTTTCCCCGCGATCCCGGCAAGATAGTTCGGCAACTCGCCGCTAGGGATATAGGTGCCCTGCAGCTTGTTCAGCGTCGACCACCCATCTGCAAAGCTGCGGTTGAACAGGTCGGAGACGATCACCACCGCATGCCACTGGGCGGTCTGCCTGACGAAGAACTCGTCGACGGAGCGAACGAGCTGGGCGAAGCGGTTCTTGCGAATGACCTCCAGCTCGGCAACATTGTCGATAGCCTTGATCTGGTGCTCGGCATCATCGGCAACGGCCTGCATGAAATCAGCGAAGCCTTTGAAGAAGAAGGCGATTTCCTGAATGATCTCCTTCATGCGTTTCAGCGCCGTGATGCTGACATTGAGCGACTGAACCGCGAGCTTGATCTTGTCGTCCTCGGCCTGTTTTCCTTTCAGGAGCGCATTGATCTTTATGAGTTCAGCGGTCTGGTTGCGGCGCTCCTTCTGATATGCTTCCGCCTTGTCGATCATCTGCATCTGGATTTCACGCAGACTCGCCGCCTGCTGCTGTTGCTCATCGGTAAGCTTGCCCAGCCCCTTGTCGAGCGCATCGAGTGAAGCCTGCAGGCTGGAAACCAGGGTCTGCTGACCTGCAATCTTTTCCTCCTGCGCCTTCAGCTCCGCAGCGCGCGCGGTCAGGCGTTTATCGAGTTCAGCAAGCTCGACCGCCTTGCTCGATTCCGGATCGGCACCCTTGGCGTCCTTCGCCAGCGCCGACCTGTTGTCCTCCAACACTTTGATATCCTTCTTCAAGGTATCGCGCTTTTCCTCGCTTTTGCGCAATTCGGCTTTCTGCTCGGAAAGTTTGCTCTGCGTTGCGGCGGCATCCGCCTTGTCGCCGCCCGTCGGCGTGCGGGAGCCGCCACCCTGCCCCTGCTCGTCAGCACCCTGGCCACCCTTGGACTGTCCCGAAAGCGCGCCACCGACCGAGGAGGCCAGCATGGAGGCCGGGCCACCGGCGACCATGGCGATGGCGGGAACGACGCCTGAAATCATCTGCGCCCCGACGCGGACGATCGACATGACAAAAGCGCGGTCTTCTGCCGTATTGGCCCGCTTTTCATATTCACGGGCCTTCTTTTCGAATTCCGCGACCTCCGCCGTCAGTTCCTTCACGAGCGATTCAAGCTGCTCGCGCCGAGCATCGGCCTCCCGGATCTCCCGCTCCATCACCGCCTTGTCCTCGAGACGCCGGCTCAAGGCCGTTTCGCTCATGCTCGTGGTTTGGGTTATTTTTTCGATGATGGCGTCATAGGATTTCGCAACGGAAATGAGGTCGTCACGCACATCCAGTGCTTTATCGCGGATATTCCGTGCCAGTGTTATCAACTTGCTGGAGACGAACGCCTTGACCTCGGCCTGGTCATTTCCCTCCCGGACATCGAGCCATTCCGGGAAAAGATCGGCGACGGATACGCCGATACGGTTGGCGACATCTATCGCGTGCCTCATGACCATTTCGCTCTTCTGCTGCGAAGTAATCAAGCCGTTCATGATCGCGGTGATGCGATTTCGAATCTCGCTCTCCTCCTGCGGCGTGGTGTTGTAGGCTATGTAGAGCAGATCGATCGCGTTGTCGGTATCGCGCTTGGCGCGCTCGACATCGTAGGTTCCCTGAATCTTGTCGACATAGGATCGGACGAGCGCCGTATTCGACTTGGGAAGGCTGAAGTTCGGCTGCGAAACGATCGCTTCGACGTCGGCGTCGATCGCGCTGTTGATCTGGGCGGCCCGGCTTTCAAAATTAACGACATTGTTCATTTTTAAAGACTCCTGTTGATGTGTGACTGGTTTCCGATGGGCATGTGATTGCTCACGGCGAGCATCGACGCTTCGCCTCGTCCGGCAGGCCGGCTTCGGTGGAGGAAATGAATTGCGGCACGCTATCGGTCAGACCCGCGATTTCCTCGGACAGCCGCGTCACCTGGCGTATCTGCGCATCGTCGGGATTGACTTCACGCGCTTCCTGGAGGGCATTGGTGAAGTTGCCGACCTTGATGTTGAAGTCCTGAACCTTGACGTTGATGGTGGAAATCGCCGCCTTGAGCTTGATGATCTGCTCTTCGAGCTGATTCACGGCGTTCTGGTTTTCCGCGTGGCTCTGCCGCGCTGACTCAAGCTGGCGGCGAGTGTCTTCCAGCTGCTTGTGAACGCCCGCAAGGGCTTCCTCGGCACTGCGCAACCGGGGCTGCGCGGCACGGAGCTCCCGCTCCGCATCGTTCATCCAGCCCAGCGCCTTGACCATGGCTTCACCGGCCTGGCAAATCCCGGGCAGGAAGATGAGCACCTGGCTGCAGATTTTTACTCTTTTAGCCTGTTCCTCCGTTTCCCTTCGGGCTTTTTCGAAAGCGGCATAGCGGCTTCTGACATAGTCGCTCTCAGACTGGACCAGCTCCTCATAACCTTTCACGCTGGCTTCGGATTGCACCACCTGCCGCTCCAGCTCGATCTGCAGGGACAAGGCCTGTCCCAGCGCCCGCTCGCGGTCGGCGCTGAGCTGCTGTTGCGCCGTCAGATGCTCCATCAGGCACACGGATCGGCGGCCGAGCAGTTCCCGGCTCGCTTCCGCCTGTTCAAGTTTGGACTGGAAGGCGGCCGCCTGCTCGCTGGTGAGGGCGGCGGCGTTCGCAAGGGTGGGCTGCCCCATGGACGGGATGTCAACCTGCATCGTGATGGCCACAAGGCCGGCAAAAATAACATGTCGAAGTTGCATTGTCTCAACCTCCTTCGGAGAATTCGGGGTGGGTAAAAGGCATGAGGCTTCCGTCCGGCATCGCTGTCGGCCGGTCATAAATCTGCTGGAAACATTCGGATATCAGGCAGCCTCGGATGCATCTTTCGCAATTCCGTCAAGACCGAAAAAAACAACCCTCAAAGATTGTACTTCCGGCAATCCAGCGAAAGATTGAGCATTCGAAGAAGTATTAAATTATGCAATGAAAACAGTCATTAAAATCATCGTTAATGCCGCTCCCGCAAACCGTTTCAAAAGGGCACATATTTTAACGCACCCCTTAATACTCAATTTATGAGAGTGTTTTTTAATACCCCTCAACAGGGCGATGGGGGAGTGCAACAAATTGCACGCATCTTCCGAATCGGAACCTTTCGGCTGCCATGCCCGCGCCTTCGGCGGTCACCTCCAGCCAGCATAGCTCATGCCTTGGAATTCGCCATAAAGTAGCGAAGACCAGGAAGCCAAGGGAGAAAGGTATCCGGAAAAGCAGGCGCCCAGGATCCAAAGAAGCTCCCGAAAAGGGACCCTGTCCGGCCCACGCCGGACATGCTTCGAGAGAGGCTGGGCCCGCTTGCGGACCGAATCCTGAAAGACGACGCCTTTGGCGATGCTGTCATTCAGCTTTGCGCTCACATCCCGGCCGTCTTCAAGCAGGAACAGCGCCTTGTCCGCGCACTCGGCGATTTCGGCGCATTCGCCACCGTCATGTGCGCCGTCGGCCTTGCATCGGTGCCGGACGGGCAATTCACGCTGGCGGCCGTTCAGGCCGTCACCGTGCCGTCCGGTTGGGTATCCAGCCGCAGGACACGCGCATTGATCGACTGGCTGGAACTGGAAAATGCCGCGCAGCGACACCCGCCGCGCGGCGACAATCGCGAGCGGCCATGGTCATTGAGCAGCTGGCTGATTGCCGCAGTCGAGACGTTTGCCAGGACCTATCTTCTTGCGGCCTCGCCGTGGCAAATCTCCCCGGCAACGGAACCGGAGGAAGCGGCGATCCAGACACTTATCGATGGCGTGGGCTGGTTCCTGCGGCACGCAGGGGAGCTGCCTCTGCCATCGGAGGAAATGCGGATGTTCCTGGGACATGCACCCGGTTTTCCATTGCTGCTGGATCTGCTGTTCGCCGCCAGAACAGGCGGGGCCGATGCCACGGGTTTCGAATTTTCCCGCAAGGCGGCTGCGCGCTCCTATGGGATCAGCCGCGCCCATGTCACCGCCATAGTGGCCAGGGCCGAGCGGTTAGACATTTTGAGGCGAGACGGATCGCGAATAATTCCGAGCGACCCGACATTACAGGATGTGCAGCGCGATCTGGCCTATCAGCTGGCATTCGTCGTCTTATGGATGGAGATCGCCAAAACCTCACGATCTCCACCGTCCACCGACGTCCCGGAGAGCCTCTCCGGCTGGAACGCCTCCAGCAATCCACGATAGGGCTTGTTGATCGGTGTGGCATAGGCACCGCGCTTGGCCGTCGAAAGCCCCATGGACACCAGCGATTCCGCCTGTTTGACGGCGGCTGCGACACCATCGATCACCGGCACACCGAATTCGGCGCGCAGCTCGGCGGTAAGGTCTGCCATGCCGGCGCAGCCGAGAACGATAGCCTCCGCCCGGTCCTGCTTCAGGGCGAGCGCGATCTCCTGCCGCAGCCTGTCGCGGGCATTCGAAGCGGGATCTTCCAGCGACAGGACCGGAATATCGGCGGCGCGCACGTTGCAGCGGGCTGACATGCCATACCGATGAACGAGATGTTCGAGCGGCAGCCGCGAGCGTTCCATCGTCGTGACGATGGTGAATTTCTGCGCGATGAAGGCAGTGGCCGAGACCGCCGCCTCGCAGATGCCGATGACGGGGACGTCGGCCAGAGCGCGGGCGGCATCGAGCCCGGTATCGTCAAAACAGGCGATGACGGCGGCATCCGCACCCACTGTCGGGGCCTTGGCGAGTTCCATGAGCAGGCCGGGCACGGCAAAAGCCTCGTCGTAATAACCTTCGATGGAGACGGGGCCCATGGAAGAGGTGACGGCGAGAATTTCCGTATCATGGCCGGCTGCGCGTGTCGCGGCGTCGGCGATCGTTGCTGTCATGGATTGCGTGGTGTTGGGATTGATGACGAGAATGCGCATTTGACGTTTCTTTATCCGCGTGAATGGCGGCGATTGAGCATAACGATCAGGCCAAGCGTGGCCGCAATCACCAGGAAGGAAAACAGGGTTGTAACAGCCCCAAGCGCATAAAGCACCGGTGTCGTGACATTGGTGGTCATGCCGTAGATTTCCAGCGGCAGCGTGTTGTAGGTGCCGGCGGTCATCAGTGTACGGGCGAATTCGTCATAAGAAAGCGTGAAACCGAACAGGCCGACACCGATCAGGCTCGGCGCGATCATCGGCAGCACCACATGGGCGAAGGTCTGCCAGGAGGAAGCGCCGAGATCGCGCGCCGCCTCTTCATAGGAAGGCGAGAAGCGGTTGAAGACGGCGAACATGATGAGCACACCGAAAGGCAACGTCCAGGTGAGATGCGCGCCGAAAGCTGATGTATACCATGAAGGTTCAAGCCCAAGCTGTTGGAAAAGAACACCAATACCAAGCGAAATAATGATCGACGGCACCACCAGGCTGGCGACCGACAGGTAAAACAGCGGTGTCGCGCCGATGAATTTGCGCCGGAAGGCAAGACCTGCCAGAAGCGAAACCAAGACGGTGACGGCCATGACCATCAGCCCGAGGCCGAAGGAGCGTCGGAAGGAACCGCCGAAATCACCGACGGCCTGCTGTTCGAAGAGATTGCCGAACCAGTGCAGGGACACGCCGTTCAGCGGGAAGGTCAGGCCACCATTCGGCCCCTGAAAGGCAAGGATGAGGATGGCCGATAGCGGGCCATACAGAAACAGCACGAAGAGGGCGAAAAAGAAGGCGAGGATGTAAAATTCGCGGCCGCGTTTTTCCTGATGCATGGGATCAAAGCTCCTTGCGGATATCGACGATGCGCAGAATGCCCGCGACCATCAGAAGAACGAGGATGAGCAGGATGACGGCATTCGCAGCGGCGGCCGGATATTGCAGCAGCGACATCTGGTTCTTCATCATCAGCGCCACCGAGGCACTCTGGCCGCCGGACATGACCTGAACCGTGGAGAAATCCGCCATGACCAGCGTCACGACGAAAATGCTGCCGATGGCCATGCCGGGCTTGGCAAGCGGAATGATGACGTTGGCGAGCGTCTGCCAGCCCGTCGCGCCGGCGTCCCGCGCCGCCTCGATCAGCGATTTGTCGATGCGCATCAGCGTGTTGAAGATCGGCGTGACCATGAACAGCGTATAAAGATGCACCATGGCCAGCACCACGGCGAAATCCGAATAGAGCAGCCATTCAATCGGCTCGGGAATGATGCCGGTGCCAACCAGCGCGCTGTTGACGAGGCCGTTTCGCCCGAGAACCGGAATCCAGGAGATCATGCGGATGATGTTCGACGTCAGGAAAGGCACGGTGCAGACGAGGAACAGCACCATCTGCATGGTGGTGGTGCGAATGTGGAAGGCAAGGAAATAGGCGACCCAGAAACCGCAGAACAGCGTGATGGCCCAGACCATAGCGGCATATTTCAGCGTGTTGAGATAGGTCTGCCAGGTGACCCACGAGCCGAGCGTCTCCAGATAATTGAAGGTGACGAAATCGGGATACATCTGGGCGAAGTCATAGTCCCAGAAGCTGACGACGGCGATCATGAGGATCGGCAACAGCAGGAAAAAGCCGAGGATGAGGAAAAGCGGCAGGGCCTGCACATAGGACACAAGCTTCTGCGGCAGCGCGAAGCTGCTCGCCGGCCTATCCTTCTTCTCGCTGACGCCGATGAGCCTAACCGTCACCATGGGGGAGCCTTTCGCTGGATTTGCAGAAGTACCGGCAGCTTTCGCACCGGATAGTGTGTCAGACAAAGCTCTCTTCAAACGCGACGTCATCCTCAAGCTTGTCCCGAGGATCGAACCACGTTTGATGTGGTGGGTCGTTAGATTCTCGGGTCAAACCCGAGGATGACGGAGAGTTTAGAGGCTCTGTTGCTGTCAAGATCGGCAGCCAACGCCACCGATCCTGTCTGTTTCGGGTACTAAGCGGCGATGAATTCGTTCCAGCGGCGGACCATGTAGCGGTCTTCGTCCATCACCGAGTTCCAGCAGGCAACCTTACCCATGCGCTCCTCGAAAGAGCCGCCGTCGCGCACGGCACCGGCCTTTTCCATGACCTTGCCATCGGGCGCGATGATATCGCCCTGCGCGGGCTTGCCTTCCACCCAGTAACCCCACTCGTCGGCGGACATGTGTTCCTTCGCCGTTTCCATGGCGGCTGAATAATAACCCTGACGGTTAAGGTAGGCACCGACCCAGCCGGAAGTGTACCAGTTGATATATTCATAGGCCGCGTCGAGCTTCGCACCGGAAAGATGCTTGGCGAGACCGAGACCGCCGCCCCAGGAGCGATAACCTTCCTTCAGCGGCTGGTATTTGCAGGCAATGCCCTTGGAGCGGACCGCGGCAACTGCCGGCGACCACATGGACTGGATGATGACTTCACCCGAGGCCATGAGGTTGACGCTCTCGTCGAAGCTCTTCCAGAAGGCGCGGAACTGGCCGTCCTTCTTCGCCTTGATGAGGAAATCGATGGTCTTGTCGATCTCTTCCTTGGTCATGTTGCCCTTGTCGGCATATTTGATGTTGCCCATGGCTTCCATGATCATCGCCGCATCCATGATACCGATGGACGGGATGTTGAGGATCGAGGTCTTGCCCTTGAACTTCGGGTCCATGATATCGGCCCAGCTGGTAATATCGCGGCCGACGAGATCGGGGCGGATGCCGAGCGTATCGGCATTGTAGATGGTCGGAACCATGGTGAAATAATCGGTCTCACCCTTGGCGAAGGTCTTGTCACCCGGCTTTTCGACGAAACCGACCGTGTGCGGCGCGGTGCCCTGCGCCACGACGCTGTCCGGCTTCAGCTTGCCGTTTTTGAACAGCGGGACGATCTTGTCGTAATATTTGAGTTTCTTGATTTCCATCGGCTGGATGACGCCGGCGGGATAGACCTTCTTCAGGATCCAGTACTCAATATCGGCGATGTCGTAGGAATTCGGCTGGGTGACGGCGCGTTGAGCCGCCGCATCCGAATCCGTCGCTGTCATCTCGAGCGTGATGCCGAGATCGGCCTTGCACTTTTCGGCAATGGCATTGAGGTTCGACACGCCGGTGCCGAACTGACGGATGGTGATGGGGTTCTGCGCCCAGATGGTGGGGAAGCCGGTGATGAGGCCGGAGCCGATCGCCGCCCCCGTCGCAGCCGCGCCCGCCTTCAGAAGGCCGCGGCGGGACAGGCCCCTCTTGCTGTTGATGGTATCGGTCATTTCAAAGTTCTCCTCTGGTTATTTTTGGGTCACTTCTCTACCCGGCCGAGCACGATGGCATCGGCCGCATTCCATGAAAGCGGTATGGCGTCGCCGGTCCTGACCGGGTTCTCGAAGAAGGCGGCATCGCTGAGGATGACGTTGAAATCCTCGATGCCGGCGCCGGTGACGGCGATTTTCATGCTTGCGCCGCGATACTCGACATTCGAGACGATGCCGGTGAAACCGAGGCCCGGCTGCTCCGCTTCGCCGACGCGCACCCGGTCGGTGCGGACCGCGATATCCACCGCGCCGTCATCCGGGGCCATTCCATCGGCGATAAATGTGCCGCCGCCCGCCACTTCGAGTGTCACAAGATCGCCTGCCTTTTCCCGATAACGGCCGGAAATGACGTTATGATCGCCCATGAAACGGGCAACGAAAGCGGTTGCAGGGCGCTCGAAAACCTCGCGCGGCGTGGCCGCCTGCTCGATGCGGCCGTCATTCATGACGACGATGATATCGGCGAGCGCCATCGCCTCTTCCTGGCTATGGGTGACGTGCACGAAGGTGATGCCGAGCGAGGTCTGCAGCTTCTTCAGCTCGGCGCGCATTCGGATCTTGAGGAACGGGTCCAGCGCCGAAAGCGGCTCGTCCAGCAGCAGCGCCTCGGGATCGGTGATGAGTGCGCGCGCCAGCGCTACGCGCTGTTGCTGCCCGCCGGAAAGCTGGGCCGGGCGGCGGCTGGCATAGGGTTCGAGCTGCATCAGCCGCAGCATCTCGAGCGCCTTGGCCCGCCGGTTCTCCTTGTCCGTGCCTTTCATCTTGAGGCTGAAGGCGACATTGTCGACAAGATCGAGATGCGGGAAAAGCGCATAGGACTGGAACATCATCGCAGTACCGCGCCGGGCCGGCGGCAGATCGGTGACCACCACATTGCCGAGCCTGATGTCGCCGCTGGAAATGCTTTCGTGGCCGGCAATCATCCGCAATGTCGAGGTCTTGCCGCAGCCCGAGGGACCAAGCAGGCAGCAATAGCTTCCAGCCGGTATCTTGAGGCTGATCGCATGCACGGCTGTGGTATTGCCGTAAATCTTGGATACGGACGCGATGTCGATTGCTGCGGCTTTGCTCATAAACACTCTCCTGCGACGTCTTTGTCATGCAGGAGCCGTGCCAGATGGCTTTGCCATTGATGCAAAAGGAGATTTTTCAGAGTTCCGTGGGTGCGGACACGGCTCTGCTCAAATTTGCAGCGATTGTTTTCGATTCATTGCAGAAATTGTATGCAATCTTAAAACCCGGAGACAGGCGCGATTTAACCGGCCTTGAACCGGTCAAAGGCCGTGAGATGTTTGACCATCGGATCGGCATCCCAACGGTAAATTTCGGTCCGCAGGAAATGCAGTTCCTCTTCGAGCTTCTCTTCCGGCAGTTCCACCCACCAGGATTTCGGCCGGCCGTCAGAACCGTCCGACCAGCGGTAAGCCCGTTTTTTCAGATGATCCTTCATATCGAATGGGCTGTTTTCCGCATAGATGCGCACTCTTGACCGCCGGCTCGCTTCGTAAAGCTCCGCAAAAGGCGTGCCCTCATGGCCAGGGCGTGTCTGTTCCAGCACCTCCAGCAGCGCGAAACAGTCATCGACAGCGCGGTGGCCGTCATGAAAATAGCCGGATTGCCCGATCAGGTAGCCAAGCTTGTTGCCCTCGAAACCACGCGCCCGCCAGTCTATTTCCGAAACGGAACAGGCCCAGGCCTTGTCGTGGAAGATCGGCGAGAAGGCCTCGCAAAAGGGACGGTCGAAGCCGGCATTGTGGGCGATGATCAGATCGGCCCCGGCGATCAGAGGGGTCAGCCGGGCCATGTCTATCGCCTGCCCCGCAACCATCTCATCGGTTATCCCCGTCAGGCGGGTGATTTCTTCCGGAATGGCGATGGCCGGCTGCCGCAACCCGCCATAGACGCCGGTCACATCGCCGATCACACCCTGATCGTCGAATGTGAAGGTTATGACGCCGATTTCTATGATTTCGTCGGTGCGATGGTTGAGCCCCGTCGTTTCCGTATCGAGGATCACGCCACGGCGGGAAAATTCCGGTCTTGGCCGGTCGACCACCGGGCGTGGCTGCAGCCTGCGCAGAACCCGATAATTGCCGGTCGCTTCAAGATGGGTGGCGAGCGCCTCATCATCCAAGCCGATCTTGGGCGCGGCCTCGCGACCAGCCGCCTTTCGCCCCCTTTCAGCCTGAGGAAGCCGCGCTGTGGCGGAAGCGAAAAAATCCAACTGGGAGGTCATTATGCGCCTGTCCGCCTTGCCCGGAAATCGAGATTCAGTACTCCAACATATGCGCAGAGGCTCACAGGAACAACAGCGCACACCCTCATCCACAGAAAGGGGATATTTCACGGGGTACAGTTGAGGGTTGCAGCTTCAATTTACGATGGTAAAAAAACACCGTCCCCGTGTTTCAGGAGAGAAGAAGAATGCCGCTTCCATCACCTTCCAACCCGAAAACGCTTGCCGACCAGGGCCAGTTGAAGCTCTTTCCGCTGCAAAGCGGTCCGCATTTTGCCAATGTGGGCCTGGCCAACGGCGCAAGCGGCATTGTCTTCACGGGTTATACTCGCGATGCGAGCGTGGACAATGAAGCTTTCTCCTGCTGCGGCAGTTACACCCTGCGCAACTCTGTGCATGCCGCCATTGCCGGCACGACCAGCGACAATTGCACGGTCTTTGCCCTGAAGAGCATCATCAACCAGCGCCCCTGCCTGGCGGTCGGAAAGTTCGACCCGGATGGCAAGCCGGTGCAATTGTCGAAATCGGAGTTCGATCAGGTCACGAAACCGCTGTTCCAGTTCGCCGACAAGGTTTCGCCGATCCTCGGCAGCGAGCCGGCGCCGGGCATTCAGATCCGCAGCGGAGACGCCTCCTATAATTATCAGGTCGATGCGCGCAGCGGCCGTTTCCGCTTCACCTATAAGGACAGCATGAGCGGCGGTCGTTACGGACCTTCGGCCGACGGAAATTTCTCTCTCGAGCACGACGGCCATCGCCTCGCCAAAATAAGTGCGGGCGGCAGCTATAGCAGTTCGGACAATTCGATTGCCGCCTCAGCCTATCGCGATATCGAAACCCGCGGTTTCGAGACGACGGTACGCAGCGGCCAGGCTTCCGCCATGTTCGGAAGAACCTATACGGAAAACGCCATAACCCGCAAAATCGGTGTCGGTTACGGCAACACCTCGTTCCGGCGCGAAGATACGCCGGGCGGAACGATCAAGGAAAGCCTCGGCCACAAGCTGGACAAGGTCACGCTGGAAGTATCCCGCACGCGCGACCGGGCGAAGGGCACCGAATATATGCTGACCATCAAGATGGAGCTCTGAGGCATTCGGCAACCGGGGCGGTTGCGACGGACCGCCTCAGGACGCCGGACGATTGAGAAGGCCCTCGCAATTGGCCGGATTGCCGATGATCTCGCTCGTCTTGATGGTGGAGGCGGCATTCGCGGTGATCTTGATGATGCAATCGCGGCGATGTTCCTTGATCTTCATGCCCTCGGTTTCCGAAATCCGCGCCTGCCCGTCCACGGTCTTGACTTCGCGCCGGTTGCTGAGCCCGGCATAGGTCTCCACATCGACCTTCAGCCAGTAGGATTCGGTTTCGCCGTTTTCGATGATGACCTTGTTCGGGCGGCCAAGCCTGGCGATTGCGGCCTCACGCGGTTGGCCCACAAAACCCGCGACCGTGCGGGAAATCTGCGTCTCCCCGGTGCTGGTGCACGCCGCAACGACGACCAGAACGACCGCCAGACATCCGGTTTCAAACCATTTCATTTCCAGATCATTCCCCACATATGCCGCCGGCCCCTGTCGGCCGGCATTCGCGGCAAATCTATGCAGGATCACCCCGCCCCGAAAGATGGGACGGCCGCAAAGCCGATCAACTTGTTATGATCGCCCCTGGCGAAGAGAAAACAGACCGGCCCGGCGCTCGCCGTTTTACCGGTTGCGGAACACGGTGCAGGGAACACCCGCCCGCCTGATTTCGCCGCACAGCGTGTTGGCCTCGGCGCGGGTCTCGCGGCCGATGCGGGCTGCATAACGTGGCCGCGAGCCGAAATTGCCGCCCCGCTGCCGCACGATCAGCGCCCTCTCGGCATTCAGCGGTTCCGAAAGCTGCACGATCGCGCGGGTGAAAAGCCGGTTCGCCACCGCCGGATTATAATGGGCGGCAAGCTGCACGCCCCAGGGCGCCCAGTCGGCTGAAGCAATGAGGACGGGATCGTTCATGGTGCGGGTATCGGCGAGACGCACGCAGGCATCGTGGAAGGGACGGCCGTCATCCAGTGCCGGCGCCGCCTTCTCCGGCGGATTGTCCTTCCATGTCTCCACGGGGTAGCCGGTGATCGCAAACACATAGTCGCGGGTTTCCATCGGCAGGCGGCCGGTGGCGATGAAGTTCCGCAGGCCCGCCTCCCCGGCATTATAGGCTGCGGCGGCAAGACCGAAATTGCCGAACTGCACGTTCAGTTCCGACAGGTAACGGGAGGAGGCCTCAAGAGCGGCGATGATGTTGAAACTGTCTTCGAGACCGCGCAACCGCGCCGTGCCCGGCATGAACTGGGCAATGCCCTCCGCCCCCTTCGGGCTGATAGCACTCGCCCGAAACAGGCTTTCCCGCCAGATCAGCCGGGCGAAATAGTCAGGCGGAACAGCATGGCGGGCAGCCAGAACCTCGATGGCGCGGCAGAGATCATTATTGTAACTGCCGGCATTGATGCATAGCTCCGGCGCGACATCGTGGGTATAGGCGCAGGCGGGTTTTTCCTTGGCGGGCTCTTCGGCCTTCCCCGCGCCAGAGGCTGCGACCAGCAAACAAAAGGCAAGAGCCGTGCGGCCTGTCGATATCCCTGCCAAGCGAGCGTCCCCGAAAATTCCAAACGCGATGTGCCGATTATCGGTCAATCGGGAAGATATGACGAGCTTTCGGGCTTGTCATCACGTATCGAACACCGAAAAGGCCCAACCCAATCAAGTCCGCGCCATCCTCTGGCCTGTCCCGAGGATCTGCGACCTATTGATTTATTCAACATGATTGGATCCTCGGCACGAGGCCGAGGATGACGTCAGGAGAATGTGCGCCCTCATTGCCGACTCAGGGCAACTCAGCCTGCCTTAAAAGTCCTGCCACTCCTCATGGCTGACAGCAACCGCAGCCGAACCGCGTGCCGCAAGCGGGCGGGATGCGCTATGGCGCGGACTAACAGGCGCTGCCTGCTGCTCGAAGTGGCTCCGCGAGGCGGGCGACGCTGATCGCGGCGCGTCCTCGAACCGGAACTGCCCGAGAAGTTCGAACAGCGCCGCCGCTTCCCGCGCAAGGCTGTGGCTTGCGGCGGTTTGCTCTTCCACCATCGCCGCATTCTGCTGCGTGCCCTGATCGACGGTGTTGACCGCCTGGTTGATCTCGGCGAGTGCCGTGGACTGTTCGCGGGCGGCATCAACGATAGCGACGACATTGGTGTTGATGTCGCGCACCTGCTCGGCGATCTCCTGCAGGGCCGAACCGGCTCTGGTGACAAGGCCGACACCGTTTTCCACCTGCGCGCCCGAGGCATTGATCAGGCTCTTGATTTCCTTTGCGGCGGTTGCCGAACGCTGGGCCAGCTCACGAACCTCCTGCGCGACGACGGCAAAGCCCTTGCCCGCCTCACCGGCACGCGCCGCTTCCACACCGGCATTCAGCGCCAGAAGATTGGTCTGGAAGGCGATTTCGTCGATCACGCCGATGATGTTCGAAATTTCCCGCGAGGATTTTTCGATCTGGTCCATGGCGCCAATCGCATCGCGCACCACCTGGCCGGAATGCTCCGCATGATCGCGGGCGCGAGCGACGATCTTGCCGGCCTCTTCCGCGCGACGGCTGGAATCATTGACCGCCGTGGTGATCTCCTCAAGCGCGGCCGCCGTCTCCTCGATGGAGGCGGCCTGCTGTTCCGTGCGTTTCGCCAGATCATCGGCGGCGGAGCGTATCTCGTTCGAGCCCGAAGAAATCGCGCCGGCATTTTCAGATACCAGCGTCATCGCCCTCTTCAGCTTTTCCGAAGCCGCATTGAAATCCGTGCGCAATCTTTCGAGAGACGGAATGAAAGGCTTGTCGATGCTCTGAGCAAGATCGCCCTCGGCCAGATCGGTGAGACATTGTGCCAGCTTCTCGACATTCTCGACGCGGCCGGTCACGTCGGTGGCGAATTTGACGACCTTGAACACCTTGCCGTTCAGATCGAAGATGGGATTGTAGGACGCCTGAATGAAGACCTTGCGGCCACCCTTGCCGAGCCGCATGAATTCATCCGCCACGAGATCGCCGCCCGACAGTCTTTCCCAGAACTGCTTATATTGCACCGACTGCGTATAGGCCGGCTCGCAGAACATGGAATGATGCCTGCCCTGCACTTCCGAAAGCGAATAACCCAGCGCCGCCAGGAAATTGTCGTTGGCGGTCAGGACATCGCCATTCGGAGAGAATTCGATGATGGCCTGCGCCCGCGACAGCGCGTCGATCTTACCCGCATCTTCCGCCGCCTTCAGCTTGCGGTCGGTGATATCGGTGGCGATCTTGACCACTTTCACCGGCTTGCCGCGGCGAAACACCGGATTATAGGAAGCCTCGATCCAGACTTCGCGGCCGGCCTTGCCAATGCGCTTATATTGCCGCTGATCAAACTGGCCGGACGAAAGCTTGGACCAGAAGGCCCTGTAATCCTGCGAGGACACGACCGCGGGCTCGACGAACATGCTGTGGTGCCGACCGACGATTTCCGAAAGCTCGTAACCGAGCGCACGACAGAAATTTTCGTTGGCCGTCAGAATCTTTCCGGAAAGGTCGAATTCTATGATGGCCTGGGATTTGGAAAGCGCGGCGAGAACCGCCACAGCATTGGCACCACGATCAAGAATAGTCACGCGCAGTCCTCCGATGAAATGAATGTTTTCAATGAAAATTATTCGCAAATATTATGATTGCATTGTTAAATAATATTTAAGGATAATATTGACTTTCGTCAGGCGGATTGAAGCGCGCAGCCGGTAAAACCTGCAATTGCCCGGTATCTTTTCAAAGCCTCGACATGGCCCCAATCCCGCAGTCGCAACGATGCAATACAAAAGCCCTATCCATGATCCGGTTTCCAAGCCGGCGGGACCGTGGCACGGAGTTTTCGGAACGTTTGTCCCGCAGCCGCATTTTATGCCTGATGGGGAACGGGCCAGCGGTCCGCAAGTTCCCCCGCCGGCAAGGGGGACGATTTCAACCTGGGAGGACCATGCACATGGAAAAGAACACGATCTGTATCTGGTATGACAAGGATGCGGAGGCCGCCGCCAGATTTTATGCCGAAACCTTTCCGGACAGCGCCGTCACCGGCGTTCACCATGCGCCGAGCGACTATCCCTCCGGCAAGAAGGGCGATGTGCTGACGGTGCAGTTCACCGTCGCCGGCGTTTCCTGCATCGGCCTCAATGGCGGACCGGTCTTCAAGCAGAGTGAGGCTTTTTCATTCCAGATATCGACCGAGGACCAGGAAGAAACGGACCGCTACTGGAACGCCATCGTCGGCAATGGCGGTGAAGAAAGCGCCTGCGGCTGGTGCAAGGACAAATGGGGCGTCTCCTGGCAGATCACGCCGCGCGTGCTGATGGAGGCCATGGCGGCCGGTGGCGCGGAGGCCAAACGCGCCTTCGACGCGATGATGGATATGAAGAAAATCGACGTCGCCGCTATCGAAGCCGCATGTCGTGGTTGACGCAGACAGGATATTCAGCAGCAAGTAGTGAAGCGGCGCCGAATATCCAAGCATCTGAAAAATAAGGTTAAACTGCGAATTTTAGTATCTGTCGCATTTTTTCAGCCGCGCAGAATGCGCTGCGCGGCCAGTCATCATAAAACGTTCAACAAAATGTAAGCGATCCGTCAAAAACGGCTGTTAGCAGAGCCCGTGGCTTCGTGCCGGGGACATGAGGTCCTTGCCCGAGCAGGCCATCATTCCATCAACGGGGCTCAACTCATGAAATCTTCCGCTCTGACTTCCTTCGTGGCCGGCGTTGCCATTGCCGCCGCCTTCGGCGCCACCGCCGCCCACGCAGAAAAGACCAAGTTCGAATTCTGGTACGGCCTTTCCGGCGATCTCGGCGACCGCGTCCAGGAAACCTGCAAGAAGTTCAACGACTCCCAGGCCGATTTCGAGATCGTCTGCACCTCGCAGAACGAATATGAAACCACCCTGCAGAACACCATTGCCGCCTATCGCGCCAAAAAGCAGCCCGCCATCACCCAGATCTACGACGCCGGCACGCTGGACATGATGCTGTCCAAGGCCTTCGTTCCCGCCAAGAAACTGATGGCCGACAATGGCTACAAGATCGACTGGAACAATTATTTCCCCGGCATCGCCAATTATTACGCCACGGCGTCGGGCGAGCTGAACTCCTTCCCCTATAATTCCTCCACCGCCGTCTTTTATTACAATGTCGATGCCTTTGAAAAAGCCGGCATCACCTTCAAGCCCGACACCTGGGAACAGGTTGAAGAAGCTTCGAAGAAACTGAAAGCCGCCGGTTTTGAATGCCCGCTCGCCTTCAATTTCGACACCTGGATGCTGATGGAGCAATTCTCCGCCATCCACAACCAGCCGATCGCCACCAAGGGCAATGGTTATCAGGGTCTCGACGCCGAGCTGACGATCAACAAGACCAAGTTCGTCGACCAGGTGAAATTCTTCAAGAAGATGCAGGATGAGAAGCTGTTCGTCGTCAAGACCAAGCAGCTCGGCATGGACATCCTGCCCGCCTTCACCTCGCAGACCTGCCAGATGTTCATGTCCTCGATCGCCAGCCACGGCACGGTCGGCAAGGGCATGCCGCAAGGCGTGAAGTGGGACGTCGCCATGCTGCCGATCTGGAAGGGCACCGAGCGTCACAATTCGCTGGTCGGCGGCGCTTCGCTGTGGGTCATGGCCGGTCGTCCGGAGGCTGAATACAAGGGTGCCGCCGCATTCCTGAACTTCATCGCCCAGCCGGAGATGGTTGAGTGGTGGTCGACGGTCACCGGCTACATCCCGGTCACCAAGACCGGTTTCGACGCCATGAAGGCCAACGGCTTTTACGACAAGGCTCCCTACAAGGGCCGCGAAAAGGCAATCGAAAGCCTGACGTTCACGCCACCTTCCGAATATACCCGCGGTATCCGCCTCGGTGGCTTCACGCAGATCCGCAAGGAAGTTGCGACCTCGCTCGAAGCCATCTTCATGCAGAACGCCGATATCCAGGCCGAGCTCGACAAGGCCGTCGAGCGCTCCAACGCCGGTCTGCGCCGCTTCGAAAAGACCTATGAAGGCGCCAAGCTGAACTAAGCCCGCTTTCATTGCTGTCACAAGGCCTGTCCGGACATCCTCCGGGCAGGCCCGCCGAAATCTCGAACATTGCCGGTCTCCAATGGAAAAACGTACCGTTTTCAAAAGCACATGGCTGCCTGTGCTCTTCGCCCTGCCGCAGTTCCTGCTCATCCTTCTGTTCTTCTATTGGCCGGTTGTCGCGGTGCTGAACTGGGCATTCACCCTCGAACCGCCCTTCGGCGGCCCAGCGGAATTTGTCGGCCTCGCCAATTTCGTGGAAACCTTCGGCGATCCGCTTTATTGGCAATCGATCGTCACGAGCCTGACCTTTGCAATCGTCGGACCGTTTTTTGCCATTCTCATCGGCCTCGTCCTCGCTTTGGCGGTTGATCGCCAGCTTCCCGGCTCCGGTTTCTTCCGGGTGCTTTATATCCTGCCCTATGCGATTGCCGGTCCCGCCGCCGGTATGGCCTTCCGCTTCATCCTGTCACCGGAACGCGGTCTCGCCGCCTCCCTGAACGCCTGGTGGCCCGATATCTGGAACCCGGCAAAATATGGTGAACATGCGCTGATCCTCATCATCGTCATCTTCATCTGGAAATGGGCGGGCTACACCTTCATCTTCCTGTTCGCCGGCCTGCAATCGGTGCCGCGCTCGCTGACCGAAGCCGCCGCCATGGACGGTTCCGGACCGATCCGCCGCGCCATCGACATCCAGGTGCCGCTGCTTGCGCCCACCCTGTTCTTCCTGACCGTCATCATGATGACGGAGGGTTTCGTCGGCGCCGATACATTCGGCATCGTCGCCTCCACCACCGAGGGCGGCCCCAACCACGCCACGGAAGTGATGGTCTATCGCATCGTCAGCGAGGCCTTCGAGGGGCTGAACTATTCCGGCGCCTCGGCGCAGAGCCTCGTCCTCATCGGCCTCATCATGGTCTTCACCTTCGTTCAGTTCCGCTTTGTCGAGCGGCAAGTCCATTACAAGTGAGGCGGCCATGATCCAGCGCACTCCCTATGCCAACGCCCTGACCTATGCGATCATGGTGGCAGGTTTTCTCCTGCTCATCGGCCCCTTCCTCGTCGTCATTTCCGGCGCCAGCCAGACGGTCCAGCAGGTTAACAGCGTACCCTTCAACTTCATGCCGCAGGGTGAATTCTTCACCAATGCCAAGGCCGCGTGGGCACGCGCCAATCTCGGCAATGCTCTCTTCAACAGCCTGATCATGGCGGTGCTGGTGACCATCGGCAAGGTGGCGCTCTCCGCCTTCACCGCCTTTGCCATCGTCTTCTTCCGCTCGCCGCTGAAACATCTGTTCTTCTGGACGGTCTTCATCACCCTGATGCTGCCGCTCGAAGTGCGCGTGGTCCCGACCTATTCGGTCGCCGCCGATCTGTTTCAGCCGCTGCGCTCCATTCTCGGCCTGTTCGGCATCGAGGTGACGCTGGAATGGAACCTCCTGAATTCCTATGCCGGCCTGACGCTACCGCTCGTCGCCACCGCCACCGGCACCTTTCTTTATCGGCAGTTCTTCATGACGATCCCGGATGAACTGGCCGAGGCCGCCCGCATGGACGGTTCAGGTGCAGCGCGCTTCTTCGTCGACATGCTGCTGCCGCTCTCGCGCACCAACATGCTGGCGCTCACCACCATCATGTTCGTTTATGCCTGGAACCAGTATCTCTGGCCGCTGCTGATGATCACCGACCCTTCCTACAAGACGGTGATGATGTCGCTCAGGGCGCTTTTGCCCGCCGATGACGGCACGCCGGACTGGAACGTCACGCTGGCCGGTTCCCTCATCATCATCCTGCCGCCGCTTTTCGTCGTGGCCTTCCTGCAACGCTGGTTCGTCCGTGGCCTCGTCTCGTCCGACAAGTGACGCGCGGCTTTCAACAACAAGGTTTTCTATCATGGCTCAGATCGATATTCGTCAGGTCCGCAAATCCTATGGCAAGACGCAGACCCTGCACGGGGTGGATCTTTCTTTCGACTCCGGCGAATTCGTCGTCATCCTCGGCCCTTCGGGCTGTGGCAAATCCACGCTTCTGCGCATGATCGCCGGCCTGGAGGAAATCACCTCCGGCGAAATCGCCATTGGCGGGCGCGTGGTCAACACGCTGGAGCCGCGTGAACGCGGCTGCGCCATGGTGTTCCAGAATTATGCGCTTTATCCGCATATGTCGGTGGCCGGCAATATCGGTTATGCGCTGAAGGTCGCCGGTGTTCCCAAGGCCGAGCGCCAGCGACGCATCGAGGAGACCGCCAAGATCGTCGGGCTTTCCGACTATCTGGAACGCAAGCCGGCCGCCCTTTCCGGCGGCCAGCGCCAGCGCGTGGCCATGGCCCGCGCCATCATCCGCGAACCCGCCGTGTTTCTTTTCGACGAGCCGCTCTCCAACCTCGACGCCAAGCTGCGTGTGTCCATGCGCGCCGAAATCCGCAAGCTGCACCAGCGCCTCTCCGCCACCTCCATCTTCGTCACCCATGACCAGGTGGAAGCCATGACGCTGGCCGACCGGCTGGTGGTGATGAACAAGGGCAATGTCGAACAGGTCGGCCATCCGCTCGATATCTATCACCGCCCGGCCAGCACCTTTGTCGCCTCCTTCATCGGCTCTCCCGCCATGAACCTCTTCACCACAAAGGTGGAGGTGGAAACCCCTGCCGTGATGCTTTCCGGCGCGCCGGTGAAACTCTTCCCCGAAACCGCGCTGGAGCTGCGCGGCCGCAACGTGACGGTCGGCATCCGCCCGGAACAATGCGTGGTGAGCATGGATGGTCCGGGCGTACCGGCCGTGGTGGATTTCGTCGAAGAACTTGGCTCCGGTCGCATCGTGCATGCGGATATAGCTGGAGAAACCTTCTCGGCCGCCATCGGTGAGGATCTCTCGGTAAAACCCGGCCAGCGCATCCACATGGAGCTTCCCGCCGCCCATATGCATTTCTTCGACCCGGCCACCGGAAAACGGATCGAAACGGAAGGAACGGCGGAGACTGCCCGCAGCAACAACGAAAAGCTGCTCGCGGTTTGATCTTCCCCTGAGACAGGTCCGGCACGGTTTCGGATAAATGTCCGTTCGTGCCGGACCTGCATGTGTCGATGGCGGCAACCAGACCAGCCGCCTATGGGGGCTTCACCTTTGCCCGAACGAACAGGCGTGGCGGATGAGCCGAAGGGATGGCTTGGTCACGACGAAGCGGGCAGCGTCGATGTCATTTGCTGCCCGCCGCATATGCAAAGAGTGCCGCCCTCACCCTTTCACGCCGGACGAGATCATGATCGCTTCCGTCACGCGGCGCTGGAAGACGACATAAGCGATGATGACCGGCAGGGCCGCCAGCATGGCAATGGCCATCAGGCGCGCATAAACAATGCCGAAAGTATCGTTGACCTGCGTGATGCCGACGGGGATCGTCATCATGTTTTCAGAGGTGATCACGAGGAAGGGCCAGAAGAAGGCGTTCCACACCGTGATGAAGGTCACGATAGCGAGAGCGGTGGTGATGCCCCAGTTCAGCGGCAGATAGACCTTGAAAAGAATGGTGTATTCGCCGCCGCCATCCAGAACCACGGCTTCGCGCATTTCCTTGGGCACGCTGTCGAAGAACTGCTTGTAAACGATAATGACGATGGGCGTGATGAGCTGCGGCAGGATGATGCCCGCCCAGGTATTGATGAGGTTGAGGTTCTTCATCAGGATGAACTGGGTGACCACAAGCGTCTGCGCCGGCACCATGAAGCTCGCCAGCACGATGCCATAAAGCAGGCGACGTCCCGGAAAACGGATCTGCGACAGGGCGTAGGCGCACAACATCGAAATCAGCAGCACGGAAACCGTGACGATTGCGGCGGTGCCGATGGAATTCACATACCAGGTCAACAGCCGCGTGTTGAAGATGGCATTCACATAAGCGCCCAGCTGGAATTCATCCGGCAAAATCGACATGTTGCCCGCAACATTATTGTCCGAGCGTAACGACGTCACGAAACCCCAGTAGAGCGGAAATATCCACACGAGCGCCGCCGAAAATGTCAGCAGGGTCAGAACGACGTTTTCCAGTCTTTTCGTGAAGCTCATGAATTCCTCCGGATGCGCAGCAACTGGAACTGAAGAATGGAAACGATGACGATCAGCAGGAACAACACGGTGGAAACGGCGGAAGCGTAACCGCCATTGTTCAGCTGGAACGCCTCACGATAGACCTTGAGCAGAAGCACGAAGCTGGAATTGAAGGGCCCACCGCCGCTCAGGAGATAGATCTGATCGAATATCTTCAGCTGCAGGATCAGTTGCAAAGTGAGAACCAGTGCCGTGACGGGCCATAAAAGCGGCCACGTCACCCGCCAGAAGCGCTGCCACGTCGTTGCGCCGTCAAGTGAGGCAGCCTCGTAAAGCTCGGCCGGGATATTGCGCAACCCGGCGATGAACAGCAGCACGTTGAAGCCATTCGTCCACCAGATGGTCACGACAGCCACCATTGGCATCACCCAATAGGGGTTCTTGAAAACAGCAACCGGCTTGCCTGCAATGAGTGAAATGACAGGCTGGAGAATTCCGAACTGCAGATCGAGCATCCATGCCCAGATTTCCGTGACGACCGAAACCGGCAGAACATAGGGCAGGAAAAACAGGCTCATGGCGATCGTCTGCTTCACGCCCGACAGGCGGCTGACGGCAAGAGCAATCATGAGCGCGATGACGGTCGTCGGCACGACGGTCAAAAGCACGAAATAGCCATTGTTTTTCAAAGAGGTGACAAAGAGGTTGTCGCTCAGCAGTTTTGCGTAGTTCGCCAGCCCGACCCAGTTTCCGTCACCGATCAGCGGCGCATCGGTGAAACTGATGCGCACCATCTCAATCAGCGGATAAAGGAAGAAGGTGACGAAGACCACGATGAACGGCGTCACCATCGACAGCGCGATCAGCGATTTCTTGCGCCGGTTTTCAATCATAGCCATGGTATGTCTCCGGGACCTTGCGCATTGCGTGCTGCCCTCCGGTGAGAAGCCGGAGGGCAGGTTTCCGTTACTTCAGCTTGCTTTGCAGCTCGTCCTTGATCTGCGCCACCGCATCCGTGCCGCTCATGAAGCCCTGAATGGCCGGAGCGATAACGTTGAGAGCGGCATCATAGGCTGGCGAGGCCACACCGGTGATCGTGGTTTTCGGATCGAACACCGCCGCTTCCGCCAGTGATGCATAGGTGGCGTTCGGCTGCATCGCCTTGTATTCGCTGCTTTCGGTGATCGATTTATAGGCCGGGATATGGCCGGCATCGGCCCAGCTGATGGCGTGTTTTTCCATCCAGCCGATCACCTTCATGACGGCAGCGCGCTTCTCGCCGGAAACGGTCTTGTCACCCTGGTTGGGGATGGCGAAGGCGTGCGAATCCGCCCAGGTGGCGCGTTTGCCCATGAAGGGCGGAACTTCAACCGCGCTCCACTTGAAGCCCAGCTTGTTGTTTTTCTCCAGATCCTTGTAGGTCGGCACCTCCCAGACGCCGTTCAGCTGGAACGCAGATTTTCCGGCGGAGAACAGCGCAACAGATGCCGCATATTCCGCCTGTTCCGGTGCCCAGCCGTTTTCGCGCCATTTCGACATGGTGTCGATCGCCTTGGCGGCTTTCTCTGCATTGTCGCCGGCCAGCACCTCGCCATTGGTGACGAGTTCGCCGCCCTGTTGCGAGAACAATGTGTAAAAGACACGCCAGACACCGGCTTCACCGCCGGACTGGTAGGTGACAGGCGTTTCAACACCCTTTTCCTTTGCCCAGGCCAGCGCCTTTTCGAAATCATCCATCGTCTTGATGCCGGTCAGCTTGCCTTCGGTATCGAGATAGGGCGAGCCTTTGAGAAGATCGGCATTGTAATAAAGAACAAGTGCGTGGATATCGAAAGGCACGGCATAAAGCTTGCCGTCATGGGTGGCCGCCTCGAGCGGCGCGCTGAAGAAATCGTCTTTCTTCAGGCCGGCTTCCTCCAAGTCCTTGTCGGTAATCTCGCTCAGCACCTTTTCCTGCAGGGCAAGCGGCGCACGCGACAGGTGGTAGGTCATGACATCGGGTCCTTCCCCGACGGCAGAGGCGGTCCGCACCTTGGTGTAGAAGGGCACACCCCATTCCAGCGTCGTTCCCTTGACCTGGATATCGGGGTGCTCCTTGTTGAAGGCATCGATCAGCGCCTTCATGCGCACGCCGTCACCGCCCGACAGAAAGTCCCACCAGACGATATCCTGTTTGGCCAGCGCCGGCAGGGCGGTCAAACCCAGAACCGTGCCAACAAACAATGTCTTGATCAGTCGCATCGTTCACTCCTCCCGTTTATGTGGAAACACCCCTGATGGGGCGGTCTGCTGCATCGAAAGGCGCCTCCTCGCGCCTATCGCAATCTTTTGCCGTCGCTATCGAAAACCAGAATGTGGTCGGGCGAGGCGCTCAGCAGGACGGATCGGCCATCCAGACTTTCACGCGAGCCCTGCCGCTGCACGATGATTTCCTTGCCCGAGGGCGCGCGCGTGTAGAGATAGGAAACATCCCCCAGCTCCTCCGCCACCTCGACATTGACAGGCAGGGCACCGTCCTGCGTTATCGTCAGATGCTCCGGCCGAACGCCGATTTCGACCCGCTGGCCGGTGGAAACAGGTTGTGAAAGCCGTGCTTCGAGATGTCTCTCCCCACCATCGAGCGAAAGCGTCACGACGCCGTTTCGCTGTTCGACAATCGCCGCCTGCAGGAAGTTCATTGCCGGAGAGCCGATGAAGCCGGCCACGAACCGATTATCCGGATCGTCATAAAGGGTGAGCGGCGCACCCGCTTGCTGCACGACGCCGCCCTTCAGCACGAAAATCTTGTCCGCAAGCGTCATGGCCTCCACCTGGTCGTGCGTGACATAGATCATCGTGGCGCCGAGCTTGCGGTGAAGGCGCGTCAGTTCCAGCCGCATCTGGACGCGCAGCTCCGCATCGAGGTTCGAAAGCGGCTCGTCGAAAAGGAAGACCTTCGGCTGCCGCACGATGGCGCGGCCGATCGCCACGCGCTGCCGTTGACCGCCCGAAAGCTGCGACGGTTTTTTATGCAGATGGTCTTCAAGCTGCAGGATGCGGGCAGCCTCGCCCACCCTTTCATTCACCTCGGATTTCGGCCTGCGGGCAAGCCGCAGGCTGAAAGCCATGTTCTCGAACACGCTGAGATGCGGATAAAGCGCATAGTTCTGGAACACCATGGCGACGCCGCGTTCGGCCGGCTCGACGGCCGTGACATCACGGTCATCGATGGCGATGCGGCCGCCGCTGGTCTCTTCAAGGCCGGCGATCATCCGCAGCAGCGTGGATTTGCCGCAACCGGAAGGCCCGACAAAGACCGCAAAGCTGCCGGTCGGGATTTCCATCGAGACATCCCGGATCGCTGCGAAGGATCCGAAGGACTTGGCTATATTGTTGAGACGGACACCCATGGCCGCCTCACTGAACCTTCAGCCGCAGCACATGATAGGACAGTGCCGGCACGGACCCCTTCAGCGCCCCATCCTCGACACCAACGCCGCTGCCCGGCACCGGCACGACGCGATCCGGTTGATCCGGGCCGTTGCCGACGCGCAGGTCATATCCCGCCATGGCAAGATGCAGGTCGAGCGTGGCCGACGAGAACCCGGTGAGGCTGACATTGATATCGGCCGCCTCGGTGAGATGCCGGTTGAGCACGAACAGCGTCACCATGCCTTCGGCTTCGTCATAAACGCCGGCGACATCGAGATATTTGACGTCATCGGCCGCGTTGCAATCATAGGTCGGGCAATCGACCGCGACATTCAGCGCGACACCACGGCCATAAAGCGAGGCGAACTGATAAGGATAATAGATCGTCTGGCGCCAGGCCGGACCGTTCTTTTCCGCCCGGATGGGGGCGATGACATTCACGAGCTGGGCGATGCAGGCGATGCGCACGCGATCCGAACGGCGGATGAACTCATTGAGCAGACCGGCGACAAAAAGCGCGTCCTCGAAGTTGTAAGTCTCTTCCAGAAGTGCCGGCGCTTCCGGCCAGTCCCAGCTCTTGATGCGTTTGCCGTCTTCTTCGCGAATGTGATACCAGACGTTCCATTCGTCAAAGCAGATGGACACTTCGTTCTTGGCGCGTTTCTTCGCCTTCACGTAGTCGATGACCCCGGCAATGGTCTGGATGTAGCGCCCGGTTTCTTCGATCTTGCCGAAATAATTCAGCGTGTCGCGGCTGTTATTGCCGAAATATTTGTGCAGCGAGATGTGATCGACATTCTCGTAGCATTCCTCCAGCACCTCGCGCTCCCATTCGGGATAGGTCGGCATGCCGTCATTGGAGCTGCCGCAGACGATCGCTTCAATTGTCGGGTCGAAGCCCTTGAAAGCCTTGGCAGTTTCGTTGGCCAGACGGCCATATTCCACCGCGGTCTTGTGGCCGATCTGCCAGGGGCCGTCCATCTCGTTGCCGAGGCACCACATCTTCACGCCATGCGGCTTTTCGGTGCCGTGGCTGCGGCGCAGATCGCTAAGCGCAGTACCGCCCGGGAAATTCACATATTCGAGGAAGTTGCGGGCATCATCCAGACCACGGGAGCCGAGATTGACGGCAAGCATCATCTCGATGCCGGCCATCTGCGCCCAGTCGGCGAATTCGTTGATGCCGATCTGGTTGGTTTCCTTCGAGCGCCAGGCAAGATCGAGACGGATGGGGCGCTGGTCGCGCGGGCCGATGCCGTCTTCCCAGCGATAGGCCGAAACGAAGTTGCCGCCGGGATAACGGATGGCGGGGATTTTCAGGTCCTGTACGAATTTCAGGACGTCCTTGCGAAAGCCGTTCGCATCCGCCTGCGGATGGCCGGGCTCATATATCCCGCCATAGATCGCACGCCCCATATGTTCGATGAAGGCGGAATACAGGCGATCATCGATACGCCCAATCCGGAAATCCCGGTGGACTGAAACCCGCGCTTTCATAGGTTCTCCTCCCTGCGCATTTATATCTTAAAATATGATATGAACCATATTTGATAATATAGTTGCCGAGGGAATCCGCGCCTGTCAACCGCGAAAATCATACTTTTGAAAATTGAGGGGTTCAGCCCGCGGTGCGCAGGCGCAGGACAATGTCCTGATCGTAATTGCCGAAACCGCGGCCGAATATATTCAACCCGCCGGGATGTTTTGCATCAGCCTTGACCTCGATGCGCAACCGGATGGAACGGTGGCTGACGAGGTCGATATCCGCAAGCGTGACATCGGAAATCCGCGTACCGTCGACATAGGTTCCCTGGGGCGTGATGCGCCAGGTCTTCAGCATGCCATATTGGGAACCGGACAGTTTCCACCAGTCCGGCGTGAAGACGCCCCGCTTGTCGCCAAAGTCTCCGGGCGAGGTCCAGACACCGATTTCCTTGCCGTTGACGGACAGCGTGATATCGGACGGCCAGTTGCTGTGGGTGCCCGGCACCTCGGAACTGACTTCCATCGAAAACTCGATTTCCTCGACGTCCCGCCCTTGAATCTTGGCATTATTGGGGAATTGATACTCCACGAAACCCGAGGTGAGCCACAGCAGCGCCGTTTTCATACGGTCCGGATCCATGAATGTATCGGGCACATCGAGCAGCCCGATAATGCCCTCCGGCGAGCAGATGCCGCAGGGCGCGGTGACCGAACTCTGCGTATAAAGGCCGAGCGGCATGGCCACCGCAATGTAATTGGAAGCCGCCGGCGTCTCCGGTTTTCGAAAGGAAACGATGAGTTCGTCGCAGGTGGCGAAGCAGATTTTCTGGTTTCCCTTGCGCGCCTTGCGCGTCTCCGTTCGCAGCAATCCCGCCTCTTCGAGAACCGCCACACCGGCAGAGACAGTGGATTGCGGCAGTTCCAGTCTCTGGGCGATCTCGTTGACGTTCAGGCCATTGGCCTCATGCAGCAGTTTCAATATCTGCACGCGGATCAGCGACGCGGCCGCCTTCAGCACATCGAATTCTTTTTCAGCATCAACGAGGAGGAAATTGGGCGCCATGGTCTAATCTTCAGATTTATCGATCCAGATCAGAATTTCTGGCTTAAATGCCCTGCCCTTGTCCAGTCCTGTTTGTCATAAAGCTGTAGCAGAGGGCGTAAAGCGCCGCTCATTCCCTCGTGCGCCCATCACGACCAATGAAAAAGGCACCGCCACACGGCTGCGAGACCGCGTGGCGGCGCCCTTTTTTGTCGTCAACCGCGCTTGCGCAGGGTCCGCGTGCCGGTGTCGACAAGATTCTGCGCCGCCTCATCGACGCTGGCACGACCGAAGGCGAGCGAATCGGCAATCGGGCGCATCACACCACGGTCGAATTCATTGGCGCCGATCGGGGCGGGTTCCGGATAGGAATCGAGCTTGCCCGACAGGCTTTCGATATAGTCCACCGTCTTGCGCTCGGTCTCGTTGAGGCTCGGCAACAATGCCTCACGCACGACCTTGGCCGGCGGCACGCCACGCTCCACGCCGAGCACCTTGCCTGCCTCGAGATCGTTGACGAAGAAGTTGATGAATTTCGCCGCCGCTTCCGCATTGGTCGAAGTGGACGAAATGGACCAGATGAGGCCCGGCCGGTAATAATGCCCGGTTGGCTTGCCCGGCCCCTCACCCGGCAACATGCCGATGGACAGCACTTGTTTATTGAGCTTCTGATAACCGACGAGCTGGTTGGAATAGGCAAAACCGATGGCGGAATTGCCGAGCGTCAGGGCGTTGGATTCAATCGTATTGTCGTCTCGTGTCTGGATATCGGCGGAAACGCAGAGCTTGTTTTCGCGCAGGTCCTCCCAATAGGCGAACCATTCCTTCGCATCTTCCTTGTTGAAGCCGATGGTGCCGTCCTGGAACAGAAGCTTGCCGCGCTGGCGCAGCCAGACATCAAAAACGTAGTGGTAACGCGCGCCATACGGCACCGCCCAATAGTTCCGTTTTGCCGGAGCGTTCTTTTTGAAATCGCGCGCCAGTTCCGCCAGCGCCTTCCAGGTGATCTGGTCCTTCGGCACGGAAACACCGGCTTCCTTCAGCGTATCGGCATCATACATCATGCAGAAGGAATTCAGCCCGAGACCAACGCCATAAAGCTTGCCGTCGATGCGGCAGAGATCAACCTCGCTTTTGCCGAAGGTGGAAAGATCAAGCGACTTGCCGACAAACTGGTCCAGTTCCATGCAGGCGCCGCGACCGGAATAATCGGCAATGGTGGAAGGCTCCAGCTGGAAGATGTCAGCGACATTCCGTCCCGCCATCGAAGTCGCAAGCTTGGTCCAGTAATCGGAACCGGCGATCATTTCGCCGCTGATCTCCGTCTGCGGATTAGCCTTCTGGTAAAGGGCGATCACATCATTGGTGCGCTTGCTGCGGTCGGCCGATCCCCACCATACGCAGCGAAGCCGGGTTTCGGCCGCGGACGCGCGAAAGCCGCCCGCCGCTACACCGAGACCGGCCAGCGCCGCCGTCACTAAAAATCCACGTCTATCCAACATTTGCATCTGCTCCTCCCGCGTTTTGCAAATTTTTCAGATGGCACTTAAATTCTTGCAAATTTTCTTAGTTTGCAATATTTGCATCACAATAGATTTTTTTGCAAGCGCAGGAGACGATATGAACGATACGCCCGACATCAGCCGCCCGCGCCAGTCGGATATCGCCCAGCGTGCCGGCGTCTCCATCAGCACCGTTTCGCGTGTTCTGGCGGGTGAAAAAGGCATCAGCGCCTCTATCCAGACGAAGGTTCTGGGTGTCGCCGCCGAACTTGGTTATCCCTTGCGCCCGGCCGGAAACCAGGCGAGCGGCATGACGCTGGAGGGCAAAAAAATCCTGGCGCTGATGGCTGCGGAAAGGGCGACCGGCGATATCGGCGCCTTTTATCACGATATTTTCGACACGCTGCGCAGCCTTGCCCAGACGGATGGTTTCGAACTCGATATCCGGCTCCTGCACCAGAAGCAGATCGACGAGGCACTCACGCAGCGGGTCTGCGAGGTGGACGGCCTGCTCGCCATTGGTCTCGACCCCGAAGAGGAGATCATTCACCGCATCACGCAGGGTGTGCTGCAACCGGTTCTGGTCAACAGTGCCGATCCCGCAATGCTGCTCGACTGTATTTCGCCTTCCAATTTTTACGGCGGCGCGATGGCGGCGCGGCGGCTTCTGGAACTCGGCCACCGCAAGGTTGCTTATATCGGCCCGCATCACCGCCACACCATAAGGGAGCGGATGCGCGGTTTCCGGCAGACGATCGAGGAAGAGGGAGCCAGCTATGAGGAATTCCTGCTTTCAACGGCCGAGAGCGGCTTCGGACAGGCTGGCGATGCGGTTCGCCAGCTGCTTGCCAAAGACCCTGAGACAACGGGCATTTTCTGCATGAACGACGCGATTGCGCTCGGCGCGCTGGGTGCGGCGCAGGAACTTGGCCTCAGCGTGCCTGACGATCTTTCCATCATCGGCTTCGACGACCTGCCCTTTGCCGAACTCTCCACCCCGAGGCTCAGCACGATCAGGGTCGACCGCCGTGAAATTGCCCGCGAAGCGGTGGAGCTGCTGCGGCGCCGGATGACGGAACCCTCCGCCAATGCCCGTCATGTGCAGCTGGGCGTGCAACTGGTGGAAGGGCAGACCGCCGGACAGGCAAAAAAGACCGGGAAGGCAGCACGCGATGCATGACACTGTGAATAGACGCGACATGGCAAGATTCAACCCGCTGCACGGCAATCCGCTCAAGACCCGCGCCGATGTCCGGCGCGCTCTGGATGACAGTTTCGCGCCGCTGCTGCCCTATTTTTCACCGGGCGGAGCAAGGGTGACGCTGAGCGGCACGGCCGCACATTTCGACCGGGCGGCGGCCGATCTGGAAGGATTTGCCCGGCCGCTCTGGGGCATCGCGCCGCTTGCGCTGAGCGGCGATACATTCGCCCATTGGCCGCTTCTGGCGAAAGGCATTGCCAATGGCACCGACCCCGCCCATCCCGATTATTGGGGTGATGTGCGCCAGAAGGACCAGCGGCTGGTGGAGCTTGCAGCACTTGGCTTTGCCCTGCGGCTTGCGCCGCAACACCTCTGGGAGCCCCTGTCCGACGTGCAGAAGGATAATGTAAGCCGTTACCTGTTGACGGCGCGCGAGCGCAATTATGCCGACAATAACTGGAAGTTCTTCCGGGTTATGGTCGATATGGCACTCGACCATCTCGGCATCGGTTTCGACCGCAGCCTGACCGAGACATTCCAGAGGGAACTGGACGATTTCTACATTGCCGATGGCTGGTATCGCGATGGCAACTATCGCCGCATCGACCACTATATCGCCTTCGCCATGCATTTTTACGGGCTGATTTATGCCAGGCTTAGCAAGCCTGACGATGCCTCCGCCAAACGGTATCGCGAGCGAGCGCGCCTCTTCGCCGGAGATTTCGCCAGCTGGTTCGACGAGGATGGCGGCACCCTCGCCTTCGGCCGCTCCATGACCTATCGTTTCGCCTGCGGCGGCTTCTGGGCCGGCCTTGCCTTTGCGGATGAGGAAGCCTTGCCCTGGGGCGAGATCAAGGGGCTTTATCTGAGCCATCTGCGCTGGTGGGCGGACAAACCGATCGCGGATCGCGATGGCGTGCTTTCCATCGGTTATGCCTATCCGCAGCTCACCATGTCGGAAAGCTATAGTTCCGCCGGTTCGCCGTATTGGGCCCTCAAGGCCTTCCTGCCGCTAGCGCTTCCCGAAAGCCACCCCTTCTGGCAGGCGGAGGAGACATTGCCCGAAGTGTCAACCAAACCGCGGCCGCTCATTCATCCCGGCATGGTGATGATGCGGGCGAAGGGCAACGTCACCGCACTTTCCAGCGGGCAGGAAAACCTTTCCATGCGCGGCGGGCCGGAGAAATATGCCAAATTCGCCTATTCCTCCCGTTACGGTTTTGGCGTCGAGGTGGACGAGCGCGGTTTCAAGACCAATGGTTTTGACAATATGCTGGCCTTCTCCGACGACGGCCTTCATTACCGGGTGCGGGAGACCAACCGTAAGGTTCTGCTGGCCGGAGCAAATCTGCGGGCCACATGGAAGCCATTTCCGGATGTGACGGTTGAAACGACGCTGGTTGCCGCCGGTGACTGGCATGTCCGGCTGCACCGGATCACCTCCGCGCGCGCGCTTTCCGTTGCCGAAGGCGGCTTTGCGATCAACCGCAACGATGGCGACCGCGATGCGGTGAGCGAGACAGCCGGACGGGCGACGGCCGATTGCGGCACCGACCTGTCCGCCATCGTTGATCTCGGATCGAGCGTGAGCCGTCAGGGCGTGGCGCTGAAGGCGCTGCCCAATACCAATCTCATCAACGCCAAGACCACGGTGCCGCAATTGCGCGGCGAGATTCCGGCGGGCGAAACCCTGCTTGCCTGCGCCGTCTTTGCGGGCGTGGCCGGAGCGGAGAGCGAAAAAACACTTGCCGCCGTTCCCGCATGCCCGGATCTTGAGGCGCTCGACCGTCTGTTTGGGGAAACGGGCGTTCCCGTCAGCGCCATGGCGGGAGAGCCGCAATGACGGTGCGGCTTCCGCGTCTCAGCCTTGCCATGGACCCGAACCGGACGCAGCATGTTCTGACACCGCAGGCCCTCGACAGGCTGTCGCAGAGTGTCGAAATCCTTGATACGGCACGCATCTGCGACTTTCACGACGCCTCGGTGAAAGATCAGCTGGAACAGACGGATATTCTTCTGACCGGCTGGGGCTGCCCCGATATCGGCACCCGGGAACTGGCGCTGATGCCGCGGCTTAAGCTGATCTCCCACGCCGCCGGCACGGTCAAATATTTCCTCTCGCAAGCGGTCTTCGAGCGCGGCATCACCGTGTGCAGCGCGGCAGAGGCAAATGCGCAGCCGGTGGCCGAATTTTCGCTGGCGATGATTTTGCTTGCGGGCAAACGCACCTTCGGCTTCAGGCGCCTTTACGAAAGGGATCGCGGTCGGAGCAATGTCGAGCAACTGCAATCCGAGCCCATCGGCAATCTCGGCCTGACGGTCGGCATCGTCGGGGCGTCGCGGATCGGACGGCGCGTCATCGCTCTTTTGCGCCCCTTCGATCTCGATCTTGCCCTCTTCGACCCTTTTCTAAGCCCGGCGGAGGCCGAACGGCTCGGCGTGCGCCTCGTACCGCTCGATGAGCTGATGGCGATAAGCGATGTCATATCCCTGCATGCGCCCTCCCTGCCCCAAACCCGGCATATGATCGGCGCGCAGGAACTCGCCCGCATGAAGAATGGCGCGACACTCATCAACACCGCGCGCGGCGCGCTGGTGGATGAGGACGCGCTTCTGAGGGAACTGAAGACGGGCCGCATCGAAGCCGTCATCGACGTGACCGATCCGGAAGTGCCACCGCCGGATTCACCTTTCTACAGCCTGCCGAATGTGTTTCTGACACCGCATATCGCCGGCGCGACCGGCCTTGAGCGTGCACGTCTTGGCGACATGGCGATTGCCGAGATCGAACGTTTCTGCATGGGCAGGGCGCTGGAACAGGAGGTTCGGCCTGAACATCTGGAACTGATCGCATGAGGATTTTCGAGCCGGGCCTCTGTTCCGTCACCTTCCGTTCCCTGTCGCCGCAGGCGGTCATCGACCTTGCCGCGGCAAAGGGCATCAAGGCGATCGAATGGGGCGCGGATATCCATGTGCCACCGGGCGATTTCGATAATGCAAGGGATGTGGCGGAACGCACGGCCAAAGCCGGCCTCACCGTCTCCTCCTACGGCTCCTATATCTTCGCGCCGGATTACAGGCCGGAAGATGTGACGGCCGTTCTGGAAACCGCCAGGGCGCTCGGCACCGGTCACATCCGCATCTGGCCCGGCCACCGCAAACGCCCCTCGACGGATTATTCACCGCAGGAGCGCCACATGGCGACGCAGGCGCTGGCAAATATCGCCCGCCAGGCAGAAGACTACGGCATGACGATCGGCCTCGAATATCACCCCAATTCGCTCACCGACACCCTGCCCTCGGCCCTGCAACTGGCACAGGACCTGACCGCACCCAATCTCTTCTTCTACTGGCAGCCGGCACCCGGCCTGCCGCTTTCCGACGCGCTCAAGGAAATCGCCGCCCTCGGCCCGCGCATCTGCCACCTGCACGTCTTCGCCTGGCTTGCCGATGCCAGCCGCCTGCCGCTTGGTGAGCGAGCAGACTTCTGGCGAGCCTGCCTTGCGGCCCTGCCGGAAAGCGGTTGGGATAAACCGGCTTATGCAATGCTGGAATTCGTCAGGGGTGACGATGTTGGGCAATTTGCGGAAGATGCAGCGACGCTGAGCAAGATCCTTGCCGGCTCATAGAATAGCCAATTCGCCCAAAATGTAACCTCACACGCGACGTCATCCTCGGGCTTGACCCGAGGATCTACCAACGTCTCGTAAAATCAAAAGGTTGCAGATCCTCGGGACAAGCCCGAGGATGACGAACGCGAGCTTTGTGACTTTGTCGGCCACCTCATGTTCACAGCTTCGCCAATCTTTCATCAGAGCCTGATGCGGCAAATGACTAAAATGGGTGGAACGGCTCCACCCACACACCCCTCATATCCGACGCCCATCCGCCCCGAACAGGTGCGTTTTCGCCAGATCAAACGCAAAAGGAATGGTCTCGCCGATGCGGATATGGCGCTGGCCGTCCAGCAACACGGTGGCGGGCTGGCCGTCGGGGGTAGCGGTGTAGACCACCGTCGAGCCACCGAGATGTTCGACAAGCTGGATCGAGGCGTCACCAAGCGAGGCCGATTGTGCCTGCGGGTTCACATGCTCCGGGCGTACGCCGAAGGTGAGCGGCTCGCCCTGCTGGGCGGCAACCGGTTTTTCCAATACGATGCGCCGGCCGGCCACTTCGATGGTGCGGTTGGAACTGTCGCCGGAGGCCACCTTTGCGGAGAGGAAATTCATCTTCGGCGAGCCGATGAAACCGGCCACGAACTGGTTGGCCGGATTGTTGTAAAGATCGAGCGGCCGGCCGACCTGCATGATGCGACCGTCACGCAACACGACGATCTTGTCGGCCATGGTCATGGCTTCCACCTGGTCATGCGTCACATAGATCATGGTGCTGCCGAGCGTCTGGTGCAGCTTGGCGATTTCGACGCGCATCTGCACGCGCAGTTCGGCATCGAGGTTGGAGAGCGGCTCATCGAACAGGAAGATTTTCGGTTCGCGCACGATGGCGCGGCCGATGGCGACACGCTGGCGCTGACCGCCGGAAAGCGCCTTGGGCTTGCGTTGCAAAAGCGGGCCGATCTGCAGGATATCGGCGGCCTTCTGCACCCGCGCCTGAATTTCAGGCTTCTTGTAACCCGCCGTTTCGAGGCCGAAAGCGAGGTTCTTGTAAACGCTCATATGCGGATAAAGCGCATAGGACTGGAAGACCATGGCAATGCCGCGTTTGGAGGCCGCGGTCTCGTTGACCCTTTCGCCATCGATACGCAGATCGCCTTCGGAGATTTCCTCAAGCCCGGCGATCATGCGCAGGAGTGTGGATTTGCCACAGCCCGAAGGACCGACGAAAACGGTGAACTCGCCGGGCTCGATCTTCAGATCGATGCCATGGATGACCGGAAAAGCGCCGAACCGCTTGACGATTTTTTCGAGCGTAATGCTGCTTGCCATGCTGTTTCTCCCGACTGCCGCGCCGCATGAAGAGCGGCGGCGACAGTGTTGATATCTTTATAAAATACGTTCCCGATCCGGGTTCCGTTCAGCGTTTCATTCCCGTGGTCGCGATGCCTTCGATCAGCAGCCGCTGGAAAAACAGGAAGAACAGGAAGACCGGCACCAGCGACAGGTTGGACATGGCGAAAAGCGAGGTCCAGTCCGAGCTGCCGGTGGAATCCACGAAAGAGCGGAGGCCGAGCTGCACGGTGTAGGTATTGATGTCGTTCAGATAGATTAGCGGCCCGAAGAAATCGTCCCAGGTCCAGATGAAGGAAAAGATGGCGGCCGTCGCCAGCACCGGCAGCGACAAAGGCAGCATGATCTTCCAGTAGATGCGGAAGGGCGAGCAGCCATCCATGACGGCCGCCTCGTCGAGCTCACGCGGAATGCCACGGAAGAACTGCACCATCAGGAAGATGAAGAAAGCGTCCGTCGCGAGGTACTTCGGCACGATCAGCGGCAGCGAAGTGTTCACCCAGCCCATTTCCAGGAACAGGATATATTGCGGGATGAGCACGACGTGATAGGGCAGCATCAGGGTGCCGAGCATCAACGCGAACCAGAAATTGCGACCGCCGAAGCGAAGCCTTGCGAAGGCGAAGGCGGCGAGCGAACAACCGACGACGTTTCCTATGGTGGCGAGCACCGAAATGAAGAAGGAGTTCCAGAAGAACTGCCCGAAGCTCACCTGCAGCCCTGTCCAGCCGCGAATATAACCGCCGACATCGACCGCAGAGGGGATGAGCGAGGAGGAGCCGAACAGCTCATCCTGCGGCCGGAAGGAACCGGATATCATCCACAGGATCGGATAGAGCATCGCGAAAGACGCAATAATCAGCGCCGTGTGGAGCATCACCGATTTCAGCGGCGAGCGTTGCGGGCCTTGGCCCGGCCGGGGGGCGGTAACAGCATCAGTCATCGTAATGCACCCAGTATTTCGCGCTGAGGAACGAGAAGGCCGTGAACAGCGAGATGATGATCACCAAAATCCACGCAAGCGCCGAGGCGTAACCCATGCGGAAGAAACCAAAGGCTTCCTGATAGAGGTAGAGCGTGTAGAACAGCGTCGAGTTGATCGGCCCGCCGGTGCCTTCGGAAATGATGAAGGCAGGGGTGAAGGCCTTGAAGGCATCGATCGTCTGGATCACGGCATTGAAGAAGATCACCGGCGTCAGGAGCGGCAGGGTAATGCGGAAGAACTGCCGCACCTTGCTTGCACCGTCGATTTCGGCGGCTTCATACATATCCTGCGGGATTTGTCTGAGACCCGCGAGGAAGATGATCATCGGCGAACCGAACTGCCAGACGGACAGGATGACCAGCGTGTAGATCGAATAATCCGGATTGGAAATCCAGCTCGGCCCTTCATAACCGAAGGCCTGCCAGAGGACCATGTTGACGAGACCGTCCGAAGCGAAAAGCTGGCGCCAGAGAACGGCGATAGCGACACTCGAACCCAGCAGCGACGGCAGGTAGAAGATCGCCCGGTAAAGCGTGAGCCCCTTGATGCCGCGATTGAAAGCGAGCGCCACGAGAAGCGCGAAGATCAGCTTCAGTGGCACCGACAGCAGCACATAGGTAAACGTCACCTGCATGGCGGCGGCAAATTTCGGGTCGGCGGTGGCGATGCGCACATAATTGGCCGCCCCCACCCAGTCCGGCGACTGCAACAGGTCGTAATTGGTGAAGGACAGATAAAGCGACGCAAGCGCCGGGCCCAGCGTGAGGCCGAAAAAGCCAATCAGCCAGGGCAGAAGAAACAGGTAGGCATGAATGTTGCGGTCGAACATCCGCTTCACGCCGCCCCGCTTCGGGAGAGCCGCGCCACGGCTCTCCCCCACAAGAGTTTCAGATCGAAAGGCCATAAACCATCACTTCCGTTTGATAACGGTTTCGGATTCCTTGACGAGGCGGTCACCGCCCTCTTCCGGCGTGATCTTGCCGAAGCCAACTTCTTCCGCCGTGCGTTTCAAAACGAAGGCGAATTCGCCCGCGCCCGGAGGCGGCGCCGGCGGCAGATCGCCGACGCCGGGGGTAATCTCGGCGATATAATCCACCATGATCTTGCTGACCTCGTCGAGCTTGCTGCTCAACTGGCTGCGCATGGATTCCGAGGCAGGAACCCCGCGCTCGACACCGAGAATATCGATGCCCTGCGGTTCGGCGACGAGGAAGTTGATGAAACCGACCGCCTGCTCGATGCCGGGGCTGCCGGCGGCAACACTGATCAGCATGGAGGGTTTCAGATAGTGGCCGGAAGGACCATCCTTCGTACTCTTCGGATAGGAGCTTATCGCAAGCTTGGACTTGTTGAGCTTCTGATAACCGACGAACTGGTTGGAATGGGCAAAAGCGGTGGCCGCCTTGCCGGTCGTCAGAGGGTTGGTTTCGATATTGAGCTGGTCCAGCGCCTGCACGTCGGCCGGCACACAGGCGCCGCTCTTGCGCAGATCCGCCCACAGAGTGAACCATTTGGTCGCATCGGTCGGATCGAAACCGATGGCGCCATCCTGCGTATAAAGCGACTTGCCATTCTGGCGCAGCCAGTTTTCGAAGCTCGGCTCCACGCCGCTCGCATCGGCCGTGGCATAATAACCGGGTTTCGGTTTGTTCTTGCTGAGCTTGGCGGCGTTTTCGGCAAACTCCTCCCAGGTCTGGCCGATGGACGGCGGTGTCGCGCCGGATTTTTCCCAGGCCGCCTTGTCAAAGAAGACCGCACTCGAATTGACCCCGAGATTGATGCCGTAAAGCTTGCCATCGACCCGGCCGGAATCGATGTTCATCTTGCCGAAATCCTCAATCTTCAGGCCCTTGCCGATATAGTCGTCGAGCGGCGCCAGCGCGCCGCGACGGCCATATTCGAAGATATAACGATAATCCATCTGGATCAGGTCGGGCGCATTGCGGCCCGCCACCTGCGTGGCAAGGCGCGGCCAGTAATCGCTCCAGCCGGCAAATTCGCCGGCAATGTCGAGATCGGGCTTCACCTGCTTGTAAGCCGCAATCGCCTTGTTGGTACGATCGGCACGTTCCTGTGACCCCCACCACAACATGCGAAGGCGCGCGGCCTGCGCTTGTGCCGACCCTCCCCCCAATGTTGCAAGCGACAGGGCCGCAAGCCCTGTTGAAAGTACAGTTCTCCTCTTAAGCATCATGGGCATTGGCAACTCCTCCCTATTGACTGCCAATTGATGATGAACGTAAACGACACTTGCCGTTTTATAACTAATTGGTTACATGGGAACACCGATCACCAACATTGTCAAGCGGGTGCTGAAATGGAAGAAACGACAAAAAACCAGCCACTCGACACGGCCACGGAAGAAACGCCGGCGCCCAAGCGCAAACGCGCGACGACACAGGTCAGAAACCCGGAAAGAACCCGGGCCGCGATCCTTGAGGCGGCCCGCCGCGAGGTGGCGGCAAAGGGGTTGGCGGGGGCACGAATCGATGTCGTCGCCCGTCGCGCCGGCACCAACAAGCGGATGATCTATCATTATTTCGGCGACAAGGATGCGCTTTACCTTGCGGTTCTGGAGGATGCCTATCGCCATATCCGCCAAACCGAACGGCGGCTTGACCTAACCCGCAAGGCCCCTTCGGATGGGTTGCGGGAACTTGCGCTTTTCACCTGGCACTACTTCCTCGACCACCCGGAATTCCTGAGCATTCTCGCCACGGAAAACCTCAATAAAGCCCGCTATCTCAGGCAATCTCCTACAATTACGGCTATGCATTCGAATTTCATTTCGGAACTTGAAGACGTGCTGCGGCGTGGCAGCGAGGCTGGCGAATTCCGTGATGGCCTCGATCCGATCGACGTCTATCTGACCATCGCTTCGCTCGGCGCTTTCTATCTTTCGAACCGGTTCACGCTGTCGACAATCTTCCAGCGCGACCTGACCGACCCGGCCGAGCTGGAACGCTGGGGCCAGCACATCGTCAACACCCTGCTTGCTGCGGTGCGGCCGGTCTGAGCCAGTCGGGCCGAATTCTCTTTTAACAACAGCAACGACGCGCCATTCGCACCCGCGAAGCGCGTCGTTTTCTTTTGCGGCGCAGTGAAGACACGCAATGGCCGCAGCATGCGATATCCGAATTTCTCCTGCCGAAAACACCTTGACAGATCGCCTTCTTCGCGACCACAAATAACCAAATGGTTACAAATTGCCATGTTTGACGGAAGCGACCTTGCGGAAAAGGTCGCCTTGGGAGGAAATTCATGAAACGTATCGGCGTCATCATGCACGGCATCACCGGCCGCATGGGTTACAACCAGCATCTCGTGCGCTCCGTTCTCGCCATTCGCGATCAGGGCGGTGTGCTTTTGAAGAGCGGCGAAAGGGTCATGCTCGACCCCATCCTCGTCGGCCGCAACGGCGCGAAGATCGAAGAAATCGCCAGAAAGCACAATGTCGCCCGGTGGACGACCGACCTCGATGCGGCATTGGCAAACCCTGATGATACGCTGTTCTTCGATGCCGGCACGACGCAGATGCGCGGCAGCCTGCTGGAGAAGGCCATCAAGGCCGGCAAGAATGTCTATTGCGAAAAGCCGATTTCCGACACGATGGAAGAGGCGCTGGCGATTGCCCGGCTCGCCGAAAGCGCCGGCATCAAACACGGCGTGGTGCAGGACAAGCTGTTCCTGCCAGGCCTTCGCAAGCTGGCCATGCTGCGCGACAGCGGCTTCTTCGGCAAGATCCTCTCGGTGCGCGGCGAGTTCGGTTATTGGGTTTTCGAGGGCGACTGGCAGCCGGCGCAGCGCCCTTCGTGGAACTACCGCCTGAAGGATGGCGGCGGCATCATTCTCGATATGCTGTGCCATTGGCGTTACGTGCTCGACAATCTGTTCGGGCCGGTAAAATCCGTAAGCTGCCTTGGCGCCACTCACATTCCGGAACGTTTCGATGAGCAGGGCAAAGCCTATAAGGCGGACGCGGATGATGCGGCCTATGCGACCTTCGAGCTCGAAGGCGGCGCCATCGCCCATATCAATTCCTCATGGGCCGTTCGCGTGCGCCGCGACGATCTCGTCACCTTCCAGGTGGACGGCACCCATGGTTCGGCGGTGGCGGGCCTTACAAAATGCTTTACCCAGCACCGTACCAACACGCCAAAGCCGGTGTGGAACCCCGACCAGCCGCAGACCATCGATTTCTACAAGACCTGGCAGGAAGTGCCGGACAATGTCGTTTACGACAACGGCTTCAAGGCGCAGTGGGAGATGTTCGTGCGCCACCTCGTCGATAATGACCCGTGGCCCTATGGGCTGATGGAAGGCGTGAAGGGCGTGCAGCTTGCCGAGCTTGGACTGAGATCATGGAAGGAACGCCGCTGGCTCGACGTTCCAGCCCTTTCCTGAGGAGGCGGCCGTGAGCGAACTCAAGCTTCCAAAAGAAGATCGCAGCATCGAGGTCTACAAACTGTCCGGTACGCCGGTCGCGGTTGAAAAACGAAGTGCCGCGGATTTCAACCGTGTCGCTTTTGCCGCCGCCCATGTGGTGGCCGATCCGCTTGCCGATAACGACCCGTGGCTGACGCCCGCCATTGACTGGGACGCGACCTTGCGCTTCCGTCACCGGCTCTGGGATCTCGGCCTTGGCGTTGCCGAGGCCATGGATACGGCGCAGCGCGGCATGGGGCTGGCATGGCCGCAGGCGCAGGAACTCATCTCCCGCTCGCTGAAGGAAGCAGCCAGCCGCAAGGATGCGCTGATTGCCTGCGGGGTAGGCACCGACCATCTGAATGGCGGCGGCCATGACCTCAACCATATTGTAGACTCCTACCTCGAACAGCTTGATTTTGTTCAGGGAGAAAGTGGGCGCGTGATCCTGATGGCCAGCCGCGCGCTGGCCGCAGCCGCCCGCTCGCCGGATGATTATCTCGAGGCCTATGCCAGGGTTCTTTCCCGCGCGGACCAGAAGGTGGTGATCCATTGGCTGGGTGAAATGTTCGATCCGGCGCTTGAGGGTTACTGGGGTTCGGGCGACCACATGCAGGCCATGGAAACCTGCCTTGCCATGATCGAGGCGAATGCCGAAAAGATCGATGGCATCAAGATTTCGCTCCTCTCCAAGGAAAAGGAAATCGTGATGCGCCGCCGTCTGCCATCAAGCGTGCGCATGTATACCGGCGACGACTTCAATTATGCCGAACTGATCGCCGGCGACGAGCAGGGCCATTCGGACGCGCTGCTCGGCATCTTCGATGCCATCGCACCGGCGGCCTCCAAGGCGTTGGCCAGCCTGAAACGCGGCGCGGACAATGAATTTTTCGACATTCTCGAGCCGACGGTGGCACTGTCGCGCCATATCTTCAAGGCCCCGACCCGCTTCTACAAGACCGGCGTGGTGTTCCTCGCCTACCTCAACGGGTTGCAGGACCATTTCACCATGGTCGGCGGGCAGGAAAGCACCCGCTCCACCCGGCATTTCGCGGAACTTTTCCGGCTGGCGGACAAGGCCAATGTGCTGGCCGAACCCGATCTCGCCACCCACCGCATGAAGACGTTCCTGACTGTGCGGGGCATCAGCTGAAGCAGAACGAGGGGAGATACCGACATGAGCCTTGAAGGCCTTTCCATCAATTTCGCCACCGTGCGGCAGGGCGGCAATTTCGGCGCCATCGTTGATGCCTGCCTTGCACATGGCATCACCGCCATTTCGCCCTGGCGCGAGCAGGTGCACGGCGTCGGGCTCGCCGAAGCGACCCGCATCGTCGAACAGAACGGTCTGCGCCTCAGCGGCCATTGCCGCGGCGGTTTTTTCCCTGCCCCCACTGCGGAAGGCCGCCGCCTGGCGATCGAAGACAATAAACGCGCCGTCGATGAGGCCGCCGCCATGAAGGCCGATTGCCTTGTGCTCGTTGTCGGCGGCCTGCCTGCCGGCTCGCGTGACCTCAAGGGTGCGCGGCAGATGGTGGAGGACGGCATGACTGAGCTTCTGCCCTATGCACGGGCCGCCGGTGTGCCGCTGGCCATCGAGCCGCTTCACCCTTTTTATGCCGCCGACCGGGCCTGCTTCAACACGCTGAAACAGTCGCTCGATCTCTGCGACCGGCTGGGTGCAGGCACCGGCGTCGCCATCGACGTCTACCACGTCTGGTGGGACCCGGAACTGGAGGAGCAGGTGGCGCGCGCCGGCAGGAACGGGCAAATCCTCGCCCACCATATCTGCGACTGGCTGGTGCCGACCACCGATCCGCTCAATGATCGCGGCATGATGGGTGACGGCGTGATTGACCTCAAGGCGTTTCGCGCCATGATCGAGGCCGCCGGCTTCCACGGCCCGCAGGAAGTGGAAATCTTTTCGCACCGCTGGCAGGCCCGCCCGATGGACGAGGTTCTCGCCACCGTGGTGGAGCGTTTCAAGACTGTTTGTTGATTATCCGGGAGAGAGACAATGCCTGAAAGGGTGAAACGCAAACGCTATGCGCTGGTCGGCACCGGCAATCGCGGCACCACCATGTGGGGCCGCGAATTGCTGGCGGGCTGGAGCGACTATGTCGAGCTTGTCGGCATTTGCGACCTCAACCTGATGCGCGCCGAACGCGCCCGCGCCATGATGGGATCGAACGCGCCGCTTTACGATGATTTCGAGCGGATGATGGTGGAGCAGCGGCCCGAACTGGTGATCGTCTGCACGCCGGACGATACCCATGACGACATCATCATCCGCGCGCTTGAGGGCGGGGCAGATGTCATCAGCGAAAAACCGATGACCACCACCCCGGAAAAGATCGACCGCATTCGCGCAGCCGAAGCCAAAAGCGGCCGCCGGGTCGACGTCTCCTTCAATTATCGTTTCTCTCCCACCGCCGCCCGCATCAAGGAACTGATAGACGACGGCGCCATCGGCACGGTTACCTCGGTCGATTTTCACTGGTATCTCGATAACCAGCACGGCGCGGATTATTTCCGCCGCTGGCATGCCTTCACCGAACATTCCGGCAGCCTGTTCGTGCACAAGGCCACCCACCATTTCGATCTCCTGAACTGGTATCTCGATTCCGATCCCGTGGAGGTAAAGGGCTTCGGGCAATTACTGCATTATGGCAGGAACGGGCCGTTCCGCGGAACGCGCTGTCGCACCTGTCCGCACAAAGGCGAGTGCGATTATTTCATGGATCTCGGTGCCGATCCCTTCCTCGACGCACTCTATGAAGACCCGTCGAGCATCGATGGCTATATGCGGGACGCCTGCGTCTTCCGTGAGGAGATCGACATCCCCGATACGATGAGTGCGTCGATCCGTTACGCCAGCGGCGTGCAGGTCTCCTATTCGCTGAACACCTACATGCCGATCGAGGGCCACCACATCGCCTTCAACGGCCATAAGGGCCGCATCGAGATGCGCCAATATGAAAAGCAGCCGTGGACGGAGCCGCCGGCCGATGAAATCCTGCTGGTGAAAAGTTTCGGCGGCGGTGTCGAACGCATCTGGGTGCCGCATGAGCCCGGCGGCCATTATGGCGGTGACAACCGCATGCGCGACATGATCTTCAAGCCGGGCTCCAACGACCGGCTGCGTCAGCGGGCGGGTTCACGCGCCGGCGCCATGTCCGTCCTCTGTGGCGTCGCGGCGCTGAAAAGCGCCCGCGAGGGTGGCTCCCAGCCGGTAAAATCGTTGCCCCTGTAACCCATGTCGGCGTGCAGTCCCTCGATCGCGGGCTGCACGCTGAAACTGCCAAAAAGAACGGACGATATTCCGCAGATTACGCGCTTCTTCCTTGCCGATAAAATGATCGCCGGGGTAAGAAAGAGTGAGTCATGTCCAGTTTTGAATCCTTCGTTCCGCTCATCATCATCGGCGTCAGCCTCGTTTTGTTTTTCAAATGGGTCGGACGCGACATGAACCGCGAAGAGAAAAAACCGCGCTCCCGCCGCTGACGGCAAAAGCCCGCATGGCAGGCAGCGGGGCGGCGGAACTTCACCTTCTCTCCGGCGTTTTCCTCCAGAAGGAGAACGCGGATATGACAAAAAAAAACAAACCGAAAAAGACCGGAAAGGAAGCTTCCAGACCGAGCGAAATTCCCCCCGCCGGTCCGCATGCCAAACCGTCCCTTACAGATTACGACAAGACGCCGGGTGCGGGCAGCCTGCCGGACGAGGGTGCGAAGGACGTATCTCCCGGCGGCGGCTGATGCGCCTGCGCGCCAAAGGCCCGCAGCTACGCGGGCAGACGGAAACGATGGAGAAAAGCGCGTGAAAACAACCGCTTGCCCTGCACGCGATTGTCGGCGACCGGTTTTTCATTCCCGGCCCATTGCAAAATCAAAAATTGAGCCTATATTCCCTTCATCGACCATTGCTTGTGACGTCGTTTCTGGAACACTATGTTCCCCGTCGGATTTCCTCTCAAATAATCGATCTAATTCCGCAAGGTATCGCGGGAACCCCAACGATTCTACGAAAGGAAATCGTTATGAACACTGGTACTGTAAAGTGGTTCAACGCCACCAAGGGCTTCGGCTTCATTCAGCCTGACAATGGCGGTGCGGACGTTTTCGTTCACATTTCCGCTGTAGAGCGCGCAGGTATGCGTTCGCTCAACGACGGCCAGAAGATCAGCTATGAGATCGTTCAGGACCGCCGGTCCGGAAAAAGCTCTGCCGACAATCTTCAGGCAGCTTGATATTCATCATTTGAGCTCCAGACCACGGATGTACTGGCTGGAGGTTTGGATGATTGTGAGAGGTCGGGTCAAAGCCCGGCCTTTTGTTTTTGGGCCCTGGAGGTTCTCATGCGCAAAAATCCCTACCGTTGCGGCGACGCTGTCTTTCTGAAGCCGGGCGTGCTGGGCGGCAACCAGCCCGACGGTCCCGGCCGGATCGTATCGGTCATGCCGGAGGCGCAGGGGGCGGTTCGCTACAGGGTGCGTTTCCAGCATGAAAATTTCGAGCGCAGCATCGCGCTCGATGAGATAGATGTGCCCACTTCGCCCCCAACCCGGCCGGGCAGGAGCGAAAGCCCCTCGCCGCGCGAAGCCGGATCGAGCTGGATCAATCTGAATACGATTAAAATCAGAAAATAGCGGCGGAGGCTGCTTAAAGGAGATATTCTTGCAGGTACTCGTCCGAGACAATAATGTGGAGCAGGCGCTTCGCGTCCTGAAAAAGAAATTGCAGCGCGAGGGCATCCTTCGCGAAATGCGGGCCCGGCAGTCCTATGAAAAGCCGTCGGAAAAGCGCGTTCGTGAAGAAGCCGAAGCCGTACGTCGCCACCGCAAGCTGGCCAGGAAGAAAATGCAACGCGAAGGGCTGCTGCCCGCCCCCAAGAAGGTTGTTCGCCCCCGGTAACCGTTCGATACCGCTCTTCCGTAAAGGAGAATGCCATGGCCGCGACGAAAGAGGTGTTTTTCAAACCCGGTAAACTATCCGCGCAAGACAAGGCATCACTGACGGATAGCGCCGCCAGACAGATCATAAATGCCGAAGCCGACCAGCGCGCCCGCAAAACGGAACGCCTTCGCCAGCTTCGCGAAGCACAGGAAGCGGCGATTGTCCCGACCGAACCTGTTCCCGGCAAGAAGCGGTCCGGAAAGACGTAACCGGGCCGCATCGATCATTGCGGGACCGGCAGAAGCTCGATCGGGCGGAGAAATAACCGCTTTCGCCCGACGTCAAGCCCAGTGTGAGGAGAACACCCATGGCCAAAGGTCAATTGCGCAGCAACAAGGAAATCCGCAAACCGAAAAAGGACAAGACCAAAGCCCCCGCAGCGACACCGGCGGGATCACAGGTCAAGTTTGCCAACGCCACGACGGCGGATGGCAAAAAGAAGTAACGTCGTTCTTGGTTCGGGCAGACAGGTCGCGATGAATAAAAGCGTCTGCAAAGGCGCTGGACTTGTTTTGGCCACATTGCCCATCTATATGACACTCACAGCAACTGCTGGTGAGCGCGAATGAAATCGTCGTTCGCAGTTGTTTTAGTCGCTTCAGACTTTTGACCACGGATGTACTGGCACTGGTGTTGAGAGCGATATGAGAAGGTCGGTGCAATATTGCCCCGGCCTTTTTTGTTGCCTGCAGTCTGGCCGGCGAATGCCCTGCACCTATCCCGGAATTAACTTGCCTATTCCCCGCAAAGGGCGCACTCTTTTTTTTGGTAGTTGAAGGGCGTTACCGCCGTTTGGCCTGTTTGCCGTCCTTGAGCCCTGTTCTGCCCCTTTTCATCGATCGGCAGAAACGATCCGGCATTTACGCGACATTCATAGCGGCACGGGCCGGGAACGGTTTGCCTTGCGTCGCCCCGTTTCAAGGCGTTGAAGCGTCGGCACGGCGTCCGAGCGGGCGTTCGATGCTCCGGCTTTTGTAAGCCCCACAAGAAAGGAGGACGTCATGTCTTCCGTATATGAAAATTGCATCATCACGTCGCAGGATCTCAACATGCTTCAGTCCGTGCTCGAAGGTCTCGGTTATGACCGCCACACCATGGATGAAGAGGTGAAACTCTACAACAATGCGGCCCGAAAGGTGATCGAGCTCTTTCAGGACGGTGTGACGGACCCCGCCGATCTTTCAGAGGAAATGCTGTTTCTGTTCGGCGTTCACAAACATGAGCGCGTGAAACCATGGAAGCCGCTGCCGCGGTATGCGATCCAGGGCCTGCCGCCTCTTTACCGGTGATGCGATGGCCCTCCTTCCCGTAACGCCCACGCGAAAGCGGCCTTCAAAATCACCGATGAAAATAACGGCTTGGCAAATGCCATATATCAGGCAACACTCAAATTGAGCGTCCCGCGTGCGATCAGGTGCGACAGGGAGGCTTGGGTATGGACATATGGAAGGCTGAATTGCGGGACCTTGACCGGCCCTGCGAAGAGGTCCGGAGGGTTCCATGCCGGTAAGTTTTGCGTCTGCGTGGAGAGTGAGTATGACGTATGACTGGAGTGGCCGCAGAATGCGGCGCATGCGAGCGGCGAAACTGACGATCATCAGCCTCGTTGCGGCTTTTGTGCTGACGGCCCCGATCTTCGCCCATTATTGAGGATATGCAACGAGAGCGTTTTCACTTTTTCCCAAATTGAGAAAACACTCCAACTTCTTGTTTCATTGCATTTTCCGACGAAAAAAGCAGAAGCTGCTTTTCCTGGAAATGCCTAATACAGGATCACACCGGCTGGCGGATTTCCGTTCGTCTTCTCAGCCGGCTCTTCAGCCATGTCTGCACCGGCTGATCGTAATGGACCGTCAGATACCATGAAAGGCAGGTCGTCGCGATCAGGAAGACGATGCCGGCGGGCAGGCCGAAATTCTCCCTGTGCACCGCCGGGATGAGAAGCTCCATCCAGGCCAGAAGCGGGATATGCAGCACATAGACCGCATAGGACGCCGTGCCGAGAAATACCGACACCATTTCCACGCGGCGCCCCGGAACCGTCTTGCTGGCCACGAACAGCAGCAGCGGCCAGACGAGCAGCACGACCACAAGATCGAAAAACGGCCGCAGCTCGCGCGACATGGGTACGGCGAGGATGAAACAGACCAGCAGAAGACAAAGTGCCGCCTGCACGGGCTTCAGCGCCGGCATGCGATTGCGGAAACGATAAATCAGCACACCGGCAAAAAACGAGAAGAACACCCTTCCCATGCCGGCATACATTTCATGCCAGCGGAAACCGGCGTGCAGCCGGCCGAACTCGGCCGCCGCCACCATCAGCACAAGGGCGCTGATGGCGAGCACCACGGCCGTCTGTTTCGTCGTGGCCCGCACACCCCAGCGGGCATAGGCCGCATTCACCACCAGCTCGTTGAAAAGCGACCATGCCGGGCTGACGAGAAACAATGCGCCGTTCAGGGTGAGCGTGAAGGGCGCGGGCAAGAACAGCAGTCCCGTCACCAGCGCGAAGGCAAGTTCGCCGGGATCGATCATGCGATGCAGATCGTCGATCGGCGTCGGCAGGCCCAGCACGTAAAGGCAGATGAAATAGGCAACCATCAGGGCCAGCGCCAGCACATAGAGCGGGTAAAGACGGGCAAACCGCGCCTTCATGAAAAAGCCGGGTGTGATGACCCCTTCGCCCAGCTTCCTGCCATAGGCATGCGCCAGCACGAACCCGCTGAGTGCAAAAAACAGGTCCACGGCGAGATAGCTCGAAGCCGTGCTTTTTCCAAACAGCGCCTCGGCATGACGATGGACGATAAAAAGGGCGGCCACACCCCTTATGCCATCGAGCAAGATGAAACGTTCCGGAAACGACTGGACCATGGCGTGATGCTCGGCGATTTGGCGAATTTGTTCAAGACAAACGAGCTTTACCGCGTCGCGGTTCACAGATTCCAGTCAAAAACTGTTCAACGCTGCGGGCGCGCGGATATTTTGCCTCGCGCTTGCCGGAGGCCTGCACCCTTTCACACTCGCGAAAGCCATGCTACGTCCGGATGTCATCGATGTCTTGCCCCTTTGACTCCGCCGCGCTGTCCTCACAAAAATCCGATGTGATTTGCAGGGATCATCCGGCGAATTCAAAATGGGGCACGTTCGGCGGCAAGCAACTTTTGCGGAGCCTTTTCATGCCCACCATTGCAGAGCGTATCAGAAAAATCATCGTGGACCAGCTTGGCGCAGACCCCGCCACGATCGTGGACGACGCCAGTTTTGCTGACGATCTCGGTGCGGATTCCCTGGAGACCGTTCAGATCGTCATGGAAATCGAGGAAGAGTTCGGCGTGGAAATTCCAGATTCCGCCGCGAATACGATTCTGACCGTGGGCGACGCCATCCGTTTCGTCGAAAAAAGCAAGGCGTGACCGGCAGCGGCGGATATCACCCCGCCGCGCCGGCCGGCAGAGAACCGAAAACGACGCCGATCAGTGCCGGGCAGCCGAAATATTCCATCCCCTCATAAAGAGCACACGGGGGATCGCAGGCGAGCGATCCCCCGGCTGCAGCCGTTGCCGGCTGATTTCCTCCTTTACCGGGGGGCAGATCAAGGAGGAAATTTCGAAGCGTTGCGTCAGCCCCGGTCCACTTCGGGAACCGGCGGCGTCATCGCGTCATGCGGGGGAGCAAGACGATCACGTTCGGCAGGCCCGTGGCGCGGGCCGGGCGGCGGCGGCGGTATCAGCGCACGCTCCAGTTCGGCAAGTTTCAGCACCTGCTGCGGTAACAGCTTCGGTTTCAGCGCGGCGGCGGCGTCCTGCAGGACTTTCGCCTTTTCCGCCCTCCGCACGATGTCACCCGCCAGTTCCTCACCGGCAAGACGCGGCTCGGGTCTGGCCTTGCTGTCACCCGGCACAGGCGGCGGCGGTGGCGGATTTTGTTCCGCAACAGGTGACACGAGATCAATCAGCGCCGTGGTATAGGCGCGCCACGGACCAAGCTGCTCCGGCGTGATGCCGAGATAGATTTCGGCTGCCGAAAGCCTCGTCGCCAGTCCGAGAACATCCGGCCGCCCCGGCATACCGCGCATGTGCGGCGGCAGCGGCCGACGATCCGGACCATGCTCCGGGCCGCGCGCCAAACCGGGATTCGGGCCGAAATCGGGGCCGAGGTCCGGGCCGAAATCGTGACCGAAATCCGGATTGACCGGCGGCGGCGCTGCGCGCTCTGCGGCGTGCGGCGGCGGAGGTCCATTCGGCTCCTCAGCCTGCGCGGCGGCGGAAGCACCGAGAAAAGCTGTCACGATGACGGTGGTAACCAGTAGTGCGTGTTTCATTTTACCTTCCTTCCGTTTTCCAACATGGAAGGACGATAGGAGCGCCGCGTTTCCGGCTTTGGTCCGAATGTTTCCGGCCCTGTTCCGCGGCTGGCTGATTTGTAACCGAATGTTGCCGAAGCGGCTTCGGAAAGCTTTCGTTGCAAAAATCCGCCGTCCACTTGCAGCGCTTATGTATAGTGGCGTCAAAAGGCTGGACGATATGACAACGGTTTCGGTGACACATATATTGATCGTCGATGACGATCCGGAAATACGCACATTGCTCGCCAAATATCTCGGCTCGCAGGGATTTCGCGTCTCGATGGCGGCCGACAGGCGGGAATTCGAGGAACGGATCGCAAGCTCCGATCCCGATCTCATCGTGCTCGACGTGATGCTGCCCGACGGCTCCGGCCTCGATATCTGCCGCGACCTGCAGGGCCGGCGGCCGCGCATGCCCGTCATCCTCCTGACCGCGCTGAAAGAAGATGTCGACCGGATCGTCGGGCTGGAAATCGGCGCCGACGACTATCTCGGCAAACCCTTCAATCCGCGTGAATTGACGGCGCGCATCAAAGCCGTGTTGCGCCGCACGACACCGCATGAAGCACCCCGCCCCCCATCCGCCACTTATAGTTTCGCGGATTTCACCGCCGATCCGGAACAGCGCTCCGTCATCCGCGCCGGCGGTGAGAAGATCGAGCTGACGGGGGCGGAATTCGATCTGCTGAAGGTGTTTCTCGACCGGCCCGGCCGGCTTCTTTCCCGCGATCAGCTTCTCGATCTGACACAGGGCAAGGATCGCGGCCCCTTCGACCGCTCCATCGACGTACTGATGAGCCGGCTGCGCAGGAAGCTGGATGCGGACGCCCGCGCGCCGATCTTCAAGACGGTGCGCAATGGCGGTTACCAGATGACGGTTCAGGTCAGAACCCTGCCGGTGCAGCGATGAGCTCGCTCAGAAACCGCATCGCCGCCCTGCTGATCGTCTCCATCGTCGCCGTCATCGCGCTTGCGACGGTGGTGGCTGACCGGACATTGCAACCGCCGCCGCCCGATCGCGCCATGGAACCGCTGGCCCGCAGCCTCGCCTTTGCCGTGACCATGGCCGAGCGCGATCCTTCCCTGCGTCAGCCGGGTTATTTCCAAATCCAGCGAAAATCGCCGGAAGGCGATCTGGACCCGTTGCTGTCGGACTTTCTGGAAAAGTCGCTGGCCCGCGTTGGCGAGCCGCGCACCACCATGGTCCTCCGTATGCGAAGAAACCCCGCTCCCGTTGCGGCAATTGCGCTAAAAACCGATGGATGGTTGATTGCGGAAATTCCGCATATGGGTCCACCGCCCGGCGGCTGGAAGAGTTTCGGCATGTGGATCGGCCTCATCATTCTCGGCAGTGCGGCGGTGTCCATCTTTGCCGCCCGCAAGATCACCCGCCCGCTCGACATGCTGGAAAATGCCGCCGCCAGCATCGGCCCGGACGGTTCGCTGCCGCACCTGCCGGAAACCGGCTCGGGCGAAATCCGCGCCACGGCGCGGGCGCTGAACGAACTTGCCCGCCGCCTGAAGGCGGCGATGGAAAGCCGCATGCGCCTCGTCGCCGCCGCAGGCCACGACCTTCGCACACCGATGACCCGTCTGCGGCTCAGGGCAGAATTCATCGAAAACGACGAGGAGCGCGCCAAATGGCTGGCGGACCTCGAGGAACTCGACGCCATCGCCGATAGTGCCATTCTGCTGGTGCGCGAGGAAGTAAGCCAGGACAGCATCAAGACCATCGATATCGGCAGGCTGCTTGGCGAAATCGTCAGCGAACTTTCCGATCTCGGCCATGCCGGCGCGCTCGATTTTACCGCGCCGGACGCGCCCATGACCATCAAGGCCGCCCCGCTTGCGCTCAAGAGAGCCCTGCGCAACCTCGTGCTGAACGCCGTCACCCACGGCAAGAAGGCGTATATCGATCTGACCGGGGACGATAGGGAAATCGTCGTGACGATCCGCGACGAAGGCCCCGGCATTCCGCAGGAGCTTCTCGGACGGGTTTTCGAGCCTTTCTTCCGGGTGGACCTCGCGCGGCGCAAGTCAATCCCCGGCGTGGGGCTGGGTCTTGCCATCGCCAAGGAAATCATCGAGCGCTTCGGCGGCACGATCACCATTGCCAACCACAAGAAACAAGGCCTGATCCAGACCGTGATCTTCGTAAGGGTGGCGTGATGTCACGCCGCTGAAACAGCCTGCCTCTACTGCTTGGCCAGAAGCAGGTTTTCGGCATAGGCCATCATCAGCGGCCCGACGCCCTTGGCATCGTCGGACACCACCGGCTCGGTCAGATAATATTCCGGCGTTCCATCGCGATAGTTACCCTCGAAACCGCCAAGGCCCGCCACATGCACAATGCCGATGAGGCGCATCACACCCGCTTCATCGGCTTTCAGCCGCGTTTCCAGAAGCGCTTCAAGCGCGCGGCGACCCGCCGAAAGGGCGGCATTAGCCTCATCGCCCTGTACGAGCTCCAGCCGCACCGCATGCAGCAAGGCATAGGCACACATGGCAGAGGCGGATGTTTCCTCGTAATTGCCCGCAAGGCCCGAATTGTCGAGAACCTGCATCCAGAGGCCGGCCTCGGTCTGCCGTGCGATGATTCCGCCCAAAAGCAACTGCGTCTTCTTGCGAAGCGCCGCCGTCGCGCCGTCCTCCGGCAGGATGGCCAACGCGTCCACCAGCGCCATGGCGAGCCAACCCACCGCGCGCGCCCATATAGCGGGAGACTTACCGCTTTGAGGATCGGCCCAGCGCTGGCTGCGGCTATCGTCATAACCATGGGCATAGAGCCCACCGCTATCCGCCGTCGCCGCGAGCGCCGCTGAAAACTGCCGTAGCGCATCGTCGATCAGTTCCGCCCGGCCCGTCGCCTGCGCATATTCGATCTGGAAAGGGAGCCCCATATAAAGTCCGTCCAGCCAGACCTGATGCGGATAACGCTTCTTGTGCCAGTAATTCCCGGATGCGATGCGCGGATGGCTGCGTAGTTGCCCCGCCAGATGTTCCGCCGCAGCGAGGTAACGCGGATCGCCCGTTTCCACCGCAATGGGAAAGAGGATACGGCCGGCGAGGATATGGTCGATATTATATTCCTGCGGATCGTAACCGGCGAGCGTGCCGTCTGGTGCTATCTGTGCATCGGCCAGACGGTGCAGATGGTCGTTCCAGCGCACTTCTCCGGTGGCCTCGAACAGCTGCTGCAGGCCGCGATAGACACATCCATCCTCATAACACCAGCTTCCGCCCTTGTAATGTTTATAGCGACTGGAGAATTGGTCAAAATATTCAGTGACTTTCATCGGTTTTCTCAATCGGAATCTGACACAATGGAAACGGAAGCATCGCTCAACAGGGCGGGATTATCGCAGACTATATGCGCCTGCTCGAAAACAATCGCCTCATGGCGCATGGGACGCAGCCGGTCGGCCATGATTGGCGGCGTCGTGATGGCCGACGGATCGTGCGAGACGATGGTGAGATTGCGGATGGCGACGTTGCGGATGGGCGCTTCGGGAAGGCCGAGAAAAGCGCCGGCCGCATAGGAGAGATTGCGAATTTCGACGTCCTCCACGGTAATGCCGTCGATAAAGGGCGTGCCGCCATCGACCGGTGCGGGTTTTCGCGATTGCACCCATTCATCGTGCCCATCGGCGTCGCAATGATAGTGGGCATTGGCGGAAAGCGCGGTCTGCACGCCATCCAGCAGCACCCGGCGCATGGTGATGTTGCTGACGGTACCACCCCGCCCGCGCCGTGTCTTGAGACGCAGGCCGCGATCCGTGCCGACCATGTCGCAATCCTCAACCGCTACGTCATGCACGCCGCCGGACATTTCTGAACCGATCACCAGCCCGCCATGGCCACGCTGCATCAGGCAATGACGCACCTGAACGCCGCGGGTTTCCGCAAGATGGTCGTCCTCGCCATCAGCTCCGCGCTTTCCCGCCTTCACCGCGATGCAATCGTCGCCGACGGAAAAACGCACGCCCGATATTGTGACGTTGCGGCAGCTTTCAGGGTTGAAACCATCGGTGTTCGGGCTGTCATGCGGCGCGGCGATGCTGAGGCCGGCAGCGATCAAATCTTCACAGCCCTGGGGATGGATCGTCCAGGAGGCGGCGTTTTGGATCGTGAAACCGAGAAGCCGGGTTTTGCGGCAGGAAACGAGATGCAGGCCGCGCGGCCGGCGCGCCCCGTCGCGGGTTTCTTTCGGCCAGCTCCACCAGTCGCCCCTGTCGCCCGAACCATCGAGAATGCCCCTACCCTCGATGACCAGATTATCCGCCCCGATGGCATGAACGGGCGCGGCGAAACAGGCATCCGGCAAGCCTTCCCAGCTTCCGAGCATGCGGCCTGCATCATCGCGGGCAGGCAGGATCGGCCAGCCTTTGCGGCTGGAAGGCGCGCGCAGCACGGCTCCCTCGGCAAGCTGAAGGACCATGTTGCTTTTCAGGCGTACGGGAAAGGCCGTCCAGAGACCGGCCCCGAGACGCAACGTGCCGCCCTGCGGCACCGCAGCCACTGCCCTTTCCAGCGCCTGCGCATTGGCGCGCGCGCGTGTCTCATCATCGAGCGCAACATCCGGCATAAGGGAGAATTCCAAAGCCTCGACAAGCCCGGCACAGGGGGCGGTTCCGAACTCCAGCCGTCCTAACCCCTCCGCTTCGAAGACATAGCGGGTATCCGGGGAGAGATCATGCAGCAGCGTCACCACGGTCGCTGTTTCGCCGCTCCTTTCGTCGCCATCCGCCGACGTCAGATGCCATTCCGTTTTGGACGGAAGGAAATAGCGCGCGCCAGGCACGGCAAGGCAAAGCGCTGCCGTTCGCGCCGAAGACGCGATGATGATGGGTTCGTTCATGTTCTTTTCTCGTCTTTCGTGCCTATCCGGCCTTGGCGGACATGCCTCACATCTTCCGGTAGTCGGTTAGCGAGCCCGCCGCCATGGAGGCGGCGGGCGATTGTCGTCAATCGAACTTGGCAAGAACATCGTTGGTCGTATCGATGATCTGCTCGGCCGCCTCTTCCGCCGTCAACTGGCCATAAGCATATTCCTCAAGCGTATCGATGAAGCCCGAGCGGATTTCAGGATGTTCGTTGAAGGGTGACACCACCGGCCCCGATGCCGCCATGACGATGGCGTTGGCGGCCCGCACCTCCGGCTCGCCCTTGTCGCCCAGACGTGCAGCCGCGGCCTTCGAGGCGGGCAGGCCGCGCGAGGTGCCGAGCGCATCGATGCCCTCAGGTTCGTTCAGCAGGCAGTTCAGGATTTGCGCGGCCGCTTCCGGGTTCCTGGAGTTTTTCGAGATGGAAAACACCATGGAAGGTTTGCGATAGACGCCCTCTGTCACGGCATCGGCACGCTTCAGCATCGGCACGGGTTTCAAAACCTGCCCTTCCTTGAGCGGATCGGCATATTTCGAATAGGTCGAATCCCATTCATAGGAGCCGGCAATCCGGCCTTCCGACCAGGACGGCTTTTCATAAAGATTGACGTTGCCATCGGCCGCTTCCTCTTTCTGGGAGCGGATGGAGCCGGTTTCGACCAGCTTGCCGACGAAAGAGATACCCTCGGCCAGCTCCTCCGGCGTCCAGGCCACGCGGTTGGTCTTGGGATCGACCAGATCCTTGCCGGTCTTCTGCACGACAGCCAGCGTCACCAGAAGCTGGGCAGTCTCCTTCACGGCATTGAAGGTGTAATAGCCCTTGCCGAGCTTTTCCTTGATGGTCTTGGTTGCCGCGAAAAACTCATCCCAGCTCTTCGGGATTTCCACGCCGGCCTTTTCGAAAGTGGTGGCGTTGAAGAAAAAAACACGGCCGGTGGTGGAGACGGAAAGCCCCTGCAGCACGCCGTTCATCGAGCCTGCGCCCAGATCGCTCTCGGCCCATTGCGAAAGATCGAGCGGCTTCAGCTGGCGCAGATCCGCAAAGCCCTCGCCGTTCCTGGAGAAGAGCGGCAGCCAAGGCCAGTTGACCTGAACGATATCGGCTTCGGTCTTGCCGGCCATCTGCGTGGTGAGCTTTTCCAGATAGCCATCGAAGCCGGTAAATTCGCCCTTCACCGTGTGGCCATATTTCTCGCCGCAGGCGGCAATGGCCTTCTGGGTGGCGACGTGGCGGCTTTCGCCGCCCCACCATGACATGCGCAGTTCCGCAGCACCTGCCGCCGGGGCGGTTGCCATCGCCACATAAGCGGCACCGGCAAGCATCGCCATCATTCTTGTCATCGTCTTCATTTTTCTTCTCCTCCTCAAAAAATCAGGCACGCCCGTCCCCTCCTCACAGCGAGACGTTGCGACCATCGGCCTTGTCGAAAATATGCAGCTTCTCCGGATCCGGTTTCAGCCGCAGGATGCCGTCGCGCCCGAGCGCCTCGAATTCCGCTGCGCCGACGACGCTGACGACCTTCTGGCCGCCAAGATCGGCGTGCAGATAGACCTCGTGGCCCATGAACTCCGCATTGGTGAGTTTCGCCTGCAACGCCGGGCCATCCGTCGCCACCGCGAGCGAAAGATGCTGCGGGCGGATGCCGATGACGGCATCTGCGGGTCTGGCCGAAAGCCGCTGTTCCAGATGGGCGCCGATCGGCAGGCGCTGGCCGGCGATGACGAACTCGGCGCTGTCGATTGTCACATCCACCAGGTTCATTTCCGGCGTACCGATGAAACCGGCGACAAAGAGATTGGCGGGATGGTTATAAAGCTCCTTCGGCGTCGCGACCTGCATGATGCGCCCCGCCTGCATGACGCAGATGCGGTCGCCCATGGTCATGGCCTCCGTCTGGTCATGAGTGACGTAAATGACCGTCGAGGACAGGCCCTCCGCCTTCAGCTGGCGATGCAGATCGGTAATGCGCACCCGCATGGAGGCCCGCAGCTTGGCGTCGAGATTGGACAGCGGCTCATCGAACAGGAACACGCCGGGCTTCTTGATGAGCGCGCGGCCAAGCGCCACACGCTGCGCCTGCCCGCCGGAAAGCTGCTTCGGCAGCCGGTCGAGCAGCGGCTCGATTTCGAGAATGCGCGCGACATTGTCTATGGCCTTTTCGATCTCGGGCTTGGCGACACCGGCGATCTTCAGGCCAAAGGCGAGATTGCCACGCACCTTCATATGCGGATAAAGCGCATAATTCTGAAACACCATGGCGATGGAGCGCTTGCCGGGCGGCAGGTCGTTGACGCGCTGGTCGCCGATCAGGATTTCACCGCCGGTGATTTCCTCCAGCCCCGCCACCATGCGCAGCGTCGTGGATTTGGCGCAGCCGGAAGGGCCGACGAACACCATGAACTCACCATCCTCGACATCGAGATTGATGCCATGCACGGCCTTGAAGCTGCCGCCATAGATTTTTTCGAGATTTTTAAGTTGAACGCTAGCCATTTTCAGCCCTTGACCCCGCCAGACGAGATCCCTTCAATGAAATACCGTTGCGCCGCGAAGAACACGATCAGCGCAGGCGCGATCGTCAACACCGACATCGCCAGGATGCGGTTCCATTCAAAGGCTTCGGTGGTGTCGATGGAGAGTTTGAGCGCAAGGCTCACCGGATATTTATCGACCGAGGACAGGTAAATCAGCGGCCCGAGAAAGTCGTTCATCGTCCACATGAACTGGAACAGGCAGACCGAGATCAGCGCCGGCGCCAGCATCGGCACGACGATGTAAATCAGCGTCTGCAGGCTGTTGGCACCATCCACCCGGGCGGCCTCTTCCATGTCCGATGGCAGCGAGCGCAGGAACTGCACCAGCATGAAGACGAAGAAGGCATCGCCGGCGAAAGCCGAGGGCACCCAGAGCGGCAGGAAACTGTCCAGCCAGCCGAGATCGCGAAACAGGATATATTGCGGAATGCGGGTAACGACATTCGGCAGAAGCAGGATGGCGATGACCGAGCCGAACAGGATTTTCTTCAGCGGAAAATCGAAGCGGGCAAAGGCATAGGCCGCCATGGTGCAGGAAATCGCCGTGCCGATGACCTTCGGCAGGATGATCAGGAACGAATTCCAGAAGAACCGGCCGAACGTATAGGGCGTCGAGGTTTCCCAGCCGCGGATATAGCCGTCCAGCGTCGGGTTGTCGGGGATGAAGCCGGCGCCGGAGAAGATTTCCGAATTGGTCTTGAAGCTAGCGCCCACCAGCCAGACCAGCGGATAAAGCATGACGAGGCCGACCGCGAAGAGAAGGACGTAACGCACGGAGGTGGAGAGCAGCCTCAGCCGCGCCCGGCGGGCCGCCTGCATGTCGTTTAGGGTTGCGATATCGGTCATGGCATCAGTTCCGCTTGTCGCCGGCGTAATAGACCCACTTCTTCGACGACCAGAAGGCCACGAGGGTCAGCACGGTGATGATGGTGAAGAGCACCCAGGCAATCGCGGAGGCATAGCCCATGTTGAACTTCTTGAAGGCCTCGTCGTAGATGTAGAGAGGCAAGAGGTAAGTGGACTTCAGCGGCCCACCCTGGGTGATGATGTAAGGGCCGTTGAACTCCTGAAACGCCTGCACCATCTGCATGATGAGGTTGAAAAAGATCACAGGCGTCAGAAGCGGCAGCGTGATGAAGAAGAAGGTCCTCACCTTGCCTGCGCCATCGATGGCTGCGGCCTCGTAAAGCGACTTGTCGATGGATTGCAGCGCGGCGAGAAAGATCACCATGGCCGAACCGAACTGCCAGCAGCGCAGCAGCGTTATAGTGAAAAGCGCATTGCCGGGATCACCGAACCAGTCTACGGGCGAAAGGCCCACGGCGGCCAGCGCCATATTGGCGAGCCCCTCGCTTGCGAAGATATAACGCCACAGAACCGCTATCGCGATCGAGCCGCCGAGGATGGACGGCACGTAAAATGCGGTGCGGAAGAAGTTGATGAATTGCAGCTTGTAATTGAGTATCGCCGCAATGAACAGCGCAAAGGCAAGCTTCAGCGGCACCGTCAGAAACACGTAGAACAGGGTGACGTTCAGCGATTTCATGAAGGTGCGGTCGCGGGTGAACAGCCGCTCGTAATTCGCAAGCCCCGCCCAGCTTGGATCGCTCATCAGGTCGTAACGGGTGAAGCTGAGATAGAGTGAGCCGAGGAACGGGATAGCCGTGAAGACCAAAAGCCCGATGATGTAAGGCGTCAGATATCCCAGCCCGAGGAAGCGCTGAGATTTCATGATGCTCCTCCCCGCGCCCCGGCGGAACGCGAATGACAGAATACAATTTCGTACAAGTGATTCTCCCGGAACGGCGGGCGGCGGGCGCGTGATGGCGCAATTTCTCACCGCGGCCGATCTCCTCCCTCATTGATGCGGCGCGTAAAAGCGATTTATGCGGTGACAAAACCAAATTTCCGCGCCAAGGTGAATTAACAAAGACGAGGAAAAAGATGGACGAAATCGAAGGTGGCATTCTGTCTTCCGTTCCGCCTGCGGCGCTCAACCTCAACCTGACACGCGCAACGATCAAGATGGAGCATTCGCGCACCTGGCAGATCGACAAATCCAACCAGGTGGATGATCTCGTTATCTGCCTTGAAGGGCGCGGGCATTATCTCGTCGATGGCGAGGCTCGGGTACTGGACCCCGGTGACGCGATGCTGATTTTGAGAGGGCAGCGTTTTGTCGGCTGGAACGAGCAGGCCGTGACCTATCGCGGCGTGGCGCAGCATTTCACGCTGGATATTTATGGCCGCCACAACCTTATCGCGCAGATGGACCTGAAGCCCAAACTGCGGCTAAGCCGCTGGCCGCTTTTGGAACCGCTGGTGCGCCACTACCGGCAGAGCGCCCCGCCCTCCTCCGTGACACTCGGCCAGCACCATCTCTTCATGGTGCTTCTGATCGCTTTCATCGATGACGCCTTTCTTGGATGGGTGGACCGCCCAAGTTTCCAGCCCGAGGGGGCGGAGGCGCTGGACCTTGCGGTGATGAAGGCGATCACCATGATTTCGGCCAATCCACTCGACCCCGATATTGCCGGCCGGGCGACCGATGCGGCGCCCTATAATCGCGATTATTTCCTGCGGGAGTTCCAGAAGCGCGTGGGACGGACACCGCGGAAATATCAGGAGTTCAAGCGCATGGAACGCGCCATGCATTTTCTTGAGGCTGGGCTTTCGGTTTCGGCAGCGGCAGCCGAAGTGGGGTATGGCGACCCGTATTATTTCTCGCGCATGTTCAAACGGACACTGGGACTTAGTCCGCGTGACCATATGAACCGGATACGCCGCAGCCGGCATGGCAATCTGATGGCCTTTGATGAACACGAACAGCAGAGGCTGCTTGCCACCGAAACGGAAAAGGCCCCGGCATAGCGGGGCCTCCTCTTGCGGAAGTTGTGGAAGTCACCGGAAAAGCGATGGCAACCACAGGGAAAGCGAAGGAATATAGGTGACGGCGAGCAGCACGGCGATGCTGGCGCCGAAGAACGGCCAGATCGTCCGCATCGCTTCCCTGATAGATATGCCGCCCACCGCGCAGCCGACGAAGAGCACCGTTCCGACCGGCGGCGTGTTGAGGCCGATCCCGGCGTTCAGGATCATCACCACGCCGAAATGCACGGGATCGATGCCGAAGGCCTTCACGACAGGCAGAAGCACCGGTGTTGAGATGATGACCATCGGCGCCATGTCCATGAAGGTGCCGAGCAGCAGCAGGATGACGTTGATGACGAGCAGCACGATGATCGGATTGTCCGAAATCGCGCTGATTGCCGCAATCATCAGCGTCTGCACCTGCAGGAAGGCCATCAGCCAGCCGAAGGATGCCGCCGTGCCGATGACGAGCAGAACCATGGCCGTGGTGCGGACGGCCCCCATGACCGCTTCCACAAAACCGTCCCAGTTGAGCTCGCGATAGACCAGCATGGCGACAAGGAATGCATAAAGCACGGCGATGCACGAGCTTTCCGTCGCTGTGAAGATGCCCGACCGCACGCCACCAAAGATGATGCCGATCAGCAGGATGCCGGGGAATGAGGCCAGCAGATAATACATCAGCTTGGAGAAACCCGGAAACGGCTCGGATGGATAACCCTTGCGCCGGGCAACGATATAGGCCGTCACCATCAGCGCTGCGGCCAGAAGCAGGCCCGGAATGATGCCCGCGGTGAAGAGATCGGCCACCGAGACATTGCCACCCGCCGCGATCGAATAGAGGATCATGTTATGCGAGGGCGGGATCATCAGGGCGATGATGGCGGCATTGACGGTGACATTGACGGCATAGTCCCTGTCATAACCGCGCTTGGCCATTTGCGGGATCATCAACCCGCCGACGGCCGAGGCATCGGCGACGGCCGAGCCGGAAATGCCACCGAACAACGTGGACGCGACGATATTGACCTGGCCGAGGCCACCACGCAGGTGCCCGACGAGACCGGCGGCAAACCGGATGAGGCGATGGGCAATGCCACCGCGCACCATCAGGTCCCCCGCGAAGATGAAGAACGGGATCGCCATCATCGCGAAGACATTCATGCCGGAATTCATCTGCTGGAACACCACGATGGGTGGCAGGCCGAGATAAAGAACCGTGGCGAAGGAAGCGATGCCGAGGCAAAAGGCGATCGGCGTGCCGATCAGCATCAGCAGGGTAAAGACCCCGAAAAGAATGGTGTAAGCCATTATGCGGCCTCCTGCGCGATGACGTCAGCCGCGATGTCCTCACCGATGGCAAGATCGATGAAACGTTCTGCGGAAAACAGCGCGATGAGGAAACCGCCGCCGATCAGCGGAAAGAAATCCGTGCCGCCCGGCCAGCCGAGAACGGGTATCGTCGCTGTCCAGGTGCCCATGGAAAGCGAGGTGCCATACCAGGCCATGCCGACGCCGAAGAAGAAGATGAGCGCAAGGCTCGTCAGGTCCATGCCCTTCTGCACGCGCGGCGGCATCATGTAACGCAGGATGTCGAGCCCCAGATGCACGCTTTCGCGCACGCCGACGGCTGCCCCCAGCATGATGAACCACGACATGAGATGCAGCGACAGCGGCTCCGACCAGCTGGGTGAATCATTGAGGATATACCGCGCAAAGACCTGCCAGCCGACGATAAGCGTCATGGCGATCATGCCGATACCGGCAATATAAAGCGACGCGTGGCTGAGCGCGCCGAGAAAGGGGCGGATTGCCCGCATGAAATTTCGCATTGTCTGTTCCTCCCGCGTCAACGGCGACAAAAGAAAACCGGCCCTGTTTCCAAGGCCGGTTTTCGCGCGTTACTTGACCGCTTTCACACGCTCCAGAAGGTCTTTCATCTTCGGATCGGTGACGAACTTGTCGTAGACCGGACCCATCGCCGCGGCGAATTCCTCCTTGTTGACCTTGATGACGTTGACGCCACCGGCGCGAACCTTTTCTTCGGACGCCTTTTCGCGGGCGCTCCAGAGTTCGCGCATCTTGCCGACCGAATCCTTGGCCGCCTGGCGCAGCAGCTTCTGGTCTTCCGGCGAGAGCTTGTCATAGGAGATCTTGGAAATGACGAGGATTTCCGGGTTGAGGGAATGTTCCGTCAGCGAGTAGTTCTTCGCGACTTCATAGTGGCGGGCGGATTCGTAGGACGGCCAGTTGTTTTCGGCACCGTCGACCACACCGGTCTCAAGCGAGGAATAAACTTCGCCCATCGGCATCGGCGTCGGGTTGGCGCCAAAGGCCTGCATCATCGAAATCCACAGGTCCGACTGCTGCACGCGGATTTTAAGACCCTTCAGGTCCGCCAGTTTTTCGATGGGCTTTTTGGTGGTGTAGAAGGAACGCGCGCCGGAATCGTAAAAGGCAAGACCGACGAGGCCATGCGGTTCGAAGGCCGCCAGAACCTCATCACCGATCGGGCCGTCGACCGTATTGTGCATGTGCTCCGTCGAGCGGAACAGGAAAGGCAGGCCGAGAACGGTGGTTTCCTTGACCAGATTGTTGAAGGGGGCGGCGTTGACGCGGTTCATGTCGATGACGCCGAAGCGGGTCTGCTCGATGGTGTCCTTCTCGCCGCCGAGAACGGAATTGTTCATCACCTGGATCTTGATGCGGCCCTTGCTGCGCTCTGCCAGCAGCTCACCCATATATTTCACGGCCTCGACGGTCGGATAACCATCCGGGTGGATATCGGCGGAGCGCAGGGTGATTTCCTGCGCGCTGGCGGAAACACCTGACAGCGCGATCCCCATCGCGACGCACATCATGCTTGCAATCTTTTTCATGCTTTCCTCCTCCATTGTTGAAACGGCCCAGCCCCTCCAAGGCTATCGGGCCGATTTTTTTGACGCCCATCCGGGCCGGCATGCAAAGTCCTTTCAGTTGAAAAGGATGACGGGGCCTCCCTTCCCCAACCATCCCGGATAAAACTAGGCCACCTTGACCGGCGACAGCTTGAACAGAGCTTCCGGGTTTTCGACCAGCGCCCGATGGCGCGCCGCCTCGTCCGGCAACCAGCCGAGCGTCAGTTCCGCAAGACGGGCATCATCGGGATAGGCGACCGTTTCGCGCACCGAATTATGCGGCCAGTTAGTGCCCCAGACGATGCGCTCCGGCGCATGGGCGGCGATCACCCGCGAAAAGGCGGCGACGTCCGCATAGGGCCAGCTTTCACGGGCGCTTTCATAAACGCCGGCGAATTTGAACCAGAGATTGCCGCGATCGATGAGCTTCAGAAGTGCTGCCATTTCCGGCCCATCCGTCCTGATGCCCTTGAAGAACTTGCCATGATGATCGAACACCCAGCGGGCGCGGATTTTCTGAAGCCGCGGCAGATGATCAAGAAGACCATTGCCGTCGAACTGCACCGCCACCATCCAGTCGGCCGCATGTGCCCGCTCGTCCACCACTTCCAGCTCGGAAAGGTTCACCGCACCGCCCGGCAGATCCATGATGCGCGCGCCAACCGCACCGGCAGCGGTGAGCTTTTCCATGTCCTTTTCGGTCGTTGTCGCATCGATGATGACCACGGCGCGGGCCGCCTCGCCCATCTCGGCAACGCAGGCAAGCGTGTTGCCATTATCGCGCTGATGGGCGTTACCCTGCGTGATGATGACCCGGTCTATGCCGAGCCATAACATCAGGCGGCGATAATCCTCCGGTCCCGGCAGGGTGCCCGGCGGCAGGCCGGGACCACCCGGCAAGGCGGGATAACCGGGCAGATACATATGCATCTGCGTATCGACCGCCCCTTTTGGGAAAGCGGGGTTCGGCGCCGTGCCGCTCAGTTTTCTGACGAGTTCGCTCACGGGTCTGGCATCCTGAATTCGGTCAATGCGTCACGGTTGATCTCGATGCCGAGACCGGGACCATCGGGGATGGCGACAACGCCGTTCACCGCCTCGAGAGGCTGGCGCAACACGGCCTGACGGAACGGATTATGGGTGCGGTCAAATTCCATGATCGGCTCGATGGGATTGACGCGAACCGGGTCGGGCACCATCGCCGCCATGAATTGCAGCGCGGCGGCGATCTGCACGCCGGTGCCCCAGACATGCGGCACGATGCGCACGCCGTGCAGCGTGGCGAGCGTGGCGATCTTCTGGGTTTCGGAAAAACCGCCGCAGCCGCAGAGATCAGGCTGGAGAATATCCACGGCACCGGCGGAAAGCGCCTGCCACATGCCATAACGCCCATGCCAGGTCTCGCCGCCCGCAACCGGGATCGGCTGGCCGGCCCGCACCCGGGCATAGGCATCAAGCTGTTCCGGAACCACCGGCTCCTCGAACCAGTCGATGCCGAATTCGGCCGCGCGATTGCCGAGCGTGATGGCTTCGGTGACGGTATAACCATGATTGGCGTCTATCATCAGCCGCATATCCGGCCCGATCGCGTCACGCACCGCAGCGATGACCCGGAGGTCTTCCTCGATGCCGAAACCGATCTTGATCTTGCAGGCGTGAAAACCCTCCGCCCGGCGCTCGGCCATCTCGGAGGCATTGTCGGAGACGCGGTCAACGCCATCGCGCTTGAAGCTGCCGGTGGCATAGGCCCGCACGCTTTCGCGCCAGCGCCCGCCAAGCAGCATGGAGACGGAAGCGCCGTAATGCTTGCCCTTGATATCCCAGAGCGCGATATCGATGCCGGACAAGGCGGTGAGGCTGAGGCCGCGCTGGCCCTGATCGCGCAGGGCATTATAAAGCACGGCCCAGATCTTTTCGGTCTGGCGCGGGTCCTGGCCGATCAGCCAGCCCGAGTAAGCCTGAACCACGGCCGCGTTGGGTCTTGCCGGGCCGAGGCATTCACCCCAGCCGACGGTACCGTCGTCGCATTCGATCTCCACCAGAACATGGGCCCGCCGATCAAAGCGCATGGATGCGCTTTCAAATGGCGTGTCCAGCCGGTGTTCGAGCAGATGCGTGCGCACCGCCGTGATTTTCATGGCTCCCCTCCCGTTTGTCCCGATCAGCCCCCTAATCAGGCTTTGCGCTTATGTGTGCCGATCAGGGCATCGAGCATGCCGATTTCCTCATTGGTCAGATCCTTCAGCGGCGCGCGCACCGGACCGGCATTAAAGCCCTGCAGACGAACACCGGCCTTGACGGCGGAGACGGCGTAACCCTTGGCGCGGTTGCGGATCGCCATGAACGGATAGAAGAACTCCGTCAGGATGCGTTCGCAGGTGGCGCGCTCGCCGGCACGCAGGGCCGCGTAGAATTCATTGGCGAGACCCGGCACGAAGTTGAAGACGGCCGAGGAATAGGTGGTGAAACCGGCACCGAGATAGGCTTCGGCAAACAGTTCCGCCGTCGGCATGCCGCCGAGATACATCAGGCGGTCGCCCATCTTGGCGGTGATCTGACGCACGAGGCCGATATCGCCCGTGCCGTCCTTGAAGCCGACGAGGTTCGGGCATTCGTCACAGAGACGCGCCAGCGTATCGGCCTGCAGCACGGAATTGTCGCGGTTATAGACCATGACGCCGATGCCGACCGACTGGCATACCTTCTTGATGTGGGCGTAAAGCCCTTCCTGCGGCGCATCGATGAGATAATGCGGCAGGAGCAGGATGCCATCGGCACCGACTTTTTCCACGGAGCGGGCAATATCGACGGCGATCTCGGTGCCGTAACCACAACCGGAAACGATGGCCGTTTCGCCGGCCACTTCCTTGGCGGCCGAAACGATGGTCGGGATTTCATCCGGCTTCAGCGAGAAGAACTCACCCGTGCCGCCGGCGGCAAACAGCACCGGCGCCTTGTAACCGGCGAGCCACTCCACATGCGCCCTGTAGCTATCGGCGGCGAAACGGCCCTCGGAATCGAAATGGGTGACCGGGAAGGACAACAGGCCGGAGCCAAGCGCCGTCTTGATTTGTTCAGGGTTCATGACCGAAATTCCTCTGCAGGTTCATTGACTGAAAGCCACCTAAACCGCTCGCCTCATATTTGTCAACAAGTCATCATACAAGTTATATGATGAATTTTCAGAACTGGCGCAAATCAGCGCGCCAGCCAGCCGCCATCGACGTTGAGAATGGCGCCATGCACATAATCCGCAGCCGCAGATGACAGGAAAACCGCCGCCCCGGCGATATCTTCCGAGTGCCCCCAGCGGCCGGCCGGAATGCGCTCCAGAATGGCCTTGTTGCGGGCTGCATCGGCGCGCAGGGCCTCGGTATTGTTGGTTTCGATATAACCGGGGGCAATGGCGTTCACATTGATGCCCTTTGCCGCCCACTCATTCGCGAGGAGTTTGGTGAGGCCGGCGACACCATGTTTCGCGGCCGTATAGGATGGCACGCGAATGCCGCCCTGGAAGGACAGGAGCGAAGCGATATTGACCACCTTGCCGGACCTGCCTTTCGCCAGCAGCTCCTTCGCAAAGGCCTGTGTGGTGAAAAACAGCGCCTTGAGATTGACGTCCATCACCTCATCCCAGTCGAGTTCGGAAAACTCGACGGAATCGGCGCGACGGATGATGCCGGCATTGTTGACGAGAATGTCGAAACCGGCCTCGGTAAAACTGTCCTTCGCCGCCAGTGGATCGGAAAAATCGATCGACAGTGCGCTGGCCTTGCCGCCCTCCTTCGCGATGATATCAAGCGTCTCATCCGGCGCGCGGCGCGCGGCGCAGACCACCTCCGCACCGGCGGCAGCAAGACCCACCGCAATGGCTTGGCCGAGACCCGTATTCGCGCCGGTTACGAGCGCCTTGCGGCCCTCGAGAGAGAAGGGATTTTTCATTTCAGATCCCCCGGCTGGATGAAGTCCATATCGGTATAGTCGACATTGTCGCCGGCCATGGCCCAGATGAAGGTATAAGAGCCGATACCCGCGCCGGAATGGATCGACCAGGGCGGCGAAATGGCGCCTTCTTCGTTGGAAATGAACAGATGCCGGGTTTCCTGCGGCTCACCCATCAGGTGCAGCACGCGCGACTTCTCATCCATGCCGAAATAGAGATAGGCCTCCATGCGGCGGTCGTGGATATGCGAGGGAATGGTGTTCCAGACGGAGCCATCCTCAAGCGTTGTATAACCCAGCACCAGCTGGCAGCTTTCCATGACGAGCGGATGGATGAACTGGTTGATGGTGCGCTTGTTGGAGGTCTCGGCCGCGCCAAGCTTGACCTCCTTGCTGTCAGCAAGGCTGACGAGCTTTGCCGGCAGGCTGCGATGGGCCGGGCAGGAAGTGATGTAGAATCGCCCCGCGCCATCAAAGGTCACCGCGCCGCTGCCGGCACCGAGATAAAGCACGTCGCCGCGATTGAGCGTATAGGTTTCGCCGCCGGCGCTGACGGTGCCGGTTTCGCCGATATTGACGATGCCCATTTCACGCCGGTCGAGGAAGGACGGGGTCCTGGTTTCTTCCACCTTGTCCAGCGTCAGCGGCGCGCCATTCGGCACCGCGCCGCCCATGACGAAGCGGTCATAGTGGGTATAGATCAGCCTGATTTCACCCGACCGGAACATGTCGTTCGCAAGGAAATGCCGGCGAAGCCCCTCGGTATCCAGCGTTTTTGCATAGTCCGGGTTCACGGCCTGCCTGGTTTCGACGGTCAACATCAAACTCATCCTTCATGATTGTTGCGTATGGCACATAATATATGTTATCCGCTTTTTGTACGATCTGTATGACAAGGTCAAGAGGTGGCGACACTTCTGACCACAGCGCGGATGCAGAAATGACTTGGGAGAATGGCGATGAAACGGCTTCTTGTTACCGGTGCGGCGGGCCAACTTGGCCGTGTCATGCGCGCACGCCTTGCACCGATGGCCGAGATAGTGCGCCTTGCCGACCTCTCCCCGCTCGATCCGGCCGGGCCGAACGAGGAATGTGTGCAATGCGACCTTGCCGATGCGGCCGCCGTGGACGCCATGGTTGCCGGTTGCGATGGCATCGTGCATCTCGGCGGCATATCGGTGGAGCGGCCCTTCGAGCAGATTTTGCAGGGCAATATCATCGGGCTTTATAATCTCTACGAGGCCGCCCGCGCCCATGGGCAGCCACGCATCGTTTTTGCGAGTTCCAACCATACGATCGGTTATTATCCCCAGACCGAGCGTCTCGGCCCCGATGTTCCCGTCCGCCCGGACGGGCTTTACGGCGTCTCCAAATGTTTCGGCGAAAACCTCGCCCGCATGTATTTCGAGAAATTCGGACAGGAGACGGCGCTGGTGCGCATCGGCTCCTGCACGCCGGAACCCACCAATTACCGCATGTTATCTACCTGGTTCTCGCAGGATGATTTCGTGTCGCTGATTATGGCGGTGTTTCGTGCGCCGGTGCTCGGCTGCCCGGTCGTCTGGGGCGCTTCGGCCAATGATGCCGGCTGGTGGGACAATTCCCATCTCGGTTACCTCGGCTGGAAACCCAGGGACAATGCCGAAGCCTTCCGCGAACAGATCGCGCAGACCAGCCCGACGCCAGACCCCGACGATGCACTTGTCCGTTTTCAGGGCGGAGTCTTCGTCGACAACCCGATCTTCAAGGCGACGTGAGCTGCCAGACGAAACGCCCGCCCAAGCGGCGGGATTGCAAGCGGGGCCGCGAATGACGTATCGAGGAACACGCATGCAACCGAATTTTTAGAACGGCGATGAAAATGACAAAAGCGACGAGCTCGGAACCGGCAGCGCCCCAGGGCAGAACGCTTGTGGTGAAGGTTTCGGAGGAACTGCGCAGCCAGATCGCCAAGGGCCGTTACAAGACCGGCGACCGCCTGCCCTCCGAAGCGCAGCTGACGCAAGAATTCGGCGTGAGCCGCACCGTGGTGCGCGAGGCGATCGCCTCATTGCGCTCCGATGGTCTGGTCGAGCCGCGTCAGGGCGCCGGCGTCTTCGTGCTGGAGCCCGCGCCCGTGGAGCGGCGGCCATTTCACAATGTCGATCTCGCGCGTGTGTCCTCGCTGATCGAGATGCTGGAGTTGCGCACCGCCGTGGAAGGTGATGCCGCCGGCCTTGCCGCCATTCGCCGCTCGCCGGCGCAGGAAGAAAAGATCATCGAGGCCTTTGATGCCTTCCGCGCCAGCGCCGCCCGGGGTATCCCGACGGCCGAGGCCGATTTCGCCTTTCATCTGGCCGTGGCCGAAGCGACCAACAATCCCCGTTTCAGCGAGTTCCTTCAGGTGCTTGGCCCGACCGTCATTCCGCGCCGTGCCGTGACTGACAACGGCACGGAAACGGTGCTTTCGCCTGCCGATCTCGAACGGCTGGTCGGCGAGCACGAGGCAATCCTGATCGCCATTCAGGATGGCGACGAGGATGCGGCGCGAAGCGCCATGCGCCAGCACCTGAAAAGCAGCCAGACGCGTTACCGCGCCATGTTGCGCGCACCACGCTGAAATTGCCCGCCTGAACCGCCCTGAAGCGCATTACAAGACCGAGGAGAAACCCATGCAGCAGCTTCCCAAATTCCCCACCGTTTCGCCCGACGATGGCGTGGAACGCACCGTGCTTTCCGAAGCACCCGAGCTGATGGTGGTGTCTTTCCGTTTCAAGACCGGCGCGGAAGGCAAGCTGCACAGCCATCCGCATGTGCAATCCACCTATGTCGCCAGCGGCAGTTTCCGTTTCTACCGCGATGGCGAAGCCTATGACCTTGAGAAAGGCGACAGCCTTGTGGTGCCCGGCCATATCGAACACGGTTGCCTGTGTCTGGAAGAGGGCGAGCTGATCGACTGCTTCACCCCGCGCCGCGACGATTTCCTCTGAGACGGCACTCAGCTTCTGAATAAATCTCTCAGAGTGCGGGGCAGCGTGTTCATGCACTCCGCGCCTGACGATGTGACGAGGAACTGGTCCTCGATCATCAAGGCACCCAGCCCCTCGCCGTAAAAAGGCGCTTCGAGCGCGACCACCATGCCGGGAAGAATGATTTCCGGATTGTCATGGGAAAAGAATGGCCATTCCTCGATGCCGACGCCGCCCCCGACGGAATGGCCGAAATGGCCGCGATAATATTCGCCGAAACCGTCCCTGCGCATCGAGGCCAGCATGGCGGCGTGCACCGCGCCGAAGCTGTTGCCCGGACGGATCGATTCAAGCCCGGCGGCAAAAGCCGCTTCCAGCGCCTTGAAGATATCCGCTGCCAGAGGCGAGACCGGCCCCCATGAGAAGGTTCTTGCACCATCGGAAGAATAACCATCGACCAGCGTGCCGACATCAGCCTTGATGAGCGCACCCGGCGTCACCACGGCCGCCATATCCGACAGGGCGGGCCCGACGGATATGTAATCCCAGTGCCCGCTCAGTGAAAAACCGGATGTCGCGGCATGCGCCTGCGCGCCGGCCTTCCAGGCGGCGGAAAGCCCGCCGAGCGCCGCCCCCGGCCTGACGGCCGCCGCCATCGCGACCAGCCCCGCCTCAGCCGCCGCTGCCGCGCGCCGCAGAAGCTCGATCTCGCGTTCGGATTTCACCGCGCGCAGACGCCGCAACACGGCCGAGCCATCGATCCAGTTCACATCGGGAAGGGCCTGACGCAGGGCCAGAAAATCGGCGGCCGGCATGAATTCGAGATCGGCGCCGATGCGCGCCGCAGACAGCCCGCGCTCCCGCAGCAAGTCAGCCAACAGGCCGAAACAGACGGCACGATCGAATGTCTCCGGTCTCGACCCGCCGGAAGCACTACGGCGATAGGCGTCATCCACCTGCGCGACGGTTTCCACACCCGAAAGATCGACCATGTCGATCCAGATGCGATGGCAGCACAGTTCAACGTCCGGTGCGGCCCGTCTGACGAGCGGGGCGGCATGATCACTGACGACGGCGGCAAGTCTCGCCCCCACATCGGCCGGCACCAGCGCAATCGCCGAGCCCGCCCTGCCCCACATGGTCGCCACGCCGGCGTGAGCGCCGACCGCATAACGGAAGGCTTCGGGCTGGAACAGCACCAGCGCGTCGATATCCGCCTCCCGCATCAGCTCATGCGCACGGTTTCGGTCGATATCGCCCATGGGAACTCCGGTGATTGTTTCGCGACGCGTCTATGAACCTAGGCTTTAGCAGTCACCGGAAAAGGAAAGAAGATGAAAGATAGCGCCCTCCGCAGGATCGCCATGGAATAAGCGGGTGCCGCCTGTTTCTTCTCCCCGCCGGGGGAGAAGGTGGCGCAGCGCCGGATGAGGGGGCGGCGGCAGAGATATTCGGAGAGTTTGCCACCTCATCTGCCCCTTCGGGGCATCTTCTCCCCGGCGGGGAGAAGAAATATGCCGCAGCGCTTCGTCCTATCCGAATGGCGGCGGACTTATCCGCCGCCTTCCTGACCGGCCGTACGCCTCCAGCCACTTCACCTGCTCGCCCGTCAGCGCAATATCCAGCGCCGAAAGACTATCCTCCAGCTCGGCGATGGTGCGCGGCCCGATCAGCGGAATGACCGGGAAAGGCTGGGCGATGACATAAGCAAGCGCGATATGGATCGGGTGCCGCCCGAGTTTCTGTGCAAGCTCGATTGCCCGATCGCGGCGAACGAAGTTGCGGTCGGAATACCAGACACGGACGATCTCCTCGTCATCATGCTTGTTCCGCCCTGCCCGATCGGTGAAGAAACCCCGCCCCTGGCTCGACCAGGCGAAGTTGGGGATCTGGCGGGATCTCAGCCATTCCTTCCACTCGTCATCCGACGCAGCGACACAGCCCGCCCAGATGGGATCGAGCATTTCGGCGAGCGAGAAATTGTTGGAAAGCGCGCCCGGGGCCTGCTTGCCGTTCTTCCCAGCATAGGCGGCAGCTTCATCCATGCGTTCCCGTGTCCAGTTGGAACCGCCGAAAATGCCGCGAATGCGCCCGCGCCGGACTTCGGCATCCATGGCATCGACGAATTCGGCGACCGGAACGTCCAGATTATCGCGATGCATGAAATAGGCATCGACATAATCCGTCTTCAATCGCTCCAGCGACTGATCGAGCTGCCTGGCGATCATGTCGGGATAGCAGAGCGGCGAATGCGCGCCCTTGCCGATCAGCACGATCTCCTCGCGCGGCACATTGCGGCTCCTATGCCAGTCACCAAAAATCGCCTCCGTCTTGCCGCCGCCATAGACATAGGCCGTATCGAAGAGATTGCCGCCCGCTTCATAAAACGCATCGAGCGTCAGCGATGCGGAGGCGAAATTGGGGAAAAATTCGAAACCGAGCGCGACCACGGAAGCCGGCTTGGCAATGCCCGGTATCTGCCGCTTCGGAACCGCGTTTCCGGCCACCACCTTGCCGCCGGCAATATTCGCAACGCGCGACGTTGCCTTCTCAATGCTGTATTCCAGCCCGACGGAAGCGCGCCACTGATCCATGACCCGCAAATTGCCGAGGCTGTCGGCCCAGCCCATGCCGGGTGCATCGAATTCCTTTTTGCCCTGCCGGATAGCCTCGCCGGCCGCATCGACCTCGAAGGAATAAAGCCAGCGATCTTCCGGCACTTCGATGGTTTCCACCTTGTCGCCGCGAATGATGTCGATCCGCCCGGTGCCGCCCTTGTGGCCAGCGGCGAACCAGAAATCCTTGACTTCGATGCGACCTTCCGAGCCGATGATGCGCAGCACATTGTCCTGCCCCGCCATGATCGAGCATGAGACTTCGGCGACGATGCCATTGGGGAATTTCAGCACCGCCGAGGCCCATTCATCGACGCCCGACTGGCCGAGATGGGCGGCACCCGCCACCTTTTCCGGCTCGGCGAAGGATTTTCCGTCTACCGCACCGGCAATCATGCGCACCATGGAGACCGGATAACCGCCGACATCGAGAATGCCGCCGCCCGCCATTTCATTGGCAAAGAGCCGGTGATCGGCCCGGAAGGAGCCCATGTTGAAACCGAAGCTGGAACGGATGATGCGGATATCGCCGACGGCGCGGGCTTTCACCAGTTCCAGCAGTTTCGCCGTCTGCGGGTGCAGGCGATACATATAGGCCTCGCCGGCAAAGACGCCTGCCTTTTTCGCCTCGTGGAAAATGGCATCGGCGTCATAGGCGGAAAGCGCGATGGGTTTTTCCACCAGCACGTTCTTGCCGGCGCGGATCGCCTTGATCGCCCATTCGGCATGGCCGGTGTGGGGGGTGGCAATGTAAACCGCGTCGATATCGGGATCGGCAAGCAGCGCGTCGTAACCATGGATGATGCGCGCGCCGGCAAAAGCTTCGGCAAGGCCGGGCTTGTCCGGATTGCGGGTGGCGATGGCCTCTAACCTGCCGGTGCGGGAATGGGCAATGCCGTCCGCGAATGTTTTGGCGATGGTGCCCGGGCCGATGATGCCCCAGCGGATCGGTTGTTCGGTCGTCATGAAATCCTCGTCTTACATTGGGTGCTTGGGAAAGGGTTCAGCGCAGGCGTTCGCCCTTGCTGTCGAAAAGGAAAGCCTTGGGGGCGGAAAGACCGACCGTCAGCCGGTCGCGATTGCCGACATCACGCGATTCCGGCCGCTCGATGATGAGCTGTTCGCCGCCTTGCGCGCGGGCATAGACATAGCTGGTATTGCCGAGATGTTCAGCGACATCGACATGAACGGTGAGATCGGCATCGCCTTGCCCCGCATCGGCGAAATGTTCGGGCCGGATGCCGAGCGAAACCCTGGCGCCGTCGTTCAAACGGGCCTTGACCGGCAGGGTCAGCCGCACCGCAGGATCGCTGTCGAGCGAGAGCGTGACGCTTTCCGCACCGCTGCCGATGATGGTGGCGTCGAGAAAATTCATCTTCGGCGAGCCGACGAAACCGGCGACGAAACGATTGGCGGGATCGTCATAAAGATCGAGCGGCGCGCCGACCTGTTCGATATTGCCCGCCCGCAAAACCACGATCTTGTCGGCGAGCGTCATCGCCTCGGTCTGGTCATGGGTCACATAGATCATCGTGGTGCCAAGCTGCTTGTGCAGCCGCGATATTTCCACGCGCATCTGTACCCGCAGTTCAGCATCGAGGTTGGACAGCGGCTCATCGAACAGGAAGACCTGCGGTTCGCGTACGATGGCGCGGCCGATGGCCACACGCTGGCGCTGGCCACCGGAAAGCTGTTTCGGGCGGCGTTCCATCAATTCGTTGATCTGCAGGATTTCTGCGGCACGGCTGACACGCTTCTGCGTATCTGCTTTGGGGTTGCCGTTCATTCGAAGGCCGAAGGACAGGTTTTCGGCGACAGTCATATGCGGATAAAGCGCGTAGGACTGGAACACCATCGCGATGCCGCGATCGGCCGGATCGGCATCGCTCACCGTTCTGCCGCCGATCACGATATCGCCGCCGGAGATATCTTCCAGCCCGGCGATCATTCTGAGAAGCGTGGATTTGCCGCAGCCGGACGGGCCGACAAAAACGACGAACTCCCCGTCTTCCACCTCCAGATTTGCGCCATGGATGACTTCGAGCGCGCCATAACGCTTGAGCACGTTCCTGAGCGAAAGTTCCGCCATGTAGCCTCCCTTACTTGACTGCCCCGGCGGAAATGCCGGCGATGAAGTGACGCTGCAGAGCCACGAAAACCACGAGGATGGGTGCGGTGAGCAGCACCGCGCCGGCCATGATGCCGCCCCATGACACCTTGGTGAGCCCGATGAGGGTGCCAAGCGCCACGGGTGCGGTCATCATTCCTGGGCGGGAATTGATGAGAAGCGGCCAGAGGTAATTGTTCCACGAGGCCAGGAAGAGAATGATCGACAGCGCCGCCATCGTGGGACGCGCCAGCGGCAAGGCGATGCGCAGGAATATCTGCCATTCCTTCACGCCTTCCACCCGTGCCGCATCGAAAAGCTCGGTCGGCATCATCGAGAAGGATTGCCGCATGAACAGCACGCCGAGCGAATTGAACAGCGGCGGCACGATGAGCGCGATCCAGCTATTGGCCAGCTTGAATTCCCGCGCCACCATGATGAATTGTGGAATGACAACGACCGCGAAAGGCAGGGTGATGGTGCCCAAAATGATGGCGATCACCACCCCGCGTCCTGCAAAGCGGTAACGCGCCAGCGCCCAGCCCGCCATCGACGTCAGGAACACCGAAAGAACCGTGTAGATAACGGCGACGGTGATCGAGATGAACATGGCCCGCAGGAAATTGGTGTCCGCCTGTAGATTGTTGAAATTCTCAATGAAGTTGGTGGACGGCACCAGCACGATATCCGGGCTGAAAATGCCGTAATCCGGCATGGTCGAAAATACGAACATCATCCACAGCGGAAACAGCCAGATGATGGCGAGCGGCGTCAGCGCCGCATGCAGCGCGATCTTCTGCCAGAAAAGCGATCTGGATTTCGACCTCATTTCGGCTCCCTCCCGACCCAGAGATTGAGAAGTGAAATGGCGATGGCGAGCGCCGCCATGGTGTAGGCAATGGCCGAAGCGTAACCGAAATTGAGCGAGGTAAAGCCCTGCCGATAGAGGAACAGCCCCAGCGTTTCCGTGCCGCCACCCGGCCCGCCGCGATTGGTGATGAGGAACGGTTCGGCAAACAGCTGCATGGTGCCGATGACCGACAGGACGACGCAGAAGAGGATGATGGGTTTGAGGAGCGGCAACGTGATGTGGAAAAATTGCTGGCGCTTGCTCACCTTGTCCAGCGTCGCCGCCTCGTAGACATCACCCGGAATGGATTGCAGCCCGGCCAAAATGATGATGGCGTTATACCCCGCCCAGCGCCAGGTGACGGCGATGATGACGAGTGCCATGGCCGCATTGGCATTGTCGAACCACGAGACCGGCGAAAGGCCAACGGCGGTGATGAGCTTGTTGATGATGCCGAAATCGACGCTGAACATCAGCCGGAACACCGCCGCATAGGCGACCTCTCCAACGACAACAGGCGCGAAGAAGGCGAAGCGGTAGAGCGGTCGTGCCTTTAAGAGCGGCGAATTCAGCAGCACCGCCATGATGGTGGCGAGCGCAATCATCACCGGCACCTGAATGACCAGAATGATCAGTGTGTTGTAGAGCGCATTATAAAAGGCTGGATCGGAAACGAGCCGCCCCCAGTTCACGGAGGGCGCGAACCGCCACGGATTGATGCGCGTATTCTGGAACGACAGCATGAACGAACTGATGATCGGCCAGACCCAGAAGGTGGCGAAAATCAGGAGATAGGGCGCAAGGAACGCATAAGCGATCCTGTTCCTTGACGGCATGACGACCTCCAGATGCCGGCGGTTCGGCCGGATAAATGGAAAAGCTTGGAAGAGGCCTGCCCCCGTTTGAGGACGAGGCCATCGCAAGACGGCACGGCGTATTTCTTCTCCCCGAGGGGGAGAAGGTGGCTCGAAGGGCCGGATGAGGGGGCAAGCTCTCGGTCCATCGCTGACGTCGCCCCCTCATCCCGCTGCCGCGGACTTCTCCCCCCTCGGGGAGAAGAAACGTGCGGCACCCTCTCGGTCCATAAAACAGCCGCCCGATTACTCCGAGGCCGGGAGCCCCGTCGCCGTCTCGATCTGCTTGGCGGCATCATCGAGCGCCGCTTTCGCATCGGGATATCCGCCCGCGAAATATTTCGTCTGCGTCGCCTTGTAGATCGCATCCGCATCCGACTGGAACGCCGTGCCACGGCTCGGCACGATCTTCGGCAGGGTGGCGAGAATATCGGTCCACACCGCTTGCCCGCCCCAATAGGGCTGCTTTTCCTTGACGAAAGGATCGTCGATGGCGGAGAGCAGCGAAGGAACGAGGCCGAAGGACTTCAGCATCGTCACCTGACCTTCATTGGTGGTCAGCGCATAATCGATATATTTCCACGCGGCTTCCTTGTGCTGGGACGTGGAGCTGACTGCCAGCGAAGAGCCGCCGAGATTGGCCGCATGCGGGCCATCCGACGTCAGGCTCGGCATCAGATAGACGCCCCATTTGCCGGAAAGATCGGGAGAGCCGGAACGGACCGTGCCCTCATACCAGGCGCCATACATCTGGCTTGCGGCCTTGCCGGCCGTGTTGGCCTGGATCTTCTCATCCCAGATCGCGGCCGTGATGATGCCCGCACCCTTCATTTCCTTGATCTTTTCAAGGGTCGCCACACAGGCCGGCTTGTTGATGGTGATGCTTTGGCCGTCGGTCGAAAAGTAACCGCATCCCTGCTCATTGGCGATCATGCGAAACCATTCGCTGTCGCCGTTGAAATCGGCCTGCGCCATGACGGTGCCGGGATTGGCGGCCATGACCTTCTTGCCGGCGACTATGAAATCGTCCCAGCTCTTTATGGTAGCCGGGTCAACGCCCGCCTTTTCATAGAAGTCGCGGCGATAAAACACCGCCACCGGGCCGGAATCCCACGGCACGGCATAGGCAACGCCATCAACCTCCAGTTCGGTGCGTTTGAAATCCGGGAAAAGCGCCTGTTTCTCAGGGGTATAGCCAAGCTCGGTCAGATTGGCGAAACAATCCGGAAAGCGGCTCCAGAACAGTTCCGCCTCGAAATTCTCGATGGTCACGATATCCGGAAGCCCATCGCCACCGGCTGCGCAGGCGGCCAGGGTCTTGTCAAAAACCTGACCGTTTCCAAGGTCTTCCACGACGATCTTGATGTCAGGATTCTGCTTGTTGAAACCCTCGACCGTGGATTTCAGCGCCGAGGCGGCGACATTCCAGCTCCAGATGGTAACGGTCTCGGTTTGCGCGAAAGCGGGGGCTGCGAGAAGCAGCAGAGCCGTAGACGCACCAAGAAATTTCAAGCACATTGAAAACCTCCCTTTTTCAATTGCCGTTCTTCAGCGAACATGGGCACATTAGCGGCGGCAGGAAATCTGTCTCGTAAAAAGGGAACATCGATTTGGCGGAAAGTAAGATTGCCGAAAGAGCCTTTTACCAGCCGGGTGCGAGCAGCATCGAAGGCATGCCGACCACGCTTCAGCTTTTCCATAACCACCCGCCCATCATGCTCCGCCCCCATTGGCACGCGCAGGTGGAGGTGAATTATGTGATGTCGGGATCGGTGCATTACCGCATGGGCGATCATGAGCTGACACTCCATGCCGGCCAGATGTGCATTTTCTGGGGCGGCCAGCCGCACCAGATGGACCAATCCTCCGACGATTCCTTTTATGCCGGCGCGCATCTGCCGCTCGTGCATTTCTTCCGCATGCGCCTGCCGGCCGCCGTCTCCAGCCAGCTGATGGGCGGCGCAACCATGGTGAGCGCCGAGACAGACAGGGCCGATGCGGAAAATTTCGGCCGATGGTTCCGTTATGTTACCTCCGGTGATCCGGCGAAAGCCCAGCATGCGGTGGAGGAATTGCTGCTCAGGGTGGAGCGGATGTTTCTCGAACCCTATTCCGTCATCTCATCGGCGACCGATGGAAAAAGCAAAGAGGATGAGGAAGGCATGGCGCCCTCCATCGGCGTCGTGCGCATGTGCGATTTTATCGCCGCCAATTTCCTCGATGATATCGACGCGACCGACATCGCCCGCGCCGCCTCGCTGCATCCGAAATATGCGATGAACCTGTTCCGCAAATCCACCGGCATGACGCTGATCAAATATCTGACCCTGCTCCGGCTTTCCCGCGCGCAGGCGATGCTGATGACCGGCAAGGACAACATCCTGCAGATCGCCATGGAAAGCGGCTTCGGGTCGGTCAGCGCCTTCAACAAGGCCTTTCGCCAGATCGCCGGCATGTCGCCATCCGATTTCCGGCGCGATATGCGCGCGGCGGCGGCTTAGGATGTCGCCGAATCCTGCCATGGCACGTCGGCGCCGTGAAAGGGCCCTCTTGTGATCAAGCCCTTGATCACGCTGGATCCCTGTGACCAGCACAAGGATGAGATAAGCCAGCCGCCCTCATTCCCCAGCCCCTCAAAAAACCCAATGGAATAAAAATTCCATTGCAGCTAATGTGCACATAATTTCAGTCTGCACAAAGGAATGACAATGACGGCAATCGAGGCGCCAGATTCGGTAAAGGCTTTTGAGGAGCGATTGCTCCAGGTGGCGGAGGGCCTGCCGAAGCGGTTGCGGCAATGCGCCGATTATGTCGCCTCCAATCAGGATCGCATCGCCGTTTCCACCGTCGCCGAAATGGCGGAAGGGGCTGGCGTGCAACCCTCGGCCTTCATGCGCTTCTGTCAGATCATGGGCTTTTCCGGCTTTTCGGAAATGCAGCGCCTGTTCCGTGATTCCTATGTCGGCGGCTGGCCGGATTATGCCACGCGGCTCGACCATCTGCGCGAAAAAGGCGATGAAAGCGCCTCCGGCCTGCTGGCGGAATTCGTCGAAGCCGGCCGTTCTTCGCTCGAAATGCTGCTGAAATCGGTCGATACCAAGCAGCTTGACGAGGCGGTTTCGGCGCTCTCAAAGGCGCGAACCGTGCATATCATGGGCCTGCGCCGCTCATTCCCCATCGCCAGCTATCTGGCCTATGCCTTCGAGAAGATGAAGGTGCCGGCCGTGCTGCACAGCGCCGTTGGCGGGCTCGGCAATATCAGCGCCATCTCCCGCGAAGACGCGCTGATCGCCATCACTTTCTCCCCCTATTCCACTGAGACGCTGGAACTGGCGGAAAACGCCCGCGCCAACGGCATTCCGGTCGTGGCGCTTTCCGATTCTGCGGTCAATCCGCTCCGGAAGTCCGGCGCGACGCTTCTGACGGTGACGGAAATCGATTTCGGCGCATTCCGCTCGCTTTCGGCCACGCTCTGTCTCGCCATCACGCTGGCGGTTGCTGTGGGAACACGCAAGACGGCCTGAATATTTTTATTGAAAACGAGAAAAATAGAATTTATGATCCAAATCCATGAAACGGGCATTCCACGACTGTCCGTCTCGTGACGGGACAAGTGAGCGGAGGAGGCTCACCGGAGCGGGATGGCGATAGCTGGCGGCATGGTTGCCTGATCCGCTCGACACACATGAGGCAGACCGCGCCAGCGTGCGGTGCTAAGGAGGAACCTTTTGAAAAAACTTGATCTTATCACGATCGGGCGCTCGTCTGTCGACCTTTACGGTTCGCAGGTCGGCGGCCGTCTGGAGGACATGGCCTCCTTTGCCAAATATATTGGCGGCTCCCCCACCAATATCGCCGCCGGTGCCGCCCGCCTTGGATTGAACAGCGCCGTCATCACCCGTGTGGGCGATGAACATATGGGCCGTTTCATCCGCGAACAGCTGGTGCGCGAAGGCGTCGACGTGCGCGGCGTGAAGACAGACCCCGAGCGGCTGACCGCGCTGGTGCTGCTCGGCATTCGCGACCAGAACCAATTCCCGCTGATCTTCTATCGCGAAAACTGTGCCGACATGGCGCTCAGCGAAGACGACATCGATCCCGCCTTCATTGCCGACGCCGGCTGCGTCTGCGCCACCGGCACGCATCTGTCGCATCCGAAAACGGAAGCGGCCGTGCTGAAGGCGCTGAAACTCGCCCGCGAGAATGGCGCGAAGACCGCGCTCGATATCGATTACCGCCCCAATCTCTGGGGTGTGGCCGGCCATGGCGATGGCGAAAGCCGTTTCGTCGAATCGCAGAAGGTCACCGCCAAGCTGCAATCCACACTACACCTGTTCGATCTTATCGTCGGCACCGAGGAAGAATTCCACATTGCCGGCGGCTCGACCGATACGCTGACCGCACTGAATGCCGTGCGTAAGGTTTCGAACGCGACGCTGGTGTGCAAGCGCGGGCCCATGGGCGCTTCGGTTTTCGCCGGCGATATTCCTGCCAGCCTCGACGAGGGTGAGACCGGCGAAGGTTTCCCGATCGAGGTCTTCAACGTTCTCGGTGCGGGTGACGGCTTCATGGCCGGCCTCTTCCGCGGCTGGCTGCGCGGCGAAGACTGGCCGACGACGCTGAAATACGCCAATGCCTGTGGCGCCTTCGCCGTTTCCCGCCATGGCTGCACACCGGCCTATCCAAGCTGGGAAGAGCTGCAATATTTCTTCAAGGCCGGCATCCGCAACAAGGCGCTGCGCAAGGACGAGGCGCTGGAGCAGGTGCATTGGTCCACCAACCGCAAGGGCGACTGGGAGACGATGCGCGTCTTCGCTTTCGACCACCGCATGCAGCTGGAGGCCATCGCCGACGAACTTGGCATCAAGCATGAGCAAATCGGCGCTTTCAAGAAGCTCTGCCTTCAGGCCGCGCAGAAAGTTTCCGGTGGCGAGGCGGGTTACGGCATACTCTGCGACGGCCGCCTTGGCCGCGATGCGCTGTTTGCCGCCAGCGGCTCCGGCCTCTGGATCGGCCGTCCGGTGGAATGGCCGGGCTCACGCCCGCTGACGCTGGAACCCGATCTCGGCAAGGATTTCGGCGGACTTTCGGAATGGCCGCTTGAAAACGTCGTCAAGGTTCTGTGCTTCTATCACCCCGATGACACGGACGAGATGCGCGCTGCGCAGGAAGAGACCGTGACGCGCCTGTTCGAGGCGGCACGGCGCAACCGGCTGGAAATGCTGCTGGAGATCATTCCCTCCAAGGTCGGCCCGACCGACGATTTGACCGCCGCCCGCATCATCGAGCGCTTTTACGAGATCGGCGTTTACCCCGACTGGTGGAAGCTGGAGCCGATGAAGACCCGCGCCGCGTGGAAAAATGCCTGCGACGCCGTCAATCGCAACGATCCTTACGTGCGGGGCATCGTCGTTCTCGGTCTCGACGCACCGCAAAGCGAGCTGGAGGAAAGCTTCCGCCTTGCCGCCGGTTTCGATCTGGTCAAAGGTTTCGCCGTTGGCCGTACGATCTTTGCAGAAGCCGCCCGCGGCTGGCTTTCGGGCAAGATAACCGACGAGGAAGCGGTGAAGGATATGGCGCAGCGTTACACCAGCCTGTGCCGCATTTGGGATGAGGCGCGCGCCAAAAAGGGAGAGGCAGCGTGAAGACAATCAGATTGACGGCTGCGCAGGCCATGGTTCGTTACCTGGCAGCGCAGATGAATGAGCACGGCGAAACCTATATCGCCGGCGTGTGGGCCATTTTCGGCCATGGCAATGTCGCCGGCATCGGCGAAGCGCTTTATGGCATCCGCGACGAACTGCCGACCTATCGCGGCCAGAACGAGCAGTCCATGGCCCATGCGGCTATCGCTTATTCCAAGCAGCTGCGCCGCAGACGCGCCATGGCGGTCACCTCCTCCATCGGCCCCGGTGCGGCAAACATGGTGACGGCGGCAGCGCTGGCGCATGTCAACCGCCTGCCGGTTCTGTTGATCCCCGGCGATGTCTTCGCCAATCGCGGCCCGGACCCGGTGCTGCAGCAACTCGAAGATTTCGGCGACGGCACCATGACGGTGAATGACTGCTTCCGCCCGGTCAGCCGGTATTTCGACCGTATCATGCGGCCGGAACAGTTGCTGACGGCCCTTCCCCGCGCCATGCGCACCATGACGGACCCGGCCGATTGCGGCCCCGTCACGCTCGCCTTCTGCCAGGATGTGCAGGCGGAAGCCTATGATTACCCCGAAAGCTTCTTCGAAAAACGCGTTTGGCGCCAACGCCGCCCGGAACCTGATGTGGTCGAGTTCGAAGAAGCGGTTGCAGCACTGAAGGCTGCGAAGAACCCGATCATCGTCGCCGGCGGCGGCGTGCATTTTGCCGGCGCAACCGAGACGCTGAAACGTTTTGCCGAAACCCATTCCATTCCCGTCGTTGAAACGCAGGCCGGCAAATCGGCGCTCGCCTGGGACCATGATCTGAATTTCGGTCCCGTCGGCGTTACCGGTGCGGAAAGCGCCAATATCATCAGCGAAAAGGCCGATCTGGTCTTCGGTGTCGGCACCCGTTTTCAGGATTTCACCACCGGCTCCTGGGCGCTGTTCAAGAACCCGAACCGCAAGATCCTGGCGCTCAACGTGCAGCCCTATGACAGCGCAAAGCACGATGCGATCAGCCTGACGGCGGATGCAAAGATCGGGCTTGAAAAGCTCTCCGCCGCCCTCGGCAGCCACCGTTATGCGGCCCCGGATGCCAAGCTCAAGGCGGCATGGTTCGAAAAGGCCGATGCCGATACGGCGGCACCGGGCGAGGAGCATGTGAACAGCCTGCCGACAGACATGCAGGTCATCGGCGCGGTGCAGCGCCAGTCGCGGGACAACACCGTCGTCATGTGCGCGGCGGGCACCATGCCGGGCGAGCTTCACCAGCTGTGGAAATCCAAGCTGCCGCTCTCCTATCACATGGAATATGGCTTCTCCTGCATGGGTTATGAGGTGGCCGGCGGCCTCGGCATCAAGATGGCGGAACCGGACCGGGATGTGATCGTCATGGTCGGCGACGGCTCCTACATGATGATGAATTCGGAGCTTGCGACATCGGTCGCCATGGGCGTGAAAATCACACTCGTCATCACCGACAATCGCGGTTACGGCTGCATCAACCGCCTGCAGATGGAAACCGGCGGCGCGGAGTTCAACAACCTCTACGCCCACACCAACGTCAACCCGATAGCCATCGATTTCGTGGCCCATGCCGGCTCGATGGGGGCGGATGCACGCAAGGTCTCCACCATAACCGAGCTGGAAGAGGCGCTCGCTGCCGCCCGTGCCTCCAGCCGCACCACCGTCATCGTCATCGATACCGACCCTTACCCGACGCCGCGCGCCGGCGGCCACTGGTGGGATGTCGCGGTGCCTGAAGTATCCGACCGCGCCGAAATCGGCCCGGCCCGCGCCCGTTATGAAAACCATGTCAAGGAAAGACAATAAGATGATCCGTTACGGTACCAACCCGATTGCCTGGTCCAACGACGATGACCGCACGCTCGGCGCCCATATCAGCCTGGAGCAATGCCTTGATGAAACCGCCAAGATCGGTTTCGACGGTATCGAGAAGGGTCACAAGTTCCCGACGGAGCCGGAAGGCCTGAAGGGCGTGCTTTCGCCGCGCGGCCTCTCCTTCGTCTCCGGCTGGCATTCACTGAACCTTCTGACCGACGACATCGAATCCGAGAAGAAGGCCATGCAGCCAGCGCTTGATCTCTTGAAGGCCATGGGCTCGAAGGTCATCATCGTCTGCGAAACCTCCAACGCCATTCACGGCGCTGACGACACGGCGCTGGTCGACCGTCCGCGCCTTGCGGCCGAGGACTGGGCGAAGTTCGGTGCGGGCGTCGAGGCACTGGCCGCCTTTGCCGCCGAACAGGGCATCACCCTCGTTTATCACCACCACATGGGCACGGTGGTGGAGAGCGAAGAGGAAATCGACCTTCTGATGAAGCACACCGGCCCGAAGACGCATCTGCTGCTCGATACCGGCCATTGCCTGTTCGGTGGCGGCGATCCCGTGCGCGTCGCACAGAAATATATGGGTCGCGTCGGCCATATCCATGCCAAGAACGTGCGTCCGGTCATTGCCGATCAGGTACGCAACGAGCGGCTCTCCTTCCTCGAAGGCGTTCGCCGCGGCGTGTTCACCGTGCCGGGCGACAGCGAAGGCGGCGTGAACTTCCCGCCGGTGCTGAAAGTGGCGGCCGAGCATGGTTACAGCGGCTGGCTGGTGATCGAGGCCGAGCAGGATCCGGACGTGCGCAATCCGTTCGAATATCAGAGCCTGGGCCTGAAATCGCTGAAGGCTTTTGCACGCGAGGCGGGGCTGGACAAGGCTCAGGCTGCTTGAGTTGAGCTGACGAACGGGACGCGGCCTTCCCGCGCCCGTCATCCGGCCTTGAGCCGGAATTCATCCTGCCCAAGTCTCTGGGCTGAAAACCTCTCCGCCGCGCAGACGCGCGTCGGCTGGACCCCGGATCTAGCCCCGGGGTGACGGAAATACGCAAAACCACTGAATGACATGTCTGCGTTACCTACAAAAAGGAACACCACCATGACCTCACTTCTGCGCAAGCCGGTCGCGACCAGCGGCAAGGTGCACGATATCACGCCCCAAAGCGCGGATTGGGGTTATGTCGGTTTCGGCCTCTACCGCCTGAAACCGGGCGAGACGGCGGCGGAAAACACCGGCGATACCGAAGTCATCCTCGTGCTGGTCGAAGGCAAGGCGACGATTTCCGCAGGCGGCAAGGATTTCGGTGAACTCGGCGACCGCATGAACGTGTTCGAGCGCAAGCCGCCACATTGCGTTTATGTTCCGGCCGGTTCCGAATGGTCGCTGACGGCCACGAGTGATTGCACCGTCGGCGTCTGCACCGCACCCGGCGAAAAAGGCAGCCGCGAGGCACAGCAGATCGGCCCCAATGGCGTGCAACTGACGGAACGCGGCAAGGGCGCCAATACGCGTTACATCTTCCCCATCGCCATGGAGGAGCGCGACGTGGCCGACAGCCTGCTGGTAACGGAAGTCTTCACGCCATCGGGCAACTGGTCCTCCTATCCGCCGCACCGGCATGACGAGGATAACTACCCCGACATGACCTATCTGGAAGAGACCTATTATCACCGCCTCAACCCGGCGCAGGGTTTCGGTTTCCAGCGCGTTTTCACCGAGGACGGCTCGCTTGATGAGACGATGGCGGTGTCGGATGGCGATGTCGTGCTGGTGCCCAAAGGCCACCACCCCTGCGGCGCGCCCTATGGTTATGAGATGTATTATCTGAACGTGATGGCGGGGCCGATGCGCAAATGGCGTTTCAAGAACCACCCGGATCATGACTGGATTTTCAAGCGGGATAACCCGTAAGGCATCCACTTCCCTCATTCCTGTGCTTGTCACAGGAATCCAACCTGCGCGTGTCTGTTGGTGGGGAGAGTCTACCCAGCCCAAGGACTTGGGCTGGCTGGTCCCCTGTGACAAGCATAGGGATGAGGGACGCGGGATTTTGTTTCGCGCGCCGCATTTAAGAAAATGCTCAAAATATTGATTTCATTCTAAAATTCTCGGGAGGAGAATACCATGGCCGCTCTTGGCGTGGGCCTTATCGGCACCGGTTACATGGGCAAATGCCACGCGCTGGCGTGGAACAACGTCACGAGCGTCTTCGGCGATGTGGAACGCCCCCGCCTCGTGACGCTCGCGGAAGTCAACCCGGAGCTGGCGGCCAAGAAAGCCGCCGAGTTCGGTTTTGCCCGCTCGACAGGCAACTGGCGCGACCTGCTTTCCGATCCCGAGATCGACGTCATCTCGGTCACCACGCCGAACGCCTTCCACCCGGAAATGGCCATTGCCGCCCTTGAGGCCGGCAAACATGTCTGGTGCGAAAAACCGATGGCGCCCGCCTTTGCCGATGCGGTGAAGATGCGCGATGCGGCCCGCCGGTCCGGCAAGGCAGCGGCGATGGGTTACAACTACATTCAGAACCCCGTCATCCGCCATATCCGCCGCCTGATCGACGAAGGCGCGATCGGCAACGTCTATCACGTCCGCGCCGAAATGGACGAGGACTTCATGGCCGATGCCACCCAGCCTTTCTACTGGAAGAGCGAAGCGTCCTCCGGTTACGGCGCGCTGGATGATTTTGCCGTGCACCCGCTGTCATTGCTCTATGCCCTCTTCGGTCACGCACAAAGCGCCATCACGGACATGGTGAAACCTTACAAGACCCGCCCGCTTGCCGGCGGTGGCGAGCGCGCGGTCGAGACACATGATCTCGCCAGCGTTCTCCTGAAGCTTGAAGGCGGCATTTCCGCCGTGCTCATCGCCAACCGCTCCGCCTGGGGCCGCAAGGGCCGCATCGCCATCCAGATCTATGGCTCAACAGGCTCGATTCTGTTCGATCAGGAGCGGATGAACGAGTTCCAGCTTTACACCACGGATGGACGCCCGGAAGAACAGGGTTTCCGAACCATCCTCACCGCCCCCCATCACAAGCCCTATGACCGCTTCATCCCCGCCCCCGGCCACGGCCTCGGCTTCAACGACCTGAAGGTCATCGAATGCCGGGAGCTGATTGCGGCGATTGAGGGCAAGAAGGCCCATATCATCGACTTCGAGGAAGGGCTGAAGATCGAGCGCAGCATTCACGCCATGGCCCGGTCGTTTGCCGAAGGGCGCTGGGTGGGGACAGAGGAGGTTGCGGAATAGGCGCGGATGCCGCGCGGAGTTAGCCGCCGTCATCACAAACCTCCCTTCCGTCATGCCGGACTTGATCCGGCATCCAGCCACGGCGCGTCTGCGCCGTGAACAGAGTCTTTGGCGATCAAGGACTTGATCGCGCTGGACCCAGGATCAAGTCCGGGGTGACGGTGCGCGGGGTTTGTGAGCGGGCAAAGCCATTCGCCTCACCAAAGGGTGATGGGTCAGGGCTTGCCAAAAGCCTCACCCCTTGACCGGCGTTTCCGGCACCGGTGTCAGCACCGTGCCGTCCCTGAACCAGCCGAGAATATTATCCGCCACCAGATCGGCCATGGCGTTGCGCGTCGGGATCGAGGCGGAGGCGACATGCGGCAGCAGGGAGACATTCGGCAACGCAAGAAACGCTTCCGGCACCTTCGGCTCGGCATAGAACACATCGAGACCGGCAGCACCCAAAACGCCGCTCTTAAGCGCCTGCAGAAGCGCATCCTCATCGACGCTGGAACCTCGGCCGACATTGATGAACACGCCCTCAGGCCCGAGCGCCGTCAGGATTTCGGCATTGATCGCCTTGTGCGTTTCCGGCGTGCCGGGCACGATGCAGATCAGCGTATCGACGGCCTCAGCCATCTCCTTCAGCGAGCTGTAATAGGTGTAGGAGAGTTCCTCACGCTTGCTGCGGGTGTGATAACCGATCTCCACCTTGAAAGGCTCGAGCCGCTTGGCGATTTCCTGGCCGATGCGGCCCATGCCGAAGAGGCCGACCTTGCGGCCGCGCAGCGAGAATGGCGAGAGCGCAAACGGCCCTTCGCCAACCCATTTGCCATCGCGCAGCCAGGTCTCGGCCTGATAGAGCCGGCGCACGGTGTTGATCAACAGCGCAATCGTCGTATCGGCCACTTCGTCGTTCAGCACATCGGGCGTATTCGTCACCACGATGCCGCGTGTGGCGGCGTGTTTGGCGTCAACGCCGTCATAACCCACGCCGAAATTGGCGATGATCTCGAGCTTCGGCAGCGCATCGATCCATTTGGCATTGACCACGCCGGAAACGGCGATGGCATTGATGCGCGCGGCCGCACCCTCGGGCAGAACCGGCTCGGCACCGGCAGGCACGGCAACGATCTCGACCTTGCCTTCGAGGCGTTCGAGAACGCGCGGGTTTATCTTGCCGGGAACGAGAACGACGGCCTTTTTGTCAGACATGGGTGGATATTCCTCCAGATAACATTCCGATAGCCGGAGCGGGTTGCAGGCGAACCGCTCCTCTGGGCGGCGATCTTTTCAAACAACGGCGGCCGTGAAAAGGGCAATAAGGGGATGTTATGGGGGCAGATCGAAGTTTCATGCCGATTTTTTTGACGCGTCCGCTACCGTCATGCCGATTTTTTTGCGGCACTTGCAAGGCCGTCATGCCGGACCCGAACCGGCATCCAGCCAGCCCAAGTCCTTGGGCTGAGAGGTCTTTTCACCGCGTAGACACGCGGTGGCTGGATTCCGGCTCAAGGCCGGAATGACGGAAGGAGGAAACATCGTGAACGATCAGGAACATGCAGCCTGCCGCATCCATGCCCCGGAGCGATATACTCACACCCGCGGCCGCACCGGCCCGGTCGATTGCCGGATACGCATTTCCGGCTTGATGAGGTGAATGCCATCCGGCTCATGGCTGCCCGCCAGCCGGTCCAGCAGCGCACGCGCCGCCAAGCGCCCGACCTCGGCCTGGCCGTTGGAAACGGTGGTCAGCGCGGGAGTGGCGATTGCCGCCTCCTCCAGATCGTCATAGCCGGTGACGGAAATATCGACGCCCGGCACCAGACCGGCGCGGGAAATACCGTTCATGAGACCGATGGCGACGAGATCGTTCCAGCAGACGGCAGCCGTGGGCTTCTGAGGCAGGGAGAGGAAATGCACTGCCGCTTCAAAGCCACCCTGCTTGGAACGCGGGCCGGGAATGCGCAGATTGGGATCGACCTCGATGCCGGCCTTGCGCAATGCGTTGACATAACCCTGGTAACGGTCACGCCCGGTCGATGTCTGGTCGGTGCCGCCCACCATGGCGATGGTGCGATGGCCAAGGCTGATAAGATGGTTGGTGGCGAGCGAAATGCCGTAGCTGTCGTCGCCGCGGTAGGTGGGCATGTCGACACCATCCAGGGAGCGTGCCACGAGGATGGCCGGCATGCCGTTTTCTTCGGCAAGCGTCATGTCCTCTATCGGCGTGCCGATAGCCGGCGACATGATGATGCCGTCGGAGCCGAGCTGCAGCAGCGTTTCAATGAAGGTGCGCTGTTTTTCCACCGAATCATAATGGTTGGAAAGAATGAAGGTCTGGCGGCTGCGGTCCAGCTCGCTTTCGATGGCTTTCAGGATTTCGCCATAGAACGGGTTCATCACATCATGGAACACCACGCCGACAATGCCGGAGCGCGAGGTGCGCAGGCTGGCGGCGCGGCGGTTGTAGATATAACCCAGCGCCCGCGCCTGTTCCTTGATCTTGTCGCGCGTATCGGAAGCAACCAGCGGACTGTCGCGCAATGCCAGCGAAATCGTGGCGGTCGAAAGACCGAGGCTTTCAGCAATCGTCGACAGTTTAACCTTTTGTGCCATGGCATTCCTCCCCAAACGCATGTCAGCGACGGATGTCCCTGTTTAAATCGCAATTAAACAATTTAAACAAAATCCGCAACCCGTTTAAGGAATACCCATAAAAACAGAGGGCACATTTAAAAATTTCAACAAATTATTGAAGATTGGCGTCGATTGCCTTGAGAAGTTTAACGACGTTGCGAATATCCTTGGCCGAAAGTCCCTCTATGGCCCTTGCCCCGCAATCCGCAATGGACGTGTTGATGTGGTCGACGCTCTTCAGCCCGGCCTCCGTCAGCTTCACCAGCGTCACACGACCGTCCTCGTCGTCACCGCTGCGTTCCACGAAACCCTGGGCTTCCATGCGGCCGATGGTGCGCGTCATGGTCGGTGCCTTGACACCGAGTTTCTGGGCGATCTGCCCCGGTGTCAGGCTGCCTTCCTGCGCCAGCGCCAGGATAACGCCGTCCTGCCCGGCATAAAGCCCGCTTTCGGAAAGGCTGTGGCTCAGCGCCGTGCGCATGGAGCGGGCGGCCTGGGTGATGGATTGCGCCAGTTCCTCGGGGTTGAAATTCTCATCCCTTTTTTTGGCGTCCTTTACCTTCTTGCTGCCCTTTTCCTTCTTGGCGCCTTTGTCCTTATGCCCGGATTTGTCCTTGCTCATATGCGAGTGCCTTTTACCCTGTGGCGGAACCGATATATGTTGCTGGAAATCCTTACCGAATGCACGCGCGGACTGCCAGATGCCAAACTCATACACGCATTATCACGACGAAAACGTAACAGACCCTCATCTTCGCGCAACAGCTGCAATTTCCGTCCTGCCGCTCGGCGCACACGAACAGCATGGCCCGCACCTGCCCTTCGAGACCGATACGCTGATTGCGGCGGGCATCGTCTCCCGCCTCGCCGCCGTTTTGCCGACTCATCTTCCGGTTTCCTTCCTGCCGGTGGAGCCCGTCGGTTATTCAATCGAGCACATGGATGTGCCGGGCACGAAGACGCTGCGTTACGACGAAGCCATCGAGCGCTGGCTCGGCATTGCGAAGGCCGAATATGAAAAAGGCGTGCGCAAATTCGTGATGCTGAACGCCCATGGCGGCAATTCACCGCTGATGACCATCGTCGCCACCGAAGCCCGTGCCCGTTTCGGCATGCTGGCGGTCGCCACCAGCTGGACCCGCTTCGGTGTGCCGGCCGATATCGTGAGGCCGGAGGACAAGGCGGTCGATATCCATGGCGGCGATATAGAAACATCCGTCATGCTGGCGCTTCATCCCGAACGTGTGGCGATGGCAAAGGCCGCGAATTTCCCTTCGCGCCAGAGCGATTTCGCAAAGCGCTTCAGCCATCTGCGCGCCTATGGCCCGCATGCCTTCGGCTGGCTGATGAGCGATCTCAACGCAGATGGCGTTGCCGGAAACGCCGCCGCCGCTACTGCGGAAAAGGGCGAAAGGCTCATTTCCCATGCCGTCAACGGCCTTCTCGAACTGCTTGAAGATGTCCACGCTTTTGACATAACGTTATTTCATAACAAAATTTGAGTGCGATGGCCGAATTCGGCCAAAATCTCTTTGAACTGCCCGGACGTCGCGCCTATATGGACGACGACACATCTTCCTGAGGCCTGCCGGCCTCTCTCCACGCGGGGTTTTCCATGACCGAAACAGCTATAGCCAAGCCCATTCCAGTCACCGTCCTGACGGGATATCTCGGCGCCGGCAAGACGACGCTTCTCAACCGTATCCTCTCCGAGAACCACGGCAAGAAATACGCTGTCATCGTCAATGAATTCGGCGAGATCGGCATCGACAACGATCTGATCGTCGAGTCTGATGAAGAAATCTACGAAATGAACAATGGCTGCGTGTGCTGCACCGTGCGCGGCGACCTGATCCGCGTCGTGGAAGGCCTGATGCGCCGTCCGGGCCGCTTCGACGGCATTATCGTCGAGACGACAGGCCTTGCCGATCCGGTGCCCGTTGCCCAGACCTTCTTCATGGATGACGATGTGCGCGCCAAGACCGAGCTTGATGCCGTCGTTGCCCTCGTTGACGCCAAGCACCTGCCGCTGCGCCTGAAGGACAGCCGCGAGGCCGAAGACCAGATCGCCTTTGCCGATGTCGTCGTCGTCAACAAGACCGACCTCGTTTCGCCGGAGGAAGTGGCCCGCATCGAGGATATCGTCCGCGCCATCAATCCTTCCGCCCGCATCTACAAGACCACCCGTTCCGGCGTCGATCTCGCCCGGGTTCTCGACCAGGGTGCCTTCAATCTGGAACGCGCGCTGGAAAACGATCCGCATTTCCTCGAGCACGGACATGAGGATCATGCCTGTGGCCCCGATTGCGATCATCATCACCACGACCATGACCACAATCATCATCACGACCACGACCATGATCACGGGCATCATCACCATGATCACGACCATGGCCACGATCACCACCACGGCGCGGCCTCCCCGATCCATGATGTGACGGTGCAGTCGGTTTCGCTGCGCGGCGGCGAGATGAACCCCGAGCGGTTCTTCCCGTGGATCCAGAAGGTCACCCAGACCGATGGCCCGAACATCCTGCGCCTCAAGGGCATCATCGCCTTCAAGGGTGATGCGGAACGTTACGTGGTGCAGGGTGTGCACATGATCATCGAGGGCGATCACCAGCGCCCGTGGAAGGAAGATGAAAAGCGCGAAAGCCGCCTCGTCTTCATCGGCCGCGAGCTGGACCGCGAGAAGCTGGAAAAGAGCTTCAACGCCTGCCTCGCGACGGCCTGATACTTTCGCCTCCGTCACCCCGGCCTTGAGCCGGGGTTTCGCCGCGGCGCATCCGTGCCACGAGTGATAAGCCTTTCCTAATCAATGACTTGATCGTTTCGGCTTCTGGCCGATCACCGGAATGACGGATAAGACTTACGACTCGACGGACGCAAACAATCCTCATAGAACTATGGCGACCGCCGGGCCGACACGATGTCGTCCCATCAGACACAGATACGAAAGACCGATGCCCCATGCCGACTGTTGCCCCGCTTGATATCGAAGGCCACGTGGTCTCGACCCATTTTCTCGGCGACATTCCGCTGTTTGCCACCGCCGCCGGCACCATTCACCGGCTGGATGGCGGCGAGAAGGTGACGCAGGCGCATGACGGGCTTTTGACCTGCGTACGCGATCCCTACAGCGCCACACTGCTTTCCGGCGGTGAAGACGGGCGCGTGCTGCGCATCGGCCATGATGGCAGCATCAGCGAAATTGCCAATGTGCCGCGCAAATGGGTGGGTGTCGTTGCCGGCGGACCGCAGAAGGCGGTCGCTTATGGCGTCGGCAAGTCCAGCTTCGTGCGGCTTTCGGATGGCACGGTCAAGGAATTCAAGGAAGAACGCACGGTGGAGGCAATCGCCTTTGCGCCGAAGGGCCTGCGCATTGCCGTTGCCCGTTATAACGGCGTGACGCTGCACTGGGTGGCGACCGCCGGCGATCCCGTCGATCTGGAATGGAAGGGGGCCCATACCGGCGTCACCTTCTCGCCCGACGGCAAGTTCCTCGTCACCACCATGCAGGAAAACGCCCTGCATGGCTGGAAAATGGAAGCCACCAAGGGCGGCATGGAAGCCCGCCACATGCGCATGACGGGTTACCCCGCCAAGGTCAAATCCGTGTCCTGGTCGGCAAAGGGCAAATGGCTCGCCTCCTCCGGCGCGCCGGCCGCCATCGTCTGGCCGTTTGCCGGCAAGGACGGCCCGATGGGCAAGGCACCGGAAGAACTCGGCAGCCGCGCCAATATCATGGTCACCAATGTCGCCTTCCACCCGGTGGAAGACGTGCTCGCCATCGGTTTCATCGACGGCATGATCCTCGGCGTGCGGCTCGCCGACGGCAAGGAAGCCCTGCTGCGCCGCCCCGGCAAGGGCGCCATCACGGCCATGGACTGGAGCGCCACCGGCAAGCTTCTGGCCTTTGCCTCGGAAGCGGGCGATTGCGGAATTATCGATATTTCGGCGTGAGGCACGGAAGCGCCCGTCATTCCGGCCTAGAGCCGGAATCCGGCCAGCCCAAGTCCTTGGGCTGAAAAGGATTTTTCGCGCCGCGCAGACCCGCACCGGCTGCATGCCGGCTGAAGACTGACATGACGGAAGCAAGGACGTACCGGCAGCGAGATCTTTACGTCGTATGCGGTGAGAGAACCCGTGCAACGGCATTTATGTGCTTACCTGGACGCAATTATTGCGCCGAAACAGCCGCGCGATTGCCCTATTCCGCCACCTGCCGCCGCGTCAGGAACAAGAGCAGCAATGCCGCGCCGGCCCCGACGGAAGCCAGCCGGATCGCCGCGCCGAAGCTTGCATATTGCGCCACGAAGCCCATCAGCGGCACCGCAAAAAGCGCGGCGAGGAAGATGGAATTCATGTAGAGCGCCGTTGCGCGCGCCATGCGGCCACGCGCGAAGCCCTGCACGAAGGTCAGCGATGCGCCGGCGCAAAGGCCGTAATAGGCCCCTTCCATGGCCGCACCGACCAGCATGGCCGGCAATGTCGTTACCGAAGCGATGACATTGAAGGCGATGATGGCCATCACCGCCGCAACGCACAGAAGCAGCCGGGCGCTGACCCGGCGCATCATCCGCGGCGCAAGCAGGATCAACAACACCTCCATGGCACATTTGACGCTGAGCGACAGGCCCGGCGCGTAATCCGGCAGGCCGACCTCGCGCACCAGAAACACCGGCAGCGCCGAAGCGCAGAGCGCATGGGCGAAGGACATGCAAAAACTCGCCGTCGCCGCCATCAACAGCGGCAGGTTACGCCCGGCATCGGCTCCGCCGTCCTCGCGCCGCTCCATCGGGCAGGTCTGGCCGCGCGGCACGATGGCAAGCGCCAGCCCGGCCCAGATCGCCGTCATCAGCATGGCATTGGCGAAGACGGCCTTCGCCCCGGCAAGATCGACGATCAGAAAGGCGGCGGCCGGAAACAGCATCCAAGCCAGCGACACCATCATCCGCAGGAAGGCGTTATAGGAGGCCGTATCGAGTGCCTTCACCCGCCCGTGATAGCGCCCGTAGCTGAAGACGAGGGTGCTGGCGGCGTTGGAAAGCCCCATGCCCGTCGCCGTTACCGCCACCAGCAGCGCCAGATGCCCGAAACTGGCAGCCGCCGCCGCAACGAAGGCGCCGAGCGCGGAAAGCAACAGCAGCGGCCGCACCCGCACCCCGGCATCCACCCTTTCGCCATAAAGGCGACTGGCCACAATGGACGCTACCATCGCCGTCACGCTGTAAAGACCGAGCGTAGCAGGCGGGTGGCCAAGCACCTGAATGATATAAAAACCGATAAACGGCACGATGGCCGCATTGGTGCTGCCGGCAACGAAAACCAGCAACGCGATCATATAGGCCTGACGATCAAAAGCGCCGGGCGAAGTACTTCTCTGTAGCATGGGAATCGACTGGAGACGGCAGTGGGTTGAAGCCCAACATCACACCAAAACAGCCTGCTGTTCAAGGCCGCCTGAAGGGACGCGGCGCAGTTTCGTGTCCGGATGAAACCAAACCGCCATTCACTGACGGCCAGACGTCACCTTTCAGGCGCGACGCGGACCAGAGGCCCCGCCCGCCCGGAGGATGGTTTCCACCGGGCGAGCGGGGGAATCAATGTTGCGGCGAGACTGCCCCCGTGCAGGCGCCGTGGCGACAGACACCTGCTGCGGGACCGACGTGCCGTGGATCAGAACTTCACGCCGAGGCCGACATTAACGACGTGGTCGCTAAGCTTTCCATCGGCGGAAATGCCCTGGACCGTGTAGGTTTCCTTACCGAAATCGTTGTAACGATATTCGAGACGGCCGAAGACATTGTCGGTGAAAGCGTAATCAATGCCCGCGCCGATCGTCCAGCCATTCAGCACCTTGCTGGCATTGCCGATGGGTGTCTTGATCTCGCTGTCCGTCGCGGTGTAACCGCCGGCGGTGTAGATGAGCGCGCGGTCCATGGCGTAACCGGCGCGCAGGCGGGCAGAGCCGTTCAGGCCTGCGGAAACCTTGCTGAGCTCGATGGTCTTCTTGCCCCAGGCGTAACCGAGATCGCCCTCAACGCCGAGAATGACCGACGGTGCAACCTCGGCATTATAACCGGCGAAACCTGCAAAACGTCCGCCGTCGAAACTATGCTTTGCGGTATCGCCGCCTTCGGTCGACTTCAACCGATTCCAGCCATAACCTCCGGAAACACCGGCATAAAAACCATCCCAGGAGAAGGAGGGCGCACCATCATCGACGACCGGCGCCGCCGGAACATCGCTCACGGCATCAGCGGCAACAGCCGCGCTGGAAAGAATGCCGAGCACGGCAAGTGCAAGAAATGACTGTTTCAACATGAAATAACTCCTTCAAAATTTCCTTGCCCGACAAAACGCGGGCCGCAAACGAACCCACCACCGAAAGCACAATCGCAAATGGCGAGTCGGAGGCACGTAGCAATGGAAACATTCAAAGGTTAAAAGCAAGTAACAAAAACAGAAAATTTGAAGTATTTAAAAATAAAGGCTTGAATATCCGAAATATTATTAAGTTTATAAAGCAATAAATTAGTAATTGTCGATACGTATTTCCCGACAGATCAATCCCCGCCCTCGCTCGGACCGGCAGGCGCGGCATGCATGCCTGTCGTTGCACCGCGCTGGCGGGCCACGCCGAAAAAAAGGGAGCCTCGGGGGGCTCCCTTCCAGTCATGCGATGCGCCGTTTGTTCTTGCCGGCCACGCCCTGCGCCATACACACGCAACTCGGGGAGTGTTCCGGCTTATGCGCTACGCGCATCGTTTCCGTCGAAAACCCCTGTCGGTTTTCGAATTGCCCCATGGGAGCAGGATGGCGAAATGCCCAGCGGTTTCGCCATCCCGTTCTTCGTCCCTTAGTGCCGGCGCTTCTTGCCGCCGTCATTCTTGTTGTCGATGACATCAACGGAGGTCTTGTTGCCGTTCAGCACACCGTTCAGGATACCGGTTTTGTTGCCATTCAGAATCCCGTTATTGGACAGGATACCGCTGACACCGAGATCGATGCTCGGCGAGACGACGACAAGTGCGCCGCCCTTGTTGCTGTTTCCGGACAGGATGCCACCCAGAAGACCGCCCGCATTGGCCTGACCAACGGAAGCGACAGTAAGAATAGCGGCGACACAAGCAAATTTAGCAATCATTTCTCTCTCCTCTATGTTTGATCACGCCATCTGGCGTAACTGAACTGTATATTTAGAGGATTCTAATTCAAGCAAAGGCTAATATTACAATAAACGATTAACACTAATACTTGTAATTTTAATTAAATTTTAAAGTCCATCCATCCGCATCTTCCCTCCCTTTCCGCACATTTCCAGTCACCACCCGTGCCGCGACAGTAAAGTGGCGCAGCGAAACTTTATTAACCATCCAAATATAAGATATTGCTTAATTAGAGACCGGAGATGCGAATGCGGCTGGGGGGATACATCGCGCTTGTTCTTTGGCTTGCCTGCGCCTGCGGCGCGCGGGCGGGTGAAAAGGCCGATGAGCACAACATCACCTATAAATCCGGTATCGTCTATGACACCAATTATTTCGCCGACACCAACCGGTTGAGCGCAATTTCGCTGCGCGCCGGCTTTGGGCTCAACGGCAAGATCGCATTGGAGGGGGCGGAGCTGCGTTATTCGCTGGAACAGGAGGAAGTCCGCCTGCCCCGCTACCGTTTCGCCAACGAACATAATACCATCGCCTCGCTGGGGCTGACGAAACGCTTCTCCGAAAAGCTGGAATGGGCCGTGGAACTGCGCGGCACCCGCAGCGATGCCGGCGATATATTCCTGCATCTGCCCGAGGAAGACATCGGCTACCGGCAGCTGGATCACAAGCTGGAGGCCTCTTCCCGGCTCGGCCTGCTTGCGCTTGGCGGCAAGACCACGCTGACGGCGAGCCTTGCCAGCCTGATGAAGGGCAAGGCGCGTTTCCGCCCGGCCTATTTCGAGCCCACGCGGCTGGAGGCCAACGAGGCGCTTCTGTCCCTCAAGGCCGAATATGAGCGGCCGCTGACCGGCGGCGAAGCCGGATTGACGATTGCCTATGACCGCATTCTCGTGCCGCAAGGGCAGCGGGAGAAATATGAGCGGTTCCAGGCCAATACGCTGCGCGGTTCTTTGGCCTATGGCTACAGGTTCTCCGACCGTTTCGCGGTTCTGGCCGAAGCGGGCCTGACGACCATCGCCGGTGACGAGATCAGCGACAAGGTGAAACGCTCGCGGCCCTATCTCAGGGCGGAAGCGGAGATGAAGGCCACCGACCGCATCGCCTTCGGCGTCGGCTTTTCGCAGGATTACGCGCTTTTCGATCCGGATGATCCCATTGCCGAATTTCACCGCCGCTGGCAATTCGTCGTAAAAAGCAGGCTTTCCGAGAAAGTGGGGCTCGATCTTGCCCTGCACCGTGTCCACAAGGACTGGATCTATTATAACTATGACAGCAGCGAGCGCCGATTGGTCGCCACGCTGTCTTTCGACACCGGTAAGAACAGCAAGCTGGAAGTGGAATTCAACCGTCTTCTGCATGGCGAGCGGGACACCGACTTCTCCTATAGCGGCTCCAGCATCACCTCCCGTTTCAGCGGCACCTTCTGAGATAGACCGCCCCGCCCGCGCGACGCATCAAACGGCACGGCAGGTCGAAATTCGGTCCCATTTTCTGTTACAGTCGGGCCGTCGAGATTCGAAGGCAGGACAGACCGGATAATGAACAGACGATTTTTGCTCCTCGCGGCCGGCCTTGCCTGCATTCCCGTCGCGGCCTCCGCGCATCCGCATATCTTTGCCGAAGCGCGCATGGAAATTGTCGAGGGACCGAACGGCACCGTTCAGGAAGTGCGCAACATCTGGCGTTTCGACGAGATGTTCTCGGCAAGCGTGGTGATGGATTACGACAAGAACAGCGATCTGAAGCTGGACAAGGACGAGCTCGCCGATATCGGCAATACGGTTCTGGAATCGCTTGCCGAATATTCCTATTACACCTTCATCACCGCCAATGGAAAACCGGTGGAGTTCGGAAAACCCGACGCCATTCACGTCGATTACAAGGATCAGCAGATCCTGATGTTCTTTTCCGTGAAGCCGAACAAACCTCTCGCCATCAAGGGCAAGCTGAGTTTCGGCGCCTGGGATCCGACCATGTATACGGCGATCGACTTCGCCAAGGACGGTGATATCGCCACCGAAGGCAAGGACCTCAATGCCTGCAAACACCATATCGTCCGGCCCGATCCCGACGAGGTGATTTCGCAGAACCAGGGCACGCTCACCGATGCCTTCTTCAACGACCCGACCGGCACCGACATGACCAAGCTCTTCGCCACCCGGCTGGAGGTGACATGCTGAGCCGCAGGGCGGGCCTGACGGCAAGCCTCTTCGCCGTCGCCATCGGCCTGCTTGCGGCAGCCGGCGCCGCCCATGCGCAGTCACCGCTCGGCATCGGCTCGGCCGAGCCGTCCTTTTCCGTCGGCGGGCCGTTTGGACCGCTGATGCAATGGATCAATGTGCACCAGCAGATGTTTTATCGCGCATTGACCGGCGCGTTGAAGGCCATGCGTGAGGATGGCTGGGCGCTGGGTTCGCTGATCGGCCTTTCTTTTGCCTATGGCGTTTTCCATGCCGCCGGCCCCGGCCACGGCAAGGCGGTCATCTCGTCATATATGATCGCCAATGAAACGCAGCTGAAACGCGGCATTCTCATTTCCTTCGTCTCGGCGCTCATTCAGGGCGCCGTCGCCATCGGCCTCGTCGGTGCCGCATGGCTCGTGCTGCGCGGCACCTCCATCACCATGACGAAAGCGACGCAGGCGATGGAAATCGCCAGTTTCGCCATGGTCGCCCTGTTCGGCGCCTGGCTTCTGGTGCGAAAACTCTGGTCGCTGCGCATCCGGCGCGAACCCGTCGCCGTCTTCGCCACGGCGGGCGAAACCCCGGCCGGCAGAACCACCGGCATGGGCACGGGGCTCAGATTTCAGGGAAAACCGGTTTTTGCCGATCACGACCATGACGGCACCGGTGATCTCTGCGCGGCCTGCGGCAAATCCCATGCGCCCGATCCCATGCTGTTGAAGGGCCGGAATTTCAGCCTGCAGGAAGCCTGGTCGGCCATCATCGCCGTAGGGCTCCGCCCCTGTTCGGGCGCAATCATCGTCATGAGCTTCGCGCTTTTGAACGGGCTTTTTCTCGGCGGCGTGCTCTCCGTGCTTGCCATGTCGCTCGGCACCGCCATCACGGTGTCGCTGCTCGCCACCATGGCCGTGTCGGCCAAGGGCCTCGCCGTGCGTTTCGCTGGCCCCGGCAGCCGCAAGGCAGCCAGCATCAGCCACGCGATCGAAATCGCCGGCGCGCTGTTCGTGCTGTTGATGGGCCTGATGCTGCTCGGCGCGTCGCTTCAGTCCTGACCGTCGCGGCGGCGCTGATAACGCGCGCGCAGCCAGAACAGCAGGAAGAAACACAGCACCGCCACCGTGCCGAAGGCCGCCGCCAGCCAGGGCGAATATTCACCCAGCCACAGCATGATTTTCGGCATGATGAAGAATATCAGCCCGAAGCCGATGATGATGGCGGCGGCGGCAATGGCCGGCGACCGATCCTTCTTCGCTGGCGTTTGCTTCTCATTTCCCGGCATGAGCAAGCTCCGCGCGAATATCCTCGAGCTTGCGCTTCTGCGTGCCATCGGCCGCAAAATTCTCCGGCGAAAGCCAGGCCTCGAAGGCCTTGCCGATCAGCGGCCATTCGCCGTCGATCATCGAAAACCACGCCGTATCGCGGTTCTCACCCTTCGAGATCATATGCTGGCGGAAAACGCCCTCGAAGCTGAAGCCGTAACGTTTCGCGGTGATCTTGGAAGGTTCGTTTTCGTTGTGGCACTTCCACTCGTAGCGGCGATACCCCAGATCCTCGAACACATGTTTCGCCATCAGGTAATGGGCTTCCGTCGCAAGGGGCGAGCGCTTCATCTTCGCGCCATGGGCGACGGAACCGACCTCGACCACGCCATTGGCGGGATCGGGCCGCATGTAGCTCGCCATGCCGACGACGTCGCCGGTGGTGTTTTCGATAAAGATGAGCGTGACCCAGTTGAGCTTCTCACCCGCGCCGATGAGCCAGTCGCCAAAGGCATCGGCACCAGGAAAGGCGCTTTGCGGGAAATATTTGAGAAGCGCATTCACGCCCTCGCCGCCCAGTGCGGCCCAGAGCTTTGCGAGATGTTTTGCGCGATCAAACGGCTCGGCCGTCACATAACGACCCTTCAGCACCACCGGCTGCGGCGCCGGGCATCCCTTGAAATCACTCAGATCACGCATTCTCTTCCCCATTTGCTGGGAGAAGGATTAGGGCAAGCGGGGCGGGATGACAACAGTGGATGTGGGGGGCGATGCGGTGAGCTTGTCGGGTGGCGCTCACCCCCCTCTGCCCTGCCGGGCATCTCCCCCACAAGGGGGGAGATCAGCAGGAGGCGCTACCACCACTTCATTCGCAAAGGTTGAGATGGGCGAGACCTAACCGCTTGTCGATCTCCCCCCTTGTGGGGGAGATGCCCGGCAGGGCAGAGGGGGTGAAGCCACGCCCTCCGCCTCCAACCTCAAACCTTCGCCGCCACCACTGTCGTCTCGATATGATCGACCAGCGCATCCGGCAGCCCAAGACGCCCGGCGAGAAGGTCGAGATAACCGCGTTCCGCGCGTGAATCGGCCTCGATGGCAAGCCGCGAGGCGGTGTAGATTTCCACCTTCTGCTCTTCCGTCCGGGCGGCAGCCACCAGCGCGTCGATGTCGAGCGGATCGGCCAGTTCCTTTTCAAGGAAACGTTCGGCCTCCGTGTCGAGACCGGAGACCTGCACCTTTTCCATGATGTTGGCGCGCTCCTTCTCATCGATATGACCATCTGCCTTGGCGGCGGCGATCATGGCCTGGATGAGCTTCAGCGCGAAATCGTTGGAAAGGGCCGGCGACTGCGGGTGAAAGGCGGAATCGGCGGGCGGGGCAAGAAGCTCCGGCTCGGGTTTCGGCGCGGCTTCCGGCGTCTGTCCGGATTTGTAGTTCTTGTAGGCGAGATAACCGAGGCCGGCGATGGCCGCGACGCCGCCAATGGTGGCGACATTGCCGGCAAGCTTGCGGCCCGTCTTGGTGCCCAGAATGGCGGCGGCAAGGGCACCGGCCTTGAGGGGATTGTTTCTGGCGATATCGGCGGCCTGCCCGGCTCTGTCACGGACGCTTCCCGAAAGGCCCGGCACCTGAGAGCCGAGGAATTGTTCAAGAAGCTTCTTGGCGTCGAACATCAAAATCTCCTGTAAGGGTCAAATCTACAGGGGAGATAGGAAGCCGTGGGCCGAATACAAATGTCAAACCCGCTCACGCCTTCGTGAACGGGTTTGACAGGACGCAAATCAGCCGCGCAGCGCAGCTGCTTCCGCGGCAAGCTTGGTGATGCCCGCCCAGTCGCCGGTCGCCACCAGTTCACGCGGGGCAACCCAGGAGCCGCCGACGCAGACGACGTTCGGCAGCGACAGGTAATCATTGGCGTTCTTCAGCGACACGCTGCCGGTCGGGCAGAACACGGTGCCGGCGAGCGGCGAAGACAGCGCCTTGAGGTAGGGCGCGCCGCCAGCCTGTTCKGCCGGGAAGAACTTCAGAACCTTGTAGCCCTCGTCGCGCAGCGCCATGACTTCGCTGGCCGTGGCAGCGCCCGGAAGCAGCGGCACCTTTGAACCGCGCGCGGCTTCCAGCACGCTTTTATTGATGCCGGGGCTGACGATGAAGGTGGAGCCCGCCTCGGCCGCCGCTTCGAAATCCTTCGCGTTGAGGATGGTGCCGGCACCGACATTGGCGCCTTCCACTTCCGCGGCAACCGCGCGGATGGCATCGAGTGCGGCCGGTGTGCGCATGGTGATCTCGATTGCCTTCAGGCCGCCTGCGACCAAAGCGCGCGCGAGCGGCACGGCAGATGCGGCATCATCCACGATCAGGACCGGCACGACCGGCTGAAGCTTGAGGATGGAGAGCAGTTTTTCGGAGTCCTGGGCCAAGATGAGCCTCCTTGCGCTATTGAAACGATTGAAATTCCGTCTACGAATTAGCCTGCCTCGCCTTTCATGTCGAGGCGCACCAGCCGCATTTTTATCCAGAGACTTCAATCAATTCACTTCATAAAAATGTCACACTACGCTAGTCTGGCGCACCAGTTTGCGGAGTCAGCATGGCCAAGGAAATCGAACGGAAGTTTCTTGTTGCGGGCGGTGAATGGCGCGATGAAGTGACCCATAGCATGGCTTTCCGGCAGGCATATGTCGCTTCCATGGAACATCGTTCGGTCCGGGTGAGAATCGTCGATGGGCGTGATGCGACACTGACCATCAAGATCGGCGCGAGCGCGCTTGTCCGCGACGAATATGAATATTCCATCCCCCTGAAGGACGCGGAAGAGCTGATGGCGAGCGCCGCGGGCGTGGTGATCGAAAAGACGCGCCACACCGTCGATCATGGCGGTTTCACCTGGGAGATCGATGTTTTCGAGGGCAAATATCGTGGCCTGATCGTGGCCGAAGTGGAAATGGACGACGAAAACGCCAATCCGGACCTTCCCTTCTGGCTCGGAAAAGAAGTGACCGGCGACCGCCGCTTTTCCAATCAGTCGCTAGCCATGAACTGTCCGAACGGAGAGCTGTCGGATGTCCTTCAAAATTGACCCGAAAAAACCCTTCGGCGAAGAAGTCCGCCGTGTCGGACTGGAACTGATCGACGATACGATCACCATCCTTCGCGACCAGCCGGCCGGTTCGCATGAAGCGGTGCACGATGCCCGCAAACGTTTCAAGCGGCTGCGCGCGCTTTACCGCCTCATCCGCAGGGCGACGCCGGATTTCAGCCGTGATGAAAATGCCCGCTTCCGCGATATTGCCCGTTCTCTCGCCTTCGCGCGCGATGCCACGGCGCTGGTGGAAACGGCGGAATATCTCGAGGCCTTTGCGCTCTCCGAGACACAGGCGCAGGCGCTGCGCTCGATCACCGCAATGCTGCGCGAGCGCCGCGATTACGCCCTGGAACATGAGGCCGGTCTCGATGAGGCGATCGCCGCTGCCATTGCCGGCTGCGAAGAGGGGCGCAAGGCGCTCAAGGACCTGTCCCTGCCGGACGAGCTGAAGGACGCCGTCCGGCTGCTGCGGACAAGCTGGGCCAAACAGAGGAAAAGTGCACTCAAGGCGCTCGCCGATTGCCGTGAGCAGGCCGACGTCGAACATTTCCATGAATTGCGCAAGGCCGGGCAGGCCTATTGGATGCATCTGGGCCTGATGCGCCGGCTGTGGCCCTCCGCCATGCGCGCCAAACGGGCCGACACCAAGCGGCTGGTCGACATTCTCGGCCATGAACACGATCTCTCCATCCTCACAGCCATCGCCGATCGCGAGCCGGAACGCTTCGGCAATGGCGAGCGGCTGGCTCTGCTTCTCGATGCCATCATCGCCCGGCAGCAGGCGCTGCGCGCCGAAGGCCTTGAACTGGCGGACGAGGTCTTTTCCGAATCCGCCCGCACGGAAAGCCGTATCATCGGCCAGTTGTGGCGGCGGGCGGCGAAGTAGCCCGAACTTCTCACACGGTGCTCACCCACCTTCGTCATTCCGGCTCAAGGCCGGAATGACGAAGATGATATGCACTCCGCACAACGGTGAACTTTAGACTGCGGCGGCCTTTTTGCCCGCACACCACGGCGAAAGCGACCGGGGAACCCGCAAAACCTCCCGATTTGACGATTTTCAAAATAGCGCGACCCGCTGATAAATATTGCTTTGCGGCCGCCGTCGCTGTATTTCAGCGGCCATGACCGACACGACCATTCTCCCCCGCCCGGAAGTCTCTGGTGATTTCCTTGTGGCCGCGCTTTACCATTTCGCCCGCCTGCCGCGGTTCGAGAGCCTGCGTGAGCCGCTGTTCGAGCTCTGCCAGAAAAATGGCGTCAAGGGCACGCTGCTGCTCGCCGCCGAAGGCATCAACGGCACGATTGCCGGGCCGGATGTGGGCATTCATGCCGTCCTCGCCTTCTTGCGCGCCCAGCCGGAATTCGCCGCACTGGAGCACAAGGAAAGCCGCGCCTCGCACATGCCTTTCGTGCGGCTGAAGGTGAAGCTGAAGAAAGAAATCGTCACCATGGGCGTGCCGGATATCGATCCGAACCGCATCGTCGGCACCTATGTCGACCCGCAGGACTGGAACGCGCTGATCTCCGATCCGGACACCATCGTCATCGACACGCGCAACGATTACGAGACCGCCATCGGCGTCTTCAAGGGCGCGGTCGATCCGAAGACGAAAACCTTCCGCGAGTTTCCCGACTGGGTGAAGAACAATCCCGGCCTGCACAACAAGCCGAAGATCGCCATGTATTGCACCGGCGGCATCCGCTGCGAAAAGGCCACGGCCTTCATGAAGGAACAGGGTTTCGACGAGGTTTTCCACCTCAAGGGCGGCATCCTGAAGTATCTTGAAGAGGTGCCGGAAGAAGAGAGCCTGTGGGAAGGCGCCTGTTTCGTCTTCGACGAGCGCGTCTCGGTGGTGCACGGCCTTGCCGAAGGTGACCACCAGCTCTGCCACGCCTGCCGCAACCCGATCACGCCGGAAGTGCGCCTGTCTCCCAAATTCGAGGAAGGCGTTTCCTGCCCGAGCTGCTACGACGACCGCAGCGAGGAGGACCGCCAGCGGTTCCGCGACCGGCAGCAGCAGATCGAACTGGCGAAAAAGCGCGGCGAGCGGCATCTGGGACGGTGAGCCGGGGCGGCGGCCCATTTTCTTCCCCATCATGCCGAACTAGATCCGGCATCCAGCCACGGCGGGTCTGCGCTGTGAGAGGGGTCTTCAGCGATCGAGGACTTGATCGCGCTGGCCCCCGATCTAGTCCGGCGTGACGGCGTTCAAATCACTCACGCCCCCGCCCGCAGCGCAAACAGCGGCGCATCCTGCCCATCCAGCATGGCCGTGATCTCTTCCGCCGCAACGGGCTTCGAGAACAGGTAACCCTGCAATTCATCGCAGCCGCACAGATGCAGAATGGCCGCCTGCTCTTCGGTCTCGACGCCTTCGGCCGTCACCGGAATATCGAGCGATTTCGCCAGCGCCACCGTGGCCTGCAACATTTCCAGCGAGCGTCCGCCCTGCTCCAGCGCCATGATCAGCGATCGGTCGATCTTCATCCGGTCGAAACCGAAGCGGCGCAGATATCCGACGCTCGCAAAACCCGCGCCGAAATCGTCGAGCGCGATATGCAGGCCGAGCTGTTTCAGCTTGTCGATCGCCGCACTTGCCCGTTCCGGATGCTGGATGAAATAACCTTCCGTCATTTCCAGCCGCAGCCTTTCAAACGGTGTCTGCGTGGCCTCGAGAATATCCGCCACCTGGCCGGAAAACGCCGGATTGCGGAACTGTACCGGCGAAATATTTACGGAGAGCTTGATGGAGGGCCATTGCCGCGCCGTCTCGCAGGCCTTGCGCAGCACCAGAAGGCCGAGCCGGTCGATAAGACCGCTGGTTTCGGCAGCGGCGATGAAGATATCCGGCGGCACGAAACCGTAACCCGGCCTCTGCCAGCGAGCCAGCGCCTCCACGCCGGTGATGCAGCGCGTGGCGGCGCTGACGACCGGCTGATAGACCACCGAAATCTCGTCGTTCAAGATGGCGGAGCGCAGATCCGCTTCCAGCTGCAGCTTTTCCTCGCGCAGCGCATCCATCTTCAATTCGTAGGCGACATAACGGCCGCGACCGTTCTCCTTGGCCTGATACATGGCCATGTCGGCACGCCGCAGCAATTCCTCGCCATCTATATCACCGGCGCGGGAAACCGAGGTGCCGATGCTGCAGCCGATGCTCGCCACCCTTTCACCGATGCTGAAGGGTTCGGTGAAGAGTTCGAGAAGCGCCAGGCAAAGCTTGCGGCCTTCCAGCCAGACGTCATCCCCCTGGATGGCAATGGCGAATTCATCGCCGCCGAGCCGCGCCAGCACCGCACCTTCCGGCACCAGCACCCTCAGCGCCGCCGCCACGCCCTTGATAAGCCGGTCGCCGGCGGCATGGCCGTAGGAATCGTTGATCTCCTTGAAACCGTCGAGATCGAGATAAAGCAGCTTGATATCCGTCTTGTCGTGGCGGGCCCTGCCCACCATGCGGTTCAGGCGGGCAAAGAGCCCGGCGCGGTTGTCGAGCCCGCTCAACCGGTCGCGCAGCGCCTCTTCCCGCGCCGCCGCCTCATCCGCCTTCAACCGGTCGAGCGTGGCCGAGCCGATGATGAGCAGCACCAGGAAAAACGTTCCCGCGATGCCGAGCGCGGTGAAGACGACCGGCCGCGCCTCATGAAAACTGACATCTCCCGGCAGATGCGAGCGCCAGACGAGCCGGGCGAGTACCTGCCCCAGCGGATTGACGATATCCACATGGTTTGCGGCAGGCCCGTCGCCATATTGCAGTTCCAAACCCTCTATGACGTAGTTGCGGGCAAGCTTGTCCACCGTCGCCTGCTTGAGATGACGGGCAAACACCAGATAGCGCCGCTCTGCGCCGACCGACGGCAGCGCCCCGGACTTCATCCGCACCAGCGCGACACCGGCTGCGGCAATGCCATCGTCGGTTTTGATGAAACCCGTGACCTGCGAGGTGATGCCGGGACGCATGGCCTGCACGCGCGCGACCATTTCCTTGAGGCCGCCGGCAAAGTAGACGTCAGGCCTCCACGTCACGGGCTTGCCGTTCTGATAGGCCATGCGAACCTTGTCATTCTCGTCGATGATCACCGCGGTATCGAAAAGATCGTTATTGACCGTCATCTCGCCGTAATTGCTTGCCACCCAGTCGAAACGGTCGGGGGCATAGACATATTCGGCGGCATCGTCCCAGGCGGCATAGTCGTTCAGCGTCGCACCCAGCTGCTCGCGAAAGGTGACGAGCGCGCCCGCCGTTGTCTCGCGCGAGCGGGCATTGTCGAGCGAATTCGCCTTTTCGCGGACCTGGCTGAGGGCGGAAAGGACCAGCGCGGTGACGATGAGAAGCACCAGCGCGAAGGTGGACAACACGACGCCGACGGCGGTTCTGCGCCCGACCGGCAAATAGTCCCCAATGTTGCGCGGCGCAATCCGCATGAAATCCCCTTCGAAAGCATCATCTTGCGAAGGAAACATTCAGAAGCCGTTAAGCCGCATCACAACCCAGACCCGAAAAACAACGGGTATAAAACGACAGTTGGCGCGGGACCGTGAAAAATTCTTCCATAAAACGACAGGGGTTTTTCATGCAGGACCGATTTACGCCCATCCAGAAAACAAAAAACCTCCCCCGCGAACGGGAGAGGTCGTCATTTTTACAGTACGGCGCTTCTTACCAGGATGGAATGACCGTGCCGTTGTACTTCTCCAGAATGAAGGCCTTCACTTCCGGGCTCTGGTAGGATTCCACCAGCGTCTTCACCCACGGCTTGTCCTTGTCCTGCGCGCGAACGGCGATGACATTCGCATAAGGAGACTTTTCGCTTTCGATGGCAATGGAATCCTTCTTCGGGTTCAGGCCGGCAGCCGTCGCATAGTTGGTGTTGATCACCGAGGCGTCGGTATCGTCCAGCGAACGCGGCAGCTGGGCGGCGTCAAGCTCGACGATCTGGATGTTCTTCGGGTTTTCGGTGATGTCGGCAGGCGTTACCTTCAGGCCGGCTTCTTCCTTGACCTTGAGAACACCCTTGGAAGCGAGAACCAGCAGCGCACGGCCGCCATTGGTCGGGTCGTTCGGAATACCGACGGTTGCGCCGTCCTTCAGCTCGTCAAGGCTCTTCACCTTCTTGGAATAAACGCCCATCGGAGTGGTGATGGTGGTGCCGACGCTGACGAGATCGAACTTGCGGTCGGCGATCTGGTTGTCGAGGTAGGGCTGGTGCTGGAAGGAATTGGCCTGCAGCTCGCCATCATTCAGCGCCTGGTTCGGCACGACATAGTCGGAGAATTCGATGATGTCGATATCGAGGCCCTTGGCGGCCGCGATCTTCTTCACCTGCTCCATGATCTGCGCGTGCTCGGCGGGGGTGACGCCGATCTTGATGGTTTCCGCCAGCGCCTGACCGGCGGTGAAGAGAGCGGCGAGCGAAGCCGCGAGAATAAGTTTCTTCATGGGTGTCTCCTTGGGTTGTTATTATAAACGCAGTTAATTCTTGCGGGTCCGCTTGTCGAAGCTGCGCGCCAGCCGGTCTCCGGCGCTCTGCACCAGTTGCACCAGCACGATCAGCACCAGAACCACCGCCAGCATCACATCCGGCATGAAGCGCTGGTAACCGTAGCGAATGCCGAGATCGCCCAGCCCGCCGCCGCCGACCGCACCGACCATGGCCGAATAACCGATGAGGCTGACCAGCGTGAGCGTGAGCGCCAGCGTGATGCCGGGCTTGGCTTCGGCAAGCAGCACCTTGGTGACGATCTGCAACGGTGTCGCGCCCATGGCGCGGGCGGCCTCGATGAGACCCTTGTCCACCTCGCGGATCGCCGCTTCCACCAGCCTTGCGATGAAGGGAACGGTCGCGACCGTCAGCGGCACGATGGCCGCATTGGTGCCGATCGACGTGCCGGCGACGATACGGGTGAAGGGAATTATCGCCACCACCAGGATGATGAAGGGCGTGGAGCGCGCCGCATTCACGATGAGGCCGAGAATACGGTTGGTCATCGGTGCGGGAAACAGTTCACCCTTGCCACTGGTGGCGAGGAAAACGCCCATGGGCACGCCGATCAGCGAACCGACAATGCCGGCGACCGCGACCATGTGCAGGGTCTGCAACAGGCCCTTCGAGAGAAGGTTGAAGATCATATCAGGCGACATAACCGAGCACCTCCGTGTGAAGACCGGTTTCCGCATAAAAGCGGCTGGCGCGGGCGGTGACATCCGCCGAGGCCGGATAGGAGACGACGAGCGAACCAAAGGGCTCGCCGGAAATCTCCTCGATGGTGCCGGCAAGAATGTTCACATCCGGGCCGATTTCAGCAACGAGACGCGCCGTCAGCGGCTGGAAGGCCGTTTCGCCGAAGAACACCAGACGCACCAGAACGCGGTCGCCTTCCGCCGCCTGCGGCTTCAGCCCCGAGGTGACCCAGTGCGGCAGCTTCACGCCGACTGAGGACGACAGCAGGCTGCGGGTCGTCTCGTGTTTCGGCGCAGTGAAGATGTCGAAGGTCGTGCCTTCCTCGACGATCAGGCCCCTGTCGATGACGGCCACTTGCGAGGCGATGGTCTTCACCACCTCCATTTCGTGGGTGATGAGCAGCACGGTGAGGCCGAGTTCGGCATTGATGCGCTTGAGGAGCTCGAGAATGGATTGCGTTGTTTCCGGATCGAGCGCCGAGGTAGCCTCGTCGGAAAGGAGCAGCTTCGGCTGGGTGGCGAGCGCGCGGGCAATGCCGACACGCTGCTTCTGGCCACCCGAGAGTTCCGCCGGATAACGCTTCGCCTTATCGGAAAGGCCGACGAGATCGAGCAGCGGCGCGACGCGCGTTTCGATCTCCTTCTTGCCCAGGCCGGCGATTTCAAGCGGCAGCGCCACATTGTCGAAAGCCGTGCGTGAGGACAAAAGGTTGAAGTGCTGGAAGATCATGCCGACGGAACGGCGCAGCGTGCGCAGGCTCTTTTCGTCGAGCGCCGCGACATCGACGCCATCAACGACCACACGGCCGGTCGAGGGCTTTTCAAGGCCGTTGGCGAGCCGGATGAGCGTGGACTTGCCCGCACCGGAGCGACCGATGATGCCGGTGATGGAGCCTTTCGGTACGGTGTAGTCGATACCGGCAAGGGCTGCGAAGCCGGGCTTGCCGTCGGCGCCGCCAAAGGTCTTGGTCACGCCTTCAAACGTGACCATCGGCTCCTTTGCCGCCCCTTCCGGGACCGCCTGTTCTTTACGCGCGGGCGAGGCCGCACTGGATGGAAAACTCATTGTGAACTCTGGGAATGCGTGACGGATCGGGTCTCAAAAAATCCTGTTGCGGTGCTGAACCGCTCTCTTCATGCAGCCTTCGGGCACATTCGATGACAGCTGATTTTCCGGGTCATTTCGTCAGGCTTTCACTCAGAAATGCCGGGGATCGGCAATTCGATGGCGCATACTTGCCCGCACACGCCACCTTTTAACAGGGATGTTTTTTCAATTATCTGAAAAGAGAGAAAAAATCTACCGCAAAGCCGTGATAACGGCTCTGCGGCAGTGAAGCTTTTGCGAATAGCTTGAAATCAGACGCGGCTGACGAATTCTTCGGCCGGGCGGCGCACCTTCTTCAGGTTCACCAGCCAGTCGCCTTCCGGTTCACGATAACCGAGCGGCAGGATGGTGACGGAGCGCAGGCCCTTTTCACGCAGGCCGAGGATTTCATCGAGCTTGGCGGGATCAAAACCTTCCATCGGGGTGGAATCCACGCCCTCGAAGGCGGCCTGTGCCACGGCCATGCCGAAACCGATATAGGCCTGGCGGGCGGCGTGTTCGAAATTCACCTGCTGGTCGCGCTGCGGATAGGTGGTAAGCAGCATCTGGCGATAGGCTTCCCAGCCTTCATTCTTGATGCCGCGTTCTTCATTGACCAGATCGAACATGTGGTTGATCCGCTCTTCGGTGTAATTGTCCCATGCCGCAAAGACCAAGAGATGCGAACCATCGGTCACCTGCGCCTGGTTCCAGGCGATCTCGCGGATCTTGGCGCGCACTTCAGGATCGGTGACGACGATCACTTCGAAGGGCTGCAGGCCGCTGGAGGTGGGGGCAAGCCGCGCCGCCTCGACAATGCGCTCGACCTTGTCTTCAGACACGGTCTTGGCAGGATCCATTTTCTTGGTGGCATAACGCCAGTTGAGTTTTTCAATAAGCATCTTCGTTTTCCCTGGGAGGACCAGCCCGCCTTGCCCCTTGACCGGCAGAAACGGACGCTACGCCTTCGTAGCCCGTCTCACATAGGAGACGGGACGGCGGGCGCAAGCAGGCACCGCGAGGTAACCGATAAAAAAGTTGGGAAAACTGATAATAAGGGGAGAGAACTTTTTGACGCACCCGCCGCGCATCCTCGCAACGTCATCCTCGGCCCTGTGCCGAGAATCTAATCACGTTGAATAAAATCAGTAGGCAGCAGATCCTCGGGACAAGCCCGAGGATGACGGTGGAGAGGTCTTACCCCTTCGCCACGCCGTGGTTCCCCTTCGGGAAACCCGAGGCAAGCGTGCTATACCATTTGCCGCTGTTTTTCAGTGTCCGCACCTGCGTATCATAATCCACATGCACCAGACCGAAGCGCATGCGATAACCTTCGGCCCATTCAAAATTATCCATCAGGCTCCAGGCGAAATAACCGCGCATCGGATATCCGTCACGGATGAGATCGGCGACGATGCCGAGGTGTTCGGCGTAGTAATCGAGGCGCGGCTGGTCATCCACCTCGCCGTTTTCGACGCCCATATTATAGCAGGCGCCGTTTTCGGTGATGTAGCATTCCGGCAGGTCGTAACGCTTATAGAGGGTCTCGACCAGCGACTTGAGCGCCGGCGCGTAAACCTCCCAGCCGATATCGGTCTTCACATCGCTGACTGCGGGAGCCGGCGTGGTGGCGGGGAATTCCGCGCCCGGCGTCGCATCGTCGGCAACGCGCATCGGCGTGTAATAATTCAGGCCCCACCAGTCGAGCTTCTGGCTGATGATGGCTAGGTCTTCCGCCTCCACCACCGGCATGCGATCCCCCAAGGCTTGCATCATCTCGGCCGGATATTCGCCCTTGAAGACCGGATCGAAAAAGGCGCCATTGTGAAACTGGAAGGCCCGTTCGGCGGCCTTGAGATCGGCCTCGCTATCAGAAGCGGGAATGACGGAATGGGCGTTCAGCACCAGCCCCACCGGCACTTTCGGCGCGACATGGCGGGAGGCTTCCACACCGAAACCATGGGCGAGATTGATATGATGCATGGCGGCAAGGGCCGCCTCCATGTTGCGCTCGCCCGGCGCGTGAATGCCATAGAGATGGCTGAGCCACACCGCGCACCAGGGTTCGTTGAAGGTCGCCATCGCATCCAGCCGGTCGCCGAGACGGGCCATGACGGTCTTGGCATAGCGCTGGAAGGCGTGCGCGGTGGAGCGCGAGGCCCAGCCGCCATCACCCATCAGCGTCAGCGGCAGATCCCAATGGTAAAGCGTCGCATAGGTCTTGATGCCGCGCGCCTTGCAGCCATCGATGAGGCGGTCGTAAAAATCCAGGCCCTTTTCGTTGATCGGCCCGAAACCATCGGGAATGATGCGCGGCCAGGCAATGGAGAAACGATAGGCCTCGACACCCATCTCCTTGATGAGATCGAGGTCTTCTTCCCAGCGATTGTAATGGTCGCAGGCGATATCGCCATTGTGACGCCCGAAGACATGGCCCGGCATATTGCAGAAGGCATCCCAGATGGAGGGCTTGCGGCCATCCGCCTTGGTTGCGCCTTCGATCTGGAACGAGGCGGTCGCGACGCCGAACAGGAAATCACCGGGGAAACGGGCGGCAAGCGCTTTGGGATCGGTCATCTGAAAGGCCCTTCGTCATCCATCGAGCGTGAAAAGATCAGCAGCGGTTTAGACCATGTCGCTTGCGAGGTACAGTCGGGAGGCGTGAAATCTACAACGTTTCAGACTGCGCAGATAACAGGTCCAAAGCGCTTTGCATGCGGAGATGCCACCGCGACGGCACTGCCGGCGGCGCAGGAGACAGGCCCGGAGAATGCGGTTGGAATGGGAAGTGGTGGAAGTTTTGCATTCGCCGGGCCGCATCACCCAGACCGCAATCACGGCCCGTCGTCTACAGCCTTTTCACGGCATCTATCCGATCAGCCCTTCCCGCCTCTGGCCCGGCGGGACGCCTCTCCGAAACACGGTTTGCCAGAACCATGCTTGTCGATGCCGGCCTCCGGTTCGCGAAAGACGCCGCGCGTATCGCCCTTCCGTTCCGGTTGCGGGAAGAATGATGCGGCCAAATGGGGTGATGGGGATGGGAGAGGAAGGATTTTTTCGAAAGTGACTGAAAAGGATGGAGGGATGGCACAGAGTTGTCCTCGCCATTCGGAGAAGATCGCAAGCAAGCCCCCTCATCCGTCCCTTCGGGCCACCTTCTCCCCGGCGGGGAGAAGAAATGTGCAGAGCCCCCCGCGTTTGGCAAGGAGCGTGACGCTTGTTCTTCTCCCCGCCGGGGAGAAGTGCCGGAGCGAAGCGAGGCGATGAGGGGGCAACGCTGCCGCCCCCTTTGATCCCGTCAAACGTAACGATTGACCACGTTTTCGAGATATTCCTGGCGGCCGGACTTCGGCTCGGGGTTGATATCCTCACGCTCCACCAGCGCCGCGATCTCTTCGAGTTTCAGCTCGCCGCGCAGCATCTTCTGCGCTTCGGCAGAATCCCACTTGGCGTAACGCTCGGAAAGCGGCTTCGAGAGCGCGCCGTCCTCGACCATCTTCGCCGCCGCCTTCAGGCCGCGGGCGCAGCAATCCATGCCGCCGATATGGCCGATCAGCAGGTCCTGCGGATCGAGCGACTGGCGACGCAGCTTGGAATCGAAGTTGGTGCCGCCATTCTTGAAACCGCCACCAGCGAGAACATGGTAATAGGCAAGCGCCATTTCCGGCACGTTATTGGGGAACTGGTCGGTATCCCAGCCGGACTGGTAATCGTTGCGGTTCATGTCGATGGAGCCGAAAATGCCGAAGGCATTGGCCATGGCAAGCTCGTGTTCGAAGGAATGGCCGGCAAGGATGGCGTGGCCCTGCTCGATATTGACCTTCACTTCCTTTTCCAGCCCGTTCTTCTGCAGGAAGGCATAAACGGTGGCGACGTCGTAGTCATACTGGTGCTTGGTCGGCTCCTGCGGCTTGGGCTCGATCAGGATCGTGCCTTCGAAGCCGATCTTGTATTTATATTCCACCACCAGATTGAGGAAGCGGCCGAGCTGGTCGAGCTCGCGGGAAAGATCGGTGTTGAGCAGGGTCTCGTAACCTTCACGACCGCCCCACAGAACATAGTTCGCGCCGCCAAGCTTCTTGGTGGCATCCATGCAGGTCTTCACGGTTGCGGCGGAGAAAGCGAAGACATCCGGGTCGGGATTGGTTGCTGCACCGGACATGAAGCGACGGTTGGAGAAGAGGTTCGCCGTGCCCCAGAGGAGTTTCACGCCAGTCTGGGCCTGCTTTTCAGCAAAATAATCAACGATTTCGTTGAGGTTCTTCGTATTCTCGGCGAAGTTTTTGCCTTCCGGGCGCACGTCCGCGTCGTGGAAGCAATAAAATGGCGAACCGAGCAGCGAGAAAAATTCGAAGGCGACATCGGCCTTCAGCTTGGCGGCCTGCATCGTGTCTTCGAACCACGGGCGCTGGAAGGTCTGGCCACCAAAGGGGTCACCGCCCGGCCAGGTGAAGGTGTGCCAGTAAGCCACCGCAAAACGCAGGTGATCTTCCATGCGCTTGCCGGCGACGATCTCGTCGGGATTGTAATGGCGGAAGGCCAGCGGATTGGTGCTGTCGGGGCCTTCATATTTGATCTTGGCGATATCGCCGAAAAAACCTGTGCTCATGGTGATCCTCCTCTTGGGGTGGGTTTGGTTGGTGTTCGGTATAGGTTGGAGGGTGAGGCTCACCCCCCTCTGTCCTGCCGGACATCTCCCCCTCAAGGGAGGAGATCGACTCGCGGTTAGTTCTTGTCCTCACGTGAGGCTGAAGATGGAGCGAGAGGCAGCGCCCTGCTGATCTCCCCGCTTGAGGGAGATGTCCGGCAGGGCAGAGGGGGTAAACCGCGCACTCCGTGTCTCAATGCGAAAGCGCCCGAATAGCCGGATAAAGCGCGTGATACCGCCGGTAAGCCTCCTCATAGGCACCCGCCAGCGCCGCCACCGGCTCGAGCGTCCGCGCCGTCTCCGGCTGCGAGCAGACGGCAACCGGATCGGCTCCGGTCGCGGCAATCAGGCCAAGGCGGGCGGCGCCGAAGGCGGCACCGAAATCGCCCTCGGCAGGAATATCGACGGGTACGCCGAGCGAGGTAGCGATCGAGGCCAGCCAATAGGCCGAGCGCGAGCCGCCGCCGATGGCGGTGACGCGGGAAATCGAGGTACCGGCGGATTTCAGCGCTTCGAGATTATCCCTGATCGCGAAGGTGACGCCTTCCAGCACGGCCTGGGTCAGCGCCTTGCGGTCGCTTTCATGCGACAGGCCGATGAAGGAGCCGCGAATGGCAGCGTCATTATGCGGCGTGCGCTCACCGGAGAGATAGGGCGCGAAAGTAGCACCGGTCGGCGCGAGAAGCGTCTCGCCCAGCTCGCTGGTCAGATCGGCAGCGGATTGGCCGGTGAGGCGCGAATACCAGTTCAACGCGTCTGTCGCGGAAAGGATGACGCCCATCTGGTGCCAGGTATTGGGCAATGCGTGGCAAAAGGCGTGCACTGCGCTTTCCGGCTTCGGCAGGTAAGACGCATTGGCGGCGAAAAGTACGCCCGATGTGCCGAGCGATACGAAGGCATGGCCTTCCTTCACCGTGCCCATGCCACAGGCCGAGGCCGCATTGTCACCCGCGCCACCGGCGACAACGACACGGCCGGAAATGCCCCATTCGGAAGCCAGTTCGGTGCGCAGAACGCCCGCCTCATCCGTGCCTTCCACCAGCGACGGCATGTGTTTCTCGTCAAGCCCGGTGGCGGCAAGAAGCTCGGAGGACCATTTGCGCGCACCGGTATCGAGCCAGGAGGTACCGGCGGAATCAGACATTTCCGAGATATATTCGCCGGTCAGCCACAGCCGCAGATAATCCTTCGGCAGCAATACCTTGGCGACTTTCGCGAAGATTTCAGGTTCGTTCTTCGCCACCCAGGCGAGCTTCGGCGCGGTGAAGCCGGGGAAGACGATATTGCCGGTGATCTTGCGGAAGCGCGGATCGGCATCGAGTGCGGCGGCTTCGGCATGGGAACGCGTGTCGTTCCACAGGATGCAGGGCCGCAGCACCTTGCCGTCCGCATCGATCAGCGTCGCGCCATGCATCTGGCCGGAAAGGCCGATGCCTTTCACGGCGGCCAGCTCCTTCGGAAACTTCTGCTTCAGGCCGGCAACGGCGGTTTTCGTCGCGGCAATCCAGTCCGCCGGGTCCTGTTCGGACCAGCCGTGATGCGGGCGCGAAACATCCAGTGAGCCGTTGGCCGAACCGATGATTTTCTGATCGCCGTCCATCAGCAGGGCTTTGACGCCGGATGTGCCAAGATCGAGACCGAGATACATATATTTCTCCATTCCGGCGCTCCATGCGCCAAATTTCAAGCGTTTTGCTCAGGGAAGATTGTCCCTGAGGAATATGTCGATACGGATACGTTCCTGCGCGGCGATGACGGGCAGGCCATCGGCGCGCGCCTTCAATACGCGGATGGCGCTGCGCACCTCGTGGCCGGCATCCTGGTTGAGCACGGCGTCGAGCACCCCTTCCCGCAGCGCATTGGCGGTGTTTTCCGTCAGCTCATGGGCGATGACCGAAAGCGGCCTGTCGTCACCCCGCGCTCTCAGCGCGCGGATGAGACCGCGATTGCCTGCGCCGAGACTGTAAACTCCTGACAGCGCGGCATTGCCGAGCGCCCCGCCCACCAGCGCCTCTACGGTCGCCGGGTCATCCTTACCCTCCAGCACCGGCAGCAGCCGCAACTGCGGAAATTCGCTTTCGATGACGGAGCGGAAACCCTCCAGACGCTCGCGATGGTCGCGCACCAGCATGGAGCCGGCAACGACCGCGACATCGCCGCCGCGTCCGGAAAGGAAACGCCCCATCAGGCTCGCCGCCGTGCGCCCGGCCGCGGCGTTGTCGACACCGGCATAATGATCACGCCGCGAACCGGAAAGATCGGAAACCAGTGTCACTGTGGCAATGCCGTCTTCCGCCAGCCGGTCGGCGGCTTCGGCCACATCTTCAGAATCGGTGGCGACAAAGGCCACTCCCGACGGCTTTTCCCGCCGCGCAACCTCCAGGGCCTCGGTCAGCGCCGCCGCATTGAAGGGCGGCACCTCGATGACGCGGATCGCCGTGCGCTCCAGATGCGCGCGGGCGGCAGCGGCCCGCACCTCGGCCCTCAGCGTCGCCATGAAGGAATTGTCATTGCCCGGCAGGATGAAGACCAGCGAATAATTGCGGCCCTTGGCAAGATTGGCCGCCGCGATATCGCGCACATAACCAAGCTCGGCAATCGCCGCTTCCACGCGGGCGCGGGTGGCGGCATGCACACCGGGGCGCATGTTCAGCACCCGGTCGATGGTGGCGAGGCTGACGCCAGCGCGTTCGGCAATATCGTGAACTGTCGGCTTCATGGCTCCTCCCTCACCTCTTGAATATCCAGCTTTGAGGTCGTCGTAAACCGAAAAATGATGTACGTACCTCATATTTCATCAATCGTCCGCCGGGCGCACTGCCATATCGTCGTTGAAGAGGCCGCCACCCCGGCTGGAGGGAAATTTCGGAGCTAAAAACGGCAGGCGAACCGACAATGCAGGCCCTGCCTTGCCGCCATTCGGCTGGACACGGCGTAGCGCTTAATAGAGCGTCCGCCGGTAATCCTGCTCCAGCTGATCGTCCATCCTTTGCATTTCGTCCTTGCTGGCCGGGGCGCCGGTCGTCTCATCCAGAATGATCTTGATGAGCGAAGGCATCTCCGCGCGGCGCTGAAAATGCGCCGGATCCCACAGGTGGGAGCGCCTGAACGCCTTGGCGCAATGCATAAAAACCTCGGTCACCCTTATGACGATGGCAAGCCTGGGCGTCCGCTCCGCGATGCTCATGCGCTTCAGCAGCTCCGGATCCCGGGTCAGAGTGGCGCGGCCATTAACGCGCAGCGTGTCATCGAAGCCGGGCACGATGAACAACAGCCCGACATTGGGATTGGCGATGATATTGCTGAGCGTATCGAGGCGATTATTGCCGGGCCGATCGGGGATCGCCAGGGTACGTTCATCAAACACCTGCACGAACCCGCAAGGATCGCCGCGAGGGCTGACATCCGCCTTCCCTTCCAGATTCTGTGTGCCGATGCACAGGAAGGGAGAGCGCCTTATGAATTCCCGCGCGTGCTCGCCAAGCGTCTCCTGACACTTCAATACCGCCAGGGAATGCGTGGGTTCGAACAGGCCACGAAGCGACTGTTCATCCGCAATGGTAAAATCTGGATTGAGTTGCAAGCCCGTCATGATCCCTCCCTGAACTGCCGCAAGCCGCAGGGTAAAGCCGCTGCCGACCACCCATCCGGCCGCTTCCATCTCCCGCTGGAAGCATTTTTGAGGTACGTACCTCAAGAAACATATACATCGGTTGTCCCACACGATCAACCGGGGGATTCCGGAATTCATTCCGCGCCTGTCACATGCGCGAGCGGTACTGCCCCGACAAAAAAGGGGCCGTCATTTTCGACGGCCCCAGCTCTGCGGTGGATGGGAGGGGATTCTTTTGTCAGTGCGCGGCGTCGGGCGGCGGCGCAGCTTTTGGTTTCTGGATCAGCACGGTCATGAAGATCAGGCTGGAGAACAAAATCGTCAGCGCGAAGAACACATCCGCGAAGGCCAAAATCCATGCCTGCTGCGAGACCATGCCGACCATTTTCTTGACCGCGACGGAAGCGCCGTCCAGCCCGTAGGAATCGTAGTTGGCACCCACACTGTTCAGCCATTCCAGCGCCTTCGGGTTGGAATAGCTGATATGTTCGGCGAGCCGCACATAATGGTCGTCCGTGCGCTGCGACAGCATGGTGTTGATGATGGCAAGCCCGACCGCGCCGCCGAGGTTACGCGTGAGGTTGAACAGGCCGGACGCATTGCGGATACGGGCCGGCGGCAGGGTGCCGAGCGCAATGTTGTTGATCGGCACCATGCACATCATCAGGCCGAAACCGCGGAGAATCTGCGGGATCAGCAGCTCGTAGAAATCCCAGTCGGTCGTCACATGCGTCATGATCCATGTGCCGCAGCCGAAGCTGATGAAGCCGATCGCCATCATCGCCCGCGGATCGAGCTTGGTGGAGACCTTGCCGGCAATCGGCGCGGTGAAGAACATCGCAAGACCGGAGACGAACATCGTCTCGCCGATCATCAGCGCATCGTAACCCCTCACCCGGCCAAGATAGAGCGGGTAAAGATAGGTCAGCCCGTAAAGCCCTATGCCCATGACGAAGGAGAAGAGCGAGCCGATGGAGAAGTTGCGGTCGGCAAAGGCGCGAATATCCACCACGGGGAACTCCACCTTGAAGGCACGCCAGAAGAACACCACCGCGCCGATGACCATGGCGACGGAACCCAGGACGATATGCTCGTCGTTGAACCAGTCCTTGTTATTGCCCTCCTCCAGCACATATTCCAGCGAGCCGAGGAAGACGGCCATGGAGATCAGCCCCCACCAGTCGAATTTCTTCCAGAGCGACTTTTCCGGCTTGTCGAAATCGATCAGGCTCCAGGTAAGGATGGTGACGATGATGCCGGGAATGATGTTGACGAGGAACAGCCAGTGCCAGGAAAAGGCATTGGAGAGATAACCGCCAACCGTCGGGCCGATGGTCGGCGCAAGCGTGGCGACAAGACCGATGATCGGCGAGACGACCGAGCGCTTCGAGGGCGGGAAGATCGTAAAGGCAGCCGCAAAGACCGAAGGGATCATGCCGCCGCCGATAAAGCCCTGGATCGCGCGATAGACGATCATCTGGTCGATATTGGTGGCAGTGGCGCAGAGCGCGCTCGATATGGTGAAGCCCGCAGCACAGGTGGCGAAGAGCACGCGCGTGGAGAGAATGCGCGCCAGCGTGCCCGAAAGCGGGATCATGATGACTTCGGCGATCAGATAAGAGGTCTGCACCCAGGCGATCTCATCCGAGCCGGCACCGAGGCCGGCCTGGATTTCCGCAAGCGAGGCGGAGACGATCTGAATGTCGAGAATGGACATGAACATGCCGAAGACCATCGCGAAGAACGCGATGAGCCTGCGCCTGTCCATCGGGGGATCGGCGGGGATGGACGCCCCGCCCGTACCGACAACCGTAGCCGCCATGATCTTGCCCTCAACGGTGCGTCAAAGACGCGCCTTACTTGGCTTCCGGATTGGCTTGCGCCGTTCTGGTGGTTTCCGGCGCCGTGCGGGTATCGACATCGACAACGACGCTCAGGCCTGCGCGCAGATTGTGCTTTGCAAGGTCTTCCCTGGAGAAGACGATACGAACAGGCACACGCTGGATGACCTTGGTGAAGTTGCCCGTGGCATTTTCCGGCGGCAGCATGGAGAAGACCGAGCCGGAACCGGGCGAGATCGACTGCACCGTACCTTCGATCGTCGCATCGTCAAATGCGTCGACATGCACGCGCACCTTCGAACCGGGCACGACGCGGGCAAGCTGCGTTTCCTTGAAATTGGCGTCGATATAAAGCTCGTTCATCGGCACCAGCGAAGCCAGACGCTTGCCGACCGAAACCAGATCGCCCGTCTGCACCGCCAGATTGCCGATGACGCCATCATAGGGCGCCTTCAGAACCGTGAAGGCAAGATCGCGGGCCGCCTTGTCGCGGGAAAGCTGCAGCGAGCGGACGGTGCTTTCGGCCTCCTCGCGCTGGGCACGCAGAAGTTCGACATTGGCCTTGGCCGAGGAGATGGAAGCATCGCCTGCGACAACATTCGCCCTCGCCTGGTCCAGCGCGACCTGCGCATTGTCGGAAGCGGCAACCGTGCCGACGTCCTTCGCCTGCAACTCGCTTGCGCGCTTCTGGGTGATTTCGGCACCGCGAAGCGCAGCATCCAGCGCGCCCTTCTGGGCAACGGCCTGTTCCAGCGCGGCTTCACCGCCGACGATCTGCGCATCGATGCGCTTCAGCGACAGTTCTTCCGTGCGGATCTGCGCCTCGGCCTGCTCGAGCGCGATGCGATAATCGCCATCGTCAAGCGTTACCATCGGGTCGCCCGCCTTGACTTCCTGGTTCTCGACAACGTTGACCTTAGCGACGTAACCGGAGACCTTCGGCGCGATGACGGCTATATCACCTTCTATATAGGCGTCATCCGTCGACACCATGAAGCGGCCATCGATCCACCAGTTATAACCATACCAGCCAGCACCGGCCAGAAGGGCAAGGGCGAAGATCGGCAGAAGAGGCGAACGCTTCTTGGCCTTCGGTGCTGCAACGGTTTGGGGCGGCTGCTGGGGCGGAGCCTCAACCGGCTTTGCGGGAGAGGTCTCGGCCTTGGCGGAAACATCCACCTCTTCCGCATCGTTGGCGGCGCGAACCGCGCTATTCTTCTGGGCCGACATGAGAGATTACCGTGATAGATTGAAGAAAATTTTTCGAACTGAACCGTTCGGTTCGATTGACATAATCTCTTTCCTGACACATATCAAGTGTTATCGAACCGATTGGTTCGACGTTCGGTTAATTTTTTTTACGTCATTCCGATGCTAAGGAGCATCAGTGATGGCAGGTGAAGACAGGGATATGGAGACGGAAACGGAAACGGGCTGTCCGGGCAATACCGCCGGGCGTTTTGCGGCGGGTGAAGACCCCGCCAAACGCGATCAGATTCTGGCGGGCGCCTGGCGTGTGTTCAAACGCAAGGGCTTCGACGCGGCCAGCATGAACGACATCACGCGGGAAGCCGGCGTTTCCAAGGGCACGATCTATGTCTATTTCTCCAACAAGGAGGATCTGTTCGTCGCCCTCGTCGACCATCACCGCAACGAATTCGCCACCTCCATGCGCCATATTCTCGAGGGCACCGAGGAGGTGCGCGAAGGGCTGGAACAATTCGGCAAAGCCTTTGCCAACAAGATGATCTGCTCCGACATGATTCCGGCCATGCGCTCGGTGATCGGCGTCATCGACCGCATGCCGAAACTGGCGCAGCGTTTTTTCCTCTCCGCGCCGAACAATGTGCGCACCGTGCTCCTGGATTTCATCGAACATCAGGTCGAGATCGGCCACCTGAAGGTGGATGACCCTGAGCTGGCCGCCCGGCAATATATAGAGCTTTCCACCGGCACCTTCTTCAAGCTCCGGCTGTTCGGCGAGCTGGAAGGCCCGGTTCCCGACGAGGAACTGGACCGGGTGATCGGCAGCGCCATCAACGTATTCATGGCCGCTTACGGAACCGACAAGGCCTGAGATCATTCAGCAACGGTGTGAACGCCAATACGCGGCCTGCGCGAAATTTCGATGAAATCTTGCGCTCCGGAGCCATCATCTCCTTGTTTCTCGCGTATTGCGCTATAAATTCCACCCACCGAATGTTTCGGCTGGCCTTGTTGCTGAAAGGAAAACCTACCTGATGGAGTCCGTTCTCCCTCTTCTATCTGATCCCGCCGCATGGGTGGCGCTCGTCACCCTGATCGTCATGGAAGTCGTGCTCGGCATCGACAACCTGATCTTCATCTCGATCCTCACCAACAAGCTGCCGCCCGAACAGCGTGAAAAAGCCCGCAAGATCGGTATAGGCCTTGCGCTCATCATGCGCCTTGGCCTGCTCGGCACCGTCGCATGGATCGTGCAGCTCACCACGCCGGTCTTCGAACTCTTCGGCCACGCCTTCTCGTGGAAGGACATGATCCTGATCGCCGGCGGTCTCTTCCTGATGTGGAAGGCCACCAAGGAAATCCACCACAATGTCGACCCGGAAGACCACAAGGAAGACATGGTGGGCGGCCCTGTGGGCATGAATTTCGGCGCCGCCATCGGCCAGATCCTGCTGCTCGACCTCGTCTTCTCGGTGGACAGCATCATCACCGCCGTCGGCATGACGCCGCATCTGCCGATCATGATCGTCGCGGTCATCGTCGCCGTCACCGTCATGCTGCTGGCTGCAACGCCGCTCGCCAACTTCATCGAGCGCAACCCCACCATCGTCATGCTGGCGCTCGCCTTCCTGATGATGATCGGCACGACGCTGATCGCCGAAGGCATGGGCTTCCATGTTCCGAAGGGTTACGTCTATGCCGCCATGGCGTTTTCGGCACTGGTGGAACTGCTCAACATGCTGGCCCGCAACGCGCGCCGCCGCAAGAAAGCGGAAGCGGGCGAGACACATTGACCGCACGTCCTTCCGTCATGCCGGATCGAGCCCGGCATGACGGAGAATGCTTGCATCCTCAGTTCCAGCCAAGGAACCGCATGACCTCGCCTTGCGTTCTTCGATATCATCACCGATAGAGCCCTCTATCGGTGCCTCACCCTCGAAAGCATGAGCAAGCATGACGACCGAACAGATCCTCGCCTTTACTGTGATCGCCGGCATGATGGTCGCGTTCATCTGGGACAGGTTCCGTTACGACGTCATTGCCTGCAGTGCATTGCTGGTGGCGGTGGCGGTGGGTGTCGTGCCATTCGACCGGGCTTTTTCCGGTTTTTCCGACGATATCGTCATCATCGTCGGCAGTGCGCTGATCGTCAGTTCGGCGGTGGCCCGCTCGGGCATCGTCGATATGACGATCAAGAAATATTTCCCGGAAATGCATTCCAAGAGCCTGCAACTGGCCTTTCTGATGATCGTCGTCGCCATCATGTCGGCCTTCATCAAGAATATCGGCGCGCTCGCCATCATGATGCCGGTCGCCTTCCAGTTCGCCCGCAAATCCGGCAGCCCGGTTTCCTATTATCTGATGCCCATGGCCTTTGCCGCACTTCTGGGCGGACTGATGACGCAGATCGGCACCTCGCCCAATATCGTCGTTTCCCGCCTGCGTGAGGAGATGACCGGGCAGAGCTTCACCATGTTCGATTTCACGCCCGTCGGTGCGGGGCTGACGGTGATCGGCATCATTTTCCTGACCTTCGGTTACCGCCTGCTGCCGGTGCGCAACCGCCAGCAGGCCTCGGTGGAGGATATTCTCGACCAGTCCGCCTATACCGCCGAAGCGACGCTGCCCGCCGACAGCACCTATGCGGAAAAGCCGCTACGCGAATTGCTGAAACAGGCCGATGGCGGTGTGATCGCCAGCACGATCCTGCGCGGGCCGCGGCGCATTTCGCCCTTCCCCGACGTAACGCTGAAGGCGGGCGACACCATTCTTCTCGAAGGCGGGCCGGAAGGGCTCGACCGCATCGTCTCGCAGGCGAAGCTTTTGCTGTCCGGCAAGCCGCTGACGGAGAACGGCCAGAAAACCGCCGACCTCATTTCCATGGAAGCGGTGATCAGCAATGAATCGGTGCTGAGCGGCATTTCAGCGCGCGAACTGTCACTTTCCTATACGCGCGGTGTCAATCTCATCGCGGTGAGCCGCCGCGGCCAGCGCGTCAGCCAGCGGCTTTCCGAACTGACCCTGCAGGCAGGTGACGTCATTCTTTTGCAGGGCAGCCGCAAGAACCTGCCGCAGGTGCTGCAGGAATTTTCGCTCTTGCCGCTGGCGCAGCGGGAAATCCTGCTCGGCGTGCAGCGCCGCGCGCTTCTGCCCGTCATCGTTCTGGCCGCCGCCATGATTGCCGCCGGCAGCGGGCTGGTGCCGGTCTCCGTCGCCTTTTTCGCCGCCGCCTTCCTGATGATCATCGTCGGCGCCATTCCGCTCACCGAAGTCTACAAGTCGATCGACGGGCCGATCCTCGTCATGCTCGCCGCCCTCATTCCGGTCAGTGACTCGCTGCGGACAAGCGGCGCCAGCGAATTGATCGCCGCCTGGCTCGGCCATGCGGCGCAGGGCCTGCCGCCTTTTGCGGCGCTCGGCATGATCCTTTTGACCGCCATGGCGGTGACACCCTTTCTCAACAATGCCGCCACCGTGCTGGTCATGGGCCCCATCGCCGCCGGTTTCGCCACGACACTGGGTTTTCGGCCGGAGGCCTTTTTGATAGCCGTGGCGATCGGCGCAGGCTGCGATTTCCTCACCCCCATCGGCCACCAGTGCAACACGCTGGTCATGGGCCCCGGCGGCTACCGCTTCAGCGACTATCCGCGCCTCGGCCTGCCGCTGTCGATCATGATCGTCATCGCCAGCATTCCCATGCTGCTTTACGTCTGGCCGGTGAACTGAGGCCGGGCGGCAGGACGGCCAACCCCTCCGGACTCCATATTTCCTTGACGCCTGCGGCAGAATATGGCCTAAGCCGAAGCCGAACGGGAATATGAAAAAGGCACTTTCTTTTCGCCTTTCGACATGATGTCCTGCCGCATCCAAACGAAAACTCCGTGATATCAGGGTGAACCGCCCCGATGTCACTTCCACGTCACGACGAGTGAATTTCATGACCACTTCCGGCGTTCGCGTCCGCATTGCACCTTCCCCCACCGGCGAGCCGCATGTCGGCACGGCTTATATCGCGCTGTTCAACTATCTCTTCGCCAAGAAACATGGCGGCGAGTTCATCCTGCGCATCGAGGATACCGACGCCACCCGCTCGACCCTTGAATATGAGCAGAAAGTGCTGGAAGCGCTGCGCTGGACCGGTCTCACCTGGTCGGAAGGCCCCGATGTCGGCGGCCCTTACGGCCCCTATCGCCAGTCCGAGCGCAAGGCCATGTATTGGCCCTATGCCGAAGAGCTTCTGGAAAAAGGCCATGCCTTCCGCTGTTTTTGCACGCCCGAGCGGCTGGAAGAAATGCGCGAAGCCCAGCGCGCTAGCGGCAAGCCGCCGAAATATGACGGCCATTGCCTCAACCTGAAGGCCGAGGAAGTCACCGCCCGCGTTGCCGCCGGCGAGGCCAATGTCGTGCGCATGAAAATCCCGACCGAAGGTTCGTGCGATTTCCACGACGGCGTTTATGGCGACGTCTCGATCCCGTGGGATTCGGTCGACATGCAGGTGCTGATCAAGGCCGACGGCATGCCGACCTATCACATGGCAAACGTCATCGACGACCATCTGATGAAGATAACCCATGTGGCGCGCGGCGAAGAATGGCTGGCGTCGGTGCCGAAGCACATTCTGCTTTACCGTTATTTCGACTGGGATCAGCCGGTGTTCATGCATCTTTCGCTGATGCGCAATGCCGACAAATCGAAGCTTTCCAAGCGCAAGAACCCGACCTCGATCTCCTATTATTCCGCGCTCGGTTACCTGCCGGAAGCGCTGATGAACTTCCTTGGCCTGTTCTTCATCCAGATCGCCGAAGGTGAAGAGCTTTTGACCATGGACGAGCTGGCCGCGAAGTTCGACCCGGAAGCGCTTTCCAAGGCCGGCGCGATCTTCGACATCCAGAAGCTGGACTGGCTGAACGGCCGCTGGCTGCGCGAAAAGCTTTCACCGGAAGAGTTCATTGCCCGCACGCTGGAATGGGCGATGGAAAATTCCCGCCTGACCGAAGGCCTGAAGCTTTCGCAGAGCCGCATTTCCAAGCTCGGTGAATTGCCGAACCTTGCCGGCTTCCTGCTCGCAAGCGATGCCGGCCTGACGCCGGCTTCCTTTGCCGGGCTGAAAAGCAAACCGGAGGAAATCCATGAGATCCTCACCACAGTTGCAGCCGATCTGGAAAAGATGCCGGACTGGAACGTGGAGGCCATCGAGGCCGAGCTGCGCGATGTTGCCGAACGCACGGGCAAGAAGCTGCGCGTCGTCACGCCGCCGCTTTTTGTTGCCATGTCCGGTTCCTCGCGCTCGCTGCCGCTGTTTGACTCGATGGCGCTGCTCGGCCGCTCGGTCGTGCGCCAGCGTTTGAAGGCTGCGATTGCCGTTGTGGCCACGATGGTTGGCAGTGGAAGCTGATAAATTGATGCTGGCGATAACGGCAGCATCCTGAAAATGTACCCCTCTGTTCGGGTACCCCCTCTGCCCTGCCGGGCATCTCCCCCTCAAGGGGGGAGATCGACAAACGGCTGACACTTTGCCCATGGAACGGGCGGGCGCGGCATCTGATCTCCCCCTTGAGGGGGAGATGTCCGGCAGGACAGAGGGGGGTAGCCCCGAGCGCAAAGGGTAACCGCAACGAACAAGCCCGCTAAGGCAAAAATCATGACCGAAACCAAGACCGAAACCACCGCCCTCTCCTCCGACGCCACCGAAGTGCGCCGCCAGAAGCTTGCGCTGCTGCGCGAGCAGATCGGCGATGTCTATCCGGCGCATTTCCACCGCACGCTGACCAATGCCGAGCTTGCGGAAAAATATGCCGATATCGAAGCCGACGTCGAGACCGGCGATACGGTGACGGTGGCGGGTCGTGTTTATTCCTCGCGCAATTCCGGCATGTTCATGGATATCCATGACGCCTCGGGCAAGGTGCAGATTTTCTCCCACAAGGATACAACGCCGGAAGCGGCCCGTAACCTGCTGCCGATGATCGATATCGGCGACATCATCGGCGTCACCGGCAAGGTGCGCCGCACCAAGCGTGGCGAGCTGACGATCAACGCCGAAGAAATCACCATGCTGACGAAGTCGCTGCTGCCCATGCCCGAAAAGTGGCATGGCGTCTCCGACATCGAGCTGCGTTACCGCAAGCGTCACCTCGACATCCTCGCCAACGAGGAATCCAAGCTGCGCTTCCTGCAGCGCTCGAAGATCCTCTCCGGCATCCGTCGTTTCATGGAGGCCGAAGGCTTCCTCGAAGTGGAAACGCCGATGCTGCAGACCGTTTATGGCGGTGCAACCGCCGATCCGTTCAAGACCTTCCACAACACGCTGAAGATGGACATGTACCTGCGCATCGCGCCGGAACTGTTCCTGAAGCGCACGCTGGTTTCCGGCCTTTCCGACAAGGTCTTCGAAATCAACCGCAACTTCCGCAATGAAGGCGTTTCCACAAGGCACAATCCTGAATTCACCATGATGGAGTGCTACTGGGCCTATGCCGACTACGAAGACATCATGGGTCTCGTGGAGCGGCTGTTCGAGACGCTGGCGATCTCGCTGCACGGCACCACCGAAGTCGAATTCCAGGGCCAGACGATCTCCTTCAAGGGTCCGTTCAAGCGCGTGCCGATGCCGGATGCGGTGAAGGAAGCGACCGGTATCGACTTCCTCGCCATCAAGACGGATGAAGAAGCCCGCGCTGCCGCCAAGGCTGCCGGTTTTGCCGTCGAGAAAGACTGGACCTGGGGCGAATGCCTTGCCTTCATCTTCGAAGAGAAGGTGGAAGGCACGCTGATCCAGCCGAGCCATGTCACGCATTTCCCGAAGGACATCTCGCCCTTCGCCAAGGAAGTGCCGGGCGAACCGCGCCTCGTCGAGCGTTTCGAAAGCTATTGCAACGCCTGGGAAGTGGGCAACGCCTTCTCCGAACTCAATGATCCGGAAGAACAGCGCCGCCGCATGGTGGAACAGCTGGAACAGGCGCATGCCCGCGGCGAAAAGGACAAGCAACTGGACGACGAGTTCCTCGACGCCATCGACCAGGGCATGCCGCCCGCCGGTGGCCTCGGCATCGGTGTCGACCGCCTGATCATGCTGCTCACCAACGCCCCGTCGATCCGCGACGTCATCCTCTTCCCGGCCCGCCGCAACAAGGCGGACTGAACCAATAAACCACAGGCGGCCTCACGGCCGCCAGTCACACCGGCGTCATCCTTGGCCTCGTGCCGAGGATCTAATCCCGTCGAATAAAATCAATCGGTATCATCCTCTGGACAAGCCCGAGGATGATACCGAGAGACTATTGCCTCTCCATCACTCGCTTCAAAAGGCTGCAGGTCATCCGGAATTTAAACCGGACAGCAGTGGGACAGGCCCGACGATGACGTCGGCTCAGGTGACGAGACTTCGTCCCATCTTCCCGTCGATTTCCTGCCAGACACAAGACATGGCGAAGTAGTTATCCGACTTTCAGTGAACGGATCGAATAAGTTTATTTAACTTTCAGTAGAATATACTGGCGGCTTCACTTCAACTTGTGATACCCATTCTCCATCATTCGCATTGTGTTTGACGGCTTTCGATCAACGAGACCGTGGGGGAGATACGCATGCCCGAGAATGAGCTTCCCAGATACCTGCCCGATATGTTCGCCGCACCTGAAAAGGAATGCGACGTGGTGATGAAGGGCGGCATCACCTCCGGTGTCGTTTATCCCTATGCCGTCCTTGAACTGGCGCGCCGCTATCGCTTCCGCTCGATAGGCGGCACGTCGGCCGGGGCGATTGCCGCCGCTTTCGCGGCGGCGGCGGAATATTCGCGCACCGTCAGAGGCGATCCGGAAGGGTTCACCCGCCTGCAGGCCCATTGCGATACGATACCCCAAATCCTGGGCACGCTTTTCCAGCCGGATCGCCGTTTTCGCCCACTGATGCAATATCTGCTATGGGCACAGGCTGGCGGCTGGCCGGGCAAGGTGCTGGGCCTGCCCTTGGCTTTTCCGCTGGCCTCGATAGCGGGAATCGCAATCGGCGCCGGTGCATTGTGGGCGATGGGCGGAGGTTGCGCCGGGTCAATTCTCGGCGGGCTGGTGGGGCTGCTGATTGGAATTATCGCCCAGATCGCCTGGCTGGTTTTCCACCGGTTGCCACAGGAAGGATTCGGCTTCTGTTCGGGATTGACGGTTTCCGGCACGGGAGCGCCGGGCCTTACGGAGTGGCTTCATGCGTCGATCCAGGACATTGCTTTCGGCAGCGAAGCCGCGACGGCGCCGCCGCTCACCTTTGGTGATCTGGCAGGCGACGATCCGGAGAAGCCGCGCATAAACCTGAAGATGGTCACGACGAATCTGTCGATGCGGCGGCCCCACACGCTTCCTACCACAAACCTCGTGGTGGCTTATGAGCCGAAAGAATGGAGCAAGCTCTTCCCCGCTGCCGTGATGAACTGGCTGAAGCAGATCGCGACACCCGGAGGCCGCTTTCCCGAGCTCAGGGCTTTCCCGGAGCCCGCCCAGTTGCCGGTCATCGTCGCCACACGCATGAGCCTCAGCTTTCCGGTGCTGTTCAAGGCCATTCCGGCCTATACCAATGACCACGGCACGCTCGACATATTGCGGCGTATCGATAGCAAGGGGCCGCCCGTCATCAAGGCGAAAATCTGGTTCTCGGATGGCGGGATCAGCAGCAACTTCCCGATCCACCTTTTCGATGCCCTGCTGCCATCCCGTCCCACCTTCGCGCTCAGCCTCGACGAGCTGCCGAAATCCGTCGCCAGCAACAGCAGGCGCGTTACGATTCCGCAGGCGGCCGGTGAAGGAATAGGCGTGCCCGTTCACAAGATGGAGAAAATGAGCGGTTTCCTCGGAAGCATCCTCAGTTCGGCGAAGGACTGGCAGGACCAATCCCTCGCCACCATGCCGGGGCAGAGAGAGCGCATCGCCCGCGTCTTCCTCACCCCGGAGGAAGGCGGGCTGAACCTGACCATGCCGCCGGAGCGCTCGGCGAAACTGATGAGTTACGGCCTTGAGGTCGGGTCACTCTTTGCCACTGGCGCGCTGGATTTTGACGAGCATCGCTGGCGACGTGCGCTGGTTGCCTATGACAGGCTGGAAGACGCGGTGTTAGCGACGGAGCGCGTCTGGAACGACGGCAAATACGAAGAATGGCTGACCGATTACGTCGACAACATCAAAAGCTATCAATCCGTGACCAAGAGCGACCGGGAAAAACTGATCGCCCGGATCGCCGCCTTTGCCGCCCTGTCGCAGAATTTCTCCCCGGCAATTGTCGGTAAGCGCCGGAAATTTCCAAATCCAATCGGCCGCTTGCGAATCGGGCCCGAAACCTGACCAGTTCGGAGGATGAAACCCTGCAACGGCTTCGGGAGCAAACGGTCCGCGCTTCTTAGTGTCCCGGCGCCTTTTCCTTCGCACCCGGTTCTTCCGCCGGGGCATTTTCGCCTGCCGGCTTTTCCTCAGCCGCCTGCGCGGTGGTCGAGCCTTTTCCGAAGATCAGCGATTTCAGATAGGACAGGCTGAAGATGCTGCCGCCATCGGCCTCCGGCGTCGAGGTCAGGAGTTCATCGGCAGCGGGTTCGCCATGGGCCTGTGGAGATGGGGGCTCGCCATGGGCTCCGCCCTCGTCTTTCTCCGCCGGCGTGGAACTGTGGTCGCCGGCAGCCTCGCCCTTGCTTTCGCCATGAGCAGCCGCACCTTTGGCGGCCTTGCCGTCATGGCCTTCAGCACCGGCTTCCGAAGCAGGCGCCTCGCAATCGGCGGAATCGCTGAGGCTTGCCGCCATGGTTTCGGTGTCTTCGAGCGGCAGATCGATGCGCAGCCCGTAAAACTGGCCGCTGCCATTGGCCGCACCATCGTAATAAAAGGCGGAATAACGCCGGGCTTCGGCCCCCTCGGGAATCTTGGCGGGATCCGGAATGAAGACGACCTGTGCGGCAATCGCCCGGCCGCGCATTTCCGAGCGCAATTGCGGGCCGTTCTTGTCCAGCACGGAGACCTGAACCAGATCGGGTTTCTGCCTGTCGTAAACCGCTCTCGCGACGCGCAGCGCGGTCTTCAGCCGCTCCGTGCCGTTGCCACCTTCGGTGCGGATGAATTTGCGCACCCATAGGGCGCCGTTCTTGCGGATATTAACCGTCTGGACTGCGTCGCAGGAAAGCCCGTTGGTGGAGGCATAGGATGGGCCAAGCAGCCGCTCGCTGCCGATGAACACGGCAGCAGAGCCGGTCGCGCCCGCCAAAAGCAGGATCCCGCCTCCAATCATAACGAGCTTGCGCGAAAACCGCATTCGTCCGAATACAGCTTTCACCCGCAACATCCTGACATCAAGTACCCCGCCTATCGCCCTCACCCCAAAACGTGGCTCGAAGGATGAGGAACACACGTGGGACAAGCTCCGGACGTCGCTGTCCGAGCCTTGCGATAGTGCCGCTTTCTCATTGAAAAAAGTTTAATCCAACCGGCGCGGCGCCGGCAAAAACGCACCATTTTCAGACATTCGTGAAATTGCACTAATTTGCGAATGATTTGCAATAGCGTTGACAAGTGTGATTTTATAACGGATGGTATTGCGAATTAGTCGCAACAAAATCTGGTGAGCCCCGTGAACTTTCAAAAAATCCGGCATGCTGTTTTCGCCTTTTCGCTTCTTCTCCCCGGCGTGGCTCTCGCGCAGGAAAAACCGACGGTCGTAACCACCTTCACCATCATCGCCGATATGGCGCGCAACGTGGCGGGCGATGCGGCCAATGTGGAAAGCATCACCAAGCCCGGCGCCGAAATTCACAACTACCAGCCGACACCCCGCGATATTCTGAAGGCCCGCAAGGCCGATCTGGTGCTGCGCAATGGCCTCAATCTGGAATTGTGGTTCGAGAAGTTCCTGGCCAACCTTTCCGGCGTGCCGAGCGTGACGGTGAGCGAGGGTGTGGAACCCATGGCCATCAGCGGTGGCGCCTATCAGGGAAAACCCAATCCGCACGCCTGGATGTCGCCGGATAACGCATTGATCTATGTGGAAAATATCCGCAAGGGTCTTGCCGAAATCGACCCCTCCCATGCCGATGTCTACGCCGCCAATGCCAAGGCTTATTCGGACAAGATCAAGGCCACCGTGCAGCCGATCCGCGACACGCTTTCCGTTCTTCCCGAAGACAAGCGCTGGTTGGTGACGAGTGAAGGCGCCTTTTCTTATCTCGCCCGCGATTTCGGCTTGAAGGAACTGTTCCTGTGGCCGGTCAATGCCGACAGCCAGGGAACGCCCCAGCAGGTGCGCGGCGTGATCGACGCCATGCGCGAACACAATATCCAGGTCATCTTCAGCGAAAGCACGGTTTCGGCCGATCCCGCCCAGCAGGTGGCCAAGGAAACCGGCGCGGCCTATGGCGGCATCCTCTATGTGGATTCGCTGAGCGAAGCGGATGGCCCGGTTCCGACCTATCTGGACCTGTTGCGCGTGACGAGTGAAACCATCGCCAAGGGACTGTCTTCATGAGAATGGGCAGTAAAAAATCCGGCGGCGGCCTGACGGTTCAAAATGCGACAGTGACCTATCGAAACGGCCACACCGCATTAAGAAACGCCAGCTTTTCCATCCCCCGCGGAACGATCACTGCACTTGTCGGCGTCAATGGCGCCGGCAAGTCCACGATTTTCAAGGCGATCATGGGTTTTGTGCCGCTCGCCGCCGGTTCCGTCTCGATTTTCGATCTGCCGGTGAAGGAGGCGCTCCGGAAAAACCTCGTGGCTTATGTGCCTCAGGCCGAAGAAGTGGACTGGAGCTTTCCGGTGCTGGTGGAGGATGTGGTGATGATGGGCCGGTACGGCCACATGAATTTCCTGCGCATCCCTTCGAAACGCGATCACCAGATGGTGGAAGAAGCGCTGAAACGCGTCAACATGCTCGATTATCGCAAACGCCAGATCGGCGAGCTTTCCGGCGGGCAGAAGAAGCGGGTGTTTCTGGCCCGCGCGCTGGCGCAGGAGGGGCAGGTCATCCTGCTGGACGAGCCCTTCACCGGTGTCGACGTGACGACGGAAGAGCAGATCGTAGCACTTCTGAAGGCGCTGCGGGATGAGGGCCGGGTCATGCTGGTTTCCACCCATAATCTCGGCAGCGTGCCGGAATTCTGTGACCGCGCCGTCTTCGTCAAGGGCACGGTTCTGGCATCGGGCAAGACGGCGGATACCTTCAACGAGGAAAACCTGCAAAAGGCCTTTGGCGGCAGCCTACGCCACTTCGTGCTTGGCGGGGCCGACCTGCACAACGACGCCGATCCGCGCCGGGTAAAGGTCATCACCGATGATGAGCGACCCTTCGTGATCTACGGCAAGAATGGCCAGAACGGGCGCAACCCCGAGGCTCCGAAGGAAAAACTCGATGATAAACAGCCTTCTTGAGCCCTTTACCTATGGCTATATGCTGAACGCCATCTGGGTCAGCGCGCTGGTGGGGGGCGTCTGCGGGTTCCTCTCCGCCTATCTGATGCTGAAGGGCTGGTCGCTGATCGGCGATGCGCTTTCCCACGCCATCGTTCCCGGCGTGGCGGGCGCCTATATGCTGGGCCTGCCCTTTTCGCTCGGCGCCTTTCTCTCCGGCGGGCTTGCGGCCGGCTCCATGCTGTTCCTGAACCAGAAGACAAGGCTGAAGGAAGACGCGATCATCGGGCTGATCTTCACCTCGTTTTTCGGGCTTGGCCTGTTCATGGTTTCGCTCTCGCCGACCTCGATCAATATCCAGACCATCGTGCTCGGCAATATTCTGGCGATCACCGCCGAAGACACCATCCAGCTGGCGCTGATCGGCGGCATCAGCCTTCTCGTGCTGGCGCTGAAATGGCGTGACTTCATGGTGGTGTTCTTCGATGAAAACCACGCCCGCACCGTGGGGCTGAAACCGGAAGTGCTGAAGGTGATCTTCTTCACCCTGCTCGCCGCCTCCACGGTTGCGGCGCTACAGACGGTCGGGGCCTTCCTCGTCGTCGCCATGGTCGTGACGCCGGGCGCCACCGCCTATCTGCTCACCGACCGTTTCGAGCGGCTGATCCTGATGAGCCTCATCATCGGCGCGGCCACCAGCTTCGTCGGTGCCTATCTCAGCTATTTCCTCGATGGCGCGACCGGCGGCGTCATCGTCGTGCTGCAGACGGCGATCTTCCTTGCCGCCTTCGTCTTTGCACCCAAACACGGGCTTCTCGCTTCCAGAGCCAAGGCCCGCAAGGCGCTCGGAGAAACGCCATGAGCGAATATTTCGAACTGGCGCTCCTGCCGTTCCAGCTGCCTTTCATGCAATATGCCTTCGTCATCACGCTGATGATCGCGATGCCGATGGCGATGCTCTCCTGTCTTCTGGTGCTGAAGGGCTGGTCGCTGATGGGGGATGCCGTCTCCCATGCCGTGCTGCCCGGCGTGGTGGTGGCCTATATTGTCGGCATCCCGCTCTCCATCGGCGCCTTCATCGCCGGCATGATCTGCGCGCTCGGCACCGGTTTTATCAAGGAAAACAGCCGCATCAAGGAAGATACGGTGCTCGGCATCGTCTTTTCCGGCATGTTCGGGCTGGGGCTGGTGCTTTATGTGAAGGTGCAGAGCGATGTGCATCTCGACCACATCCTCTTCGGCGACATGCTGGGCATTGCGCCGTCAGACATGCTGGAGACCGGCCTGATCGCGCTTTTCGCGACGCTGTTCCTCGGCATCCTGCGCAAGGACCTCCTGGTCAACGCCTTCGATGCGCAGCATGCAAAAGCCATCGGCCTGCCGGTGCGTGTCCTGCATTACGGCCTGCTGATGGTTCTGTCGCTTACGGTCGTCGGCGCGCTGAAGGCGGTGGGCATCATCCTCTCGGTCGCCATGCTGGTGGCGCCGGGCGCGATCGCCTTCCTGCTGACACGGCGCTTCTCCGCCATGCTGCTGGTGGCCATTGCGGTGGCGATCGGCTCATCGCTGGCGGGTATATGGCTGAGCTTTCTGATCGATAGCGCCCCTGCCCCCACCATCGTGCTGTTCATGAGCCTTGCTTTCGTCGCAACCTTCATCCGCACCACCTGGAAAGCCCGCCAGATCGACGCTGCCGGTGAGACGGGCTTGTAAAAGAACGATTTTTGCGGGCGAGTGGAACATTTTCGCCTTTTGCGCGTCATTTTATCGAGCCTGTCGCGGCGCGGCGGGCTCGGGATAATTACGCAAAAGGGGAAGCGCCATGCTGAAATGGGCTCTTATTTTCTTTGTTATTTCTTTGATCGCAGGCGTATTCGGCTTTACCGGCATTTCCGCGGCGGCAGCGGGCGTGGCCCGCATTCTGTTCTTCATCGCCGTGGTGATCTTCCTGGTCTTCCTCGTGCTTGCGCTGATGGCCGGAAGCGCGGTCGTCTGAACGAAAAAGGCGACCGGGTTTTACGCCGGTCGCCTCTCTTTTCCCCTGTCTACAATCAGGCCGTCCAGCCGCCATCGATCACATGGATCTGGCCGGTAGTGAAACCTGCTTCGTCCGAAGCGAGATAGGTCACGAGCGCCGCGATTTCCTCCGGCGTGGCGATGCGGCCCATCGGCTGGCGGGCGATGAAGTCGGCCAATGCCTGCTCGTAATTGCCGGTGGCGCGCAGGCGGTCATGCAGGGACGGGCTGTCGACCGTGCCTGGGCAGATGGCGTTGCAGCGAATGCCTTTGGTGACGAAGTCGGCGGCGATCGCCTTGGTGAGACCCACCACGGCCGCCTTGGACGCGGTATAGGCGAAGCGGTTCGGCACGCCCTTCACGCTGGAAGCAACCGACGACATGTTGACGATCGCGCCCTTGCCCTTTTCCAGCATGCCGGGCAGGAAGGCGCGGCAGGTGCGGTACATGGCCTTGGCATTAAGATCGAAGGAGAAATCCCAGTCCTTCTCTTCACAGTCCAGAATGGTGCCGGCATGCACGAAACCGGCGCAGTTGAACAGCACGTCGGCATGGCCGATATCGGCGGCGAAATCCTTGACGCCATCGCCATCCAGCACGTTCAGAACCCGGGTTTCAGCGCCCTTGAGCGTCGAAAGCGCCTGCTCGTTGATATCGGTGGCGATGACACGCGCGCCGAGCGATATGAAACGCTCCGCCGTGGCCCGGCCGATACCCTGGCCGGCGGCGGTGATCACCACTGTCCGGCCGTTAAAATCCTGCACCATAAATAGCCTCCCGCTAAGGCGCACCCACCCTTTATGGACGGGCCGCTAAATTTCGATGATCTCAAATATGGATCGACAATTCATATGTAAACGCGGTATTCATATGGCGTCAAGCAGACTTGCGCGGTTCGCCGGTCTCGGGCAAGCCTATTTTCAGGCCGCCCTCCTTACCGGCGACCATGTGAACCATCCTCGAGGCCAGATGACCGACGACGACAGCGAAAGATACCGCGCCCCCGCCCTCGACAAGGGTCTGGACATTCTCGAGCTTCTGGCCCGCACCGATGGCGGGCTGACGCAGATCGAGATCGCCAAATCCATCGGAAAGAGCCCGAACGAACTTTACCGCATGCTGGACCGGCTGGTGCGCCGGGGTTACGTGCAGCGGCTTGATGGCGACCGTTTTTCGCTGACGCTGAAGATGTTCGGGCTGGCGCATTTCCACGCGCCGATCCGCCGGCTGGTCTCCTTCGCCGCACCGGTGATGCGCGATTTTTCCGCCAGCGCCGAACAGGCCTGCCATCTGGCGGTCTATGACCGCGGCAGCGTCGCTGTCATCGCCCAGCAGGAATCCTCCACCTATTGGGCCATGTCCATGCGGGTGGGTGCGCAGATGAGCCTGTTCCACACCGGCTCCGGCCATGTGCTTCTGGCCTTCCAGACCGAAGCGCAGCGCGAGATCATGATCACCGAACAGGTGCGCGGCAGCGGGGAAACCGTGCCGCCGGGCCTTGCCGAACGGCTTTCGGAGGTTCGTAAAAACGGCCTCGAATCCATGGACAGCCTGCAAACCGCCGGCGTGCGCAATATTTCCGCCCCTGTTCTGACGCTTGACGGCACGGCGCTCGCCGTCATCACCTGCCCCTATATCACACCGCTTGGCGGCAAGGCACCGACGCGCGAGGCCTGCGAGGATCTGATCCGCGAGGCGGCAAAGCACATCTCCGAAATCGTGACCGGAAGCGGCTGAACAAAAAAACGCGATCGGCAGGGACCCGATCGCGTTTCAAGTGACTGGAGATTTATGTCTCGTAAACGCGGGGGATGGCGGATGGTTCCCCTTTGAGATCGATGGCAAAACCCGGAAACCCCTCCTCCGTCATTCCGGCCTAGAGCCGTAATCCAGCCACGGCGCGTCTGCGCCGTGAGGGAAGTCTCAGGCGATCAAAGACTTGATCGCGCTGGACCCCGGATCAAGTCCGGGGTGACGGTGTACGGATGCTCCGCTTTCGCCAAACAGCCGATTTTCCGGTCGTATCAGCGGCCCAGGGGGAGCGCAATGTTCCCCTTTATTTGTCAGGCAGCCGCCAGCGTCAGTTCCTTGCGAACCATCTCGCGCAGCGTCACCAGATCCTTGGCGAAGAGACGGATACCTTCCGAGAGCTTTTCGGTGGCCATCGCATCTTCGTTCATCGCCCAGCGGAAAGCCTTTTCGTCAAGAGACTGCAGCGGCTCGGCCTTGACGTTGTCAGGCGAAAGTTTGCGTTCCAGCTTGCCGGTGTCCTTGTCCAGCTCTTCCAGCAGCGCCGGGCTGATCGTCAGGCGGTCGCAACCGGCCAATGCTTCGATTTCGCCGACATTGCGGAAGGAGGCGCCCATGACGACGGTGCTGATGCCATTGGCCTTGTAATAATTGTAGATGCTGCGCACCGAAACGACGCCCGGATCGGTCTCGGCGGTGTAGTTCTCGCCGGTCGATTTCTTGTACCAGTCGAGGATACGGCCGACGAAGGGCGAGATGAGGAAGACCTTGGCTTCGGCGCAGGCAATCGCCTGGGCCTGGGAGAAGAGCAGCGTCAGGTTGCAGTCGATGCCTTCGGACTGGAGAACCTCGGCGGCCTTGATGCCTTCCCAGGTGGAAGCAAGCTTGATGAGGATGCGTTCACGCTCGATGCCGCGCTCCTTGTAGGCGGCAATGATGTGGCGGGCCTTGGCGATGGAGGCTTGCGTATCGAAGGAAAGGTCGGCATCGACTTCGGTCGAGACACGGCCGGGAACGAGGCCGGCAAGAGCCGCACCCACGGAAATGGCGAGACGATCGGCAACGGCGGCAACCACGGCGTCGGACTGGCCGCCCTGCTTCTTGCCCCAAGCGACAGCTTCCTTCACCGCATCGGCAAAGGCCGGCGTGCCGAGCGCTTTCAGAACGATGGTCGGGTTGGTGGTGCAATCCACCGGCTTCAGGCGCGCAACCGCCTCGATATCGCCGGTATCGGCAACAACCGTAGTGATGGCGCGAAGTTGTTCGAGTTTGGACGTCATATCGAATGATCCTTCATGATCTCTTGAAAACTTGCTCAGCCGTCTTTTCGTTCCCGCACATGGTGCGCCCAAGGCCGAAATCGCGGTTTGTCCGGCTCAGACTATCGCAAGCGCCACGGCAAAAAGTCAAGACATTTGCGCATCGCAATTGACATAAGTTTCACGCCTGCGATACTCGGCCGCACATAAGGAATGACAAAAACCGTGGCGAAACTGAGAAGAGAGACCCATACGACCTATTCGGAAGCAGCTTCGCTGAGGCTGCGCGCGGCATGGCTTTATTATAACCAGGGCATGACGCAGAAAGATGTCGCCGAAAAACTGGGGATCAGCCGCTCCACCGTCATCCGCCTGCTCGACGAGGCGATGAAACGCTCCGAAGTGCAGATCTGGATCAACGAGGGCATCGAGGATTTCGTTTCGCTGGCCGGCGAGCTGGAGGCGGCCTACGGGCTGGACGAGGCCGTCATCATCCCCTCACCCGGCCCATCGACCGGCTCATCCACGGGCAAGATGGGTGCAGAAGGCACCGCCAAGGCCGTCGGCCTCGCGCTTGGGCAATTCCTCTCCGAAGTGGTGCCGAACGGCGCCACCATCGGCGTCGGCTGGGGCCGCACCATGACCGCCTCGCTTTCCAGCTTCCGACCGCCGCGCCGGGAAAACTGCAAGGTCGTCTCGCTGCTTGGCGGTATCGTCGCCGTGCACCAGACCAACCCGCTCGATTATACCTGGCGGCTGGCAAGCGCGCTCGGGGCGGAATGTTACATGTTCCTCGCACCGCTTTTGGTGGATTCGGTCGAGACCAAACGGGCGCTGATCGAAAAATGCGGGCTGGCGACGCTTTACGATCTCGCCGAGACGCTCGATCTCGCCATCGTCTCCTGCGGCGATATCGGCCCGCATTCCACCTCGCTGTCGGAAGGTTTCATCTCCAAGGAGACCCTGCGCGAACTCGTCGATGCCGGCTGCGTCTGCGACACCATGTTCAACTTCATCGATGCCGAAGGCCGCTCCGTCGATCATCCGATCAACCAGCGCGCCATGGCGATCGATCTCGATACGCTGCGCAAGGCCAAACACATCGTGCTCGCCTCCGGCGGCGCCCACCGCGCCATCGCCATCCGCGCCACGATCAAACGTATCGGCTGTAATACGCTGATTACCGACGAGGCGGCAGCGCGGGCATTGATGGAGCTGGTTTAGGCGTCGTCAGGCCATTCGCGGGGTGGCCCTCACAAACACCACCGTCATCCTCGGACTTGTCCCGAGGATCTGCAACCGATTGATTTTATTCGACGTGACTAAATCCTCGGCACAGGGCCGAGAATGACGCCGAGGGGATGGTTACCCTTCCCAACCGGCTTCTGGCCTCGGAGACAAACTCTTCGGTTTCCGCCTCAGCCAGCCCTGCCCTGATACCGCTTGTCCATTTCTCCTGCCATGACGGAGAACGGCGATGTGACAACGCATCGTCTACAATGCTATTTGGTGCGAGGCTCGAACGATCGACCAAACTCACACCTTCCCCGTTTCCCATCCCAGCATCGCCCGCTTGCGGGTGAGGCCCCAGTGGTAACCCGTCAGCGCCCCGCTTTTACCGACCGCGCGATGGCAGGGGACGACGAAGGAGACCGGGTTTGCCCCGACCGCGGCACCCACGGCACGGGAGGCGCTGGGCTGGCCGATGTCGCAGGCGATGTGCGAATAGGTGACGGCACGGCCCATCGGGATTTTCAGGAGGCTTTCCCAGACCCGCACCTGAAAATCCGTGCCGAGCAGCACGACGCGCAGCGGCCTGTCCGCCGACCATAGAGACGGTTCGAAGACGCGCGCCGCATAGGGCGCGGTCGCTTCGCGATCCTCGACATAATCCGCGTTCGGCCAGCGCCCGGTCATATCCTCGAAACAGGCCCGTTCTTCGCCCGGATCGGCAAAGGCACAGCCGGCAAGACCACGATCCGTTACCATGACGAGGGCAAGACCGAAGGGTGAGGCGTGGAAACCGTAACGGATCGTCAGCCCGCCACCCCTCGCCTTCCACTCGCCGGGCGACATGGCTTCATGGGTGACGAACAGATCATGCAGGCGCCCCGGCCCCGACATGCCGACCTCGATCGAGGTTTCCAGCAGCGGCAAATCCTCCTCGCGCAGCAGCCGCTTGGCGTGATCGAGCGTCACGGCCTGCAAAAATGCCTTGGGCGAAAGACCGGCCCAGCGGGTGAAGGTTTTCTGCAATTGCGTCGGCGACTGGCCAAGCCTTGCGGCAATGGCTTCCAGCGAAGGCTGCTCGCGATAATCCAGCGTCAACAGCTCGATGACCCCGCGCACCGTGTCGTAGTCCGATCCGATGGGGGTGATGTCTTCGTTCAGCGTAATATTGGCGTTCATCGCAGGTCTCCTAACGCTTCACAGAAAACCACTAAAGCGCCGTCGTCTCCACCCGTTTCTTGCCTCATGGTCCGTTTCTACCGTCATACCGGCCTCGCGCCGGTATGACGGAGAGATAGAATATACCGCGCCATCACATCCGCCGTCGCACGGTCGCCAGCGCGCCGCCGAAAGCCTTGGCGAAACTTTCCCTGTCATCCGGGTTGAGAAACGAGCCGATATCGGTTGCCCGGCCTTCACCCGTCACATGCATGGAAACGATGCCGATCTCCTCATGCCTTCTCACCCGGAAGCGCGCCCAGAAGGGGTTGAAACGGTGCTCCACCATGCGCCCGGTGGGAGAAAATTTGCGGATCGACAGGTTCGTGCGCGAGACGCTGACCTCTTCGCGCGCCTTCGCGGCGCGGTAATTGGCGCGGAAGGCGATATAAAGCAGCAGGAAATCCAGCCCGAAAAACAGGCCGACCGGCCAGGCGCCGGTGGCGAGGAAAAAGCCGCCATAAACAAGGCAGGCGAAGCCCGACAAAAGCAGGAGCAGCCGGAAACCCCTTCTGCCAAGCGAACGGTGCGGAACGAGTTCCGCCGCGAAAATCGGCTGGTCGTTGAGCGTATCCACGTTGCTTTCCTCAAGGCGGGCTGGCTATAGATAGTCCATGACAGTCGCCAAGAAACGATCCAGCACCCAAACATTGAAAAAGTCAAATCCGGCATCCACGCGGAAGGCGGCACGGGTGAAAACGGCCTATTCGAAGGACGAACTCACCGAAATCTTCCGCCGTTTTTCCATTCAGCGGCCGGAACCAAAAGGCGAACTGGAACACACCAATCCCTTCACCCTGCTGGTGGCCGTGGCGCTTTCCGCGCAGGCGACCGATGTTGGCGTGAACCGGGCGACAAGGGCACTGTTCAAGGTGGCCGATACGCCGGAAAAAATGCTGGCGCTCGGCGAGGAGCAGCTGATCGGCCACATCAAGACCATCGGCCTTTATCGCAACAAGGCGAAAAACGTCATCGCGCTATCACAGATGCTGATCGACAATTTCGGTGGCGAGGTGCCGAAGACGCGCGAGGAACTGGTGACCCTGCCGGGCGTCGGCCGCAAGACGGCCAATGTGGTGATGTCGATGGCCTTCGGCGTGCCCACGCTCGCAGTGGATACACATGTGTTCCGCATTGCCAACCGGCTCTGTCTTGCACCGGGGAAAACCCCGGACGAGGTGGAAGACCGGCTGGTCCGCATCATTCCCGAGCAATATCTCTTCCATGCCCATCACTGGCTGATCCTGCACGGGCGTTATTGCTGCAAGGCGCGCAAGCCGGAATGCGAACGCTGCGTGATCGCCGATATCTGCAAATCGCCGGAAAAGACCTTCGATATTCCGGCCCCGCTTGAGGAGTTACCCGCGCAACTGTTCGGTGCGGCCGGCGGCGAATGAGGGATCGCGCCGGCTGACGGCCTTGTGCAGATGCACCATCATCGAGGCGGCAAAAAGCGGCGTCAAAAGGTTGAGGAACGGCACCGCCAGGAAGGCCGCGATCACCAGCCCGGCCATGAAGACGGTGGTGCGGTGTTTTGAGCGAAACTGCCGGGCTTCCACGGGGGAGCGGAAACGCATCGCAGCGAATTCAAAAAATTCCCGGCCGAGCAGATAGCCGTTCACCAGAAAAAACGCGATGAGATTGATGCCCGGCACCAGAAGCAGCAACAGCGCGACGAGGTTGCCGGCAATGACAACACCGAAGAACTTGATGGACGACAGAACGGCCTCGCCGACCGGCATCGCCTTGCCCGGCGGATCGTTCGGATAGGTCTTTTTTTCAACCACTTCCGCGACATCGTCGAGAAACAGGCCCGCAATAACTGCGGTAACCGGCGAAATGAGCAGCGCCAGCGCCAGGGCAAGCCCGATGCCGGCGAAAATGGCGAAGACGAAGGTCAGCCAGCCGGCCCAGTCCGGCACGCCGGGGATCAGCGTATCCACCCATGGCAGGGCGAAATAGATGAAGATGGAGCGGATGGCGAACCACAGCGCCGCCAGCACGAGAAGCGTGAGCCCAAGAACCTTCCAGAACACCGAGCGGGTCTCGGCGGCAAAGAGATTGTGGAATGCAAGCCGCGCCGCATCAAATATCATTCGGAACTCCTCGACGCCTCTCGCGTTGAAACAACCTTACACGGCGAGAGATAGGCGCTGCCCACCCACTCTGCAAGACAGGTGGAAAACGCCGAATTCCCGGATTTAAACCGCAGATGGAATTTCTCTTGAATAAAAGGTATCTCTAAAATATAATAATCCACCTATAAGAATTCGCATTCCGGTCCGGTGGAGGACAAGGCCGGAAAAGCTTTCCCCCACCGTCAAATTGCGGTTCGCACGCTCGTCTGCGCGCGCGCATGCATCATCGTTCAATAAAGATAAAAGAATGAGGCGTTGGTGGAAAAGCTGCTGTTGAACCTTACGCGCGCCATGAAGGCGGGAACACCTTCCGAGCGCAAGATCGCTAAATATCTGATCGAGCATCTGGACGAATTGCCGTTCGAGACGGCGCAGACGCTGGCTGTGAAGCTCAGCCTCAGCCCGATGACGGTCGGCCGCTTCCTGCGGTCGCTGGGCTACCGGCAGTTCAGCGATATCCGCGCCGATCTGCGCCATGCGGAAGAGGCGGCCGGCGTAGAACGCCCTGTAATGGCCGAGAGCGGCGAGCGCCATTCCAACCCGTTTTCGCAGCTCCTGTCGCAGCAGATTCAGGCGATCCAGACCGCCTTCGACATGACCAACCAGCCGATCTGGCGCCTTGCAATGAACGAGATCTCCACGGCGGGCGATGTTTTTCTGGCGACCTCTCCGGAGGGCCTCGATGCCGCGCGGCATTTTTACGGACGGCTTCTGGAATGCCGAAGCCACATTCATGACCTCGGCAGCGACAGTGCCGCCCATGTCGCCCTGTGGGATTCCGATCCCGCGCGCACCCTGCTCGTCATCATGGATTGTGGCGGCAACCTTTCGCCCCTGCAGCGCCTGTTGGCCATGGCCCGCAAGAGCGGTTACAGGACGCTTTTGATCACCACCCGTTTTTATGAATGGGGACCGGAAAGCGCCGATATCTGTCTTGCCATGCCGCAAGCCCAGAATGGCGGCCAGAGCCTGCTGCAACTCGTCTCGCTTCTGGAATTCACCCTGTGCGCCCTCAGCGCCGGTGCCGATGACAGCAGCAAGGCCAGGGCAAAAAACGTTGCCGCCCTGAAGCGCTCACTGCGCACTTGACGGGCAACACTCAAAGGAGGGCAGGACACGGATAGGACGACATCAGCCTGTTTCTTCTCTCCGCCGGGGAGAAGGTCGCGGCAGCGAGATGAAGGGCAAGGATAACAATAAAAGGAAAGCCAGCCCCCTCATCCGGCCCCTCGGGCCACCTTCTCCCCGGCGGGGAGAAGAAACAGGCGGAACCCGTCCGGCATATTTCAGCCTTGCTATCTTCCTTGAAAGTTAAAGGCTTTCCAGTTCCTGGCGATGCCGGTACATGGCGAGAAAACGGCGGTAATCCCGCTCATAACGGGCTCTAAGCGCCGGATTTCCGGATATTTCCGCATTGCCCGGATACATGGCGCCTCCCGCCGCCGCGAGGTTCGCATGCACGCCGCCCGCCGTTGCCGCCGTCATTGCCGTGCCGAGAAGCACGGCGTCGGCGGTGGCCGGAACCACGATGCGCTTGCCCGTCACGTCGGCGTAAAGTTCCATCAGCAGCGGGTTCTTCACATGCCCGCCGGTGACATGCAGGCTTTCCACCGCATAACCGAAGCGCTCCATGGCATCGAGTACATGGCGCGCGCCGAGCGCTATCGCTACGGCGGTGCGCCAGTAGAGACGGCAGAGGCTGTCGAAAGACGTGTCCAGCGTCAGGCCGCTGATGACGCCGACCGCGTGCGGATCGGCCAGCGGCGAACGGTTACCGTGGAAATCCGGCAGCACATGCAGCCGCTCGGCGAAGGCCTCGCCCTCGAGCGCGCGCAATTCGCTGACCCGGGCAACGATGCGGGCATGCAGCGCCATATCCGGCTCGCCGCCCGCCGCATGCATGCGCACGATATGATCGAGCAGCGCGCCGGTGGCCGATTGCCCGCCTTCCACCAGCCAGTGGCCGGGCAGAATGGCCTGCCAATAGGGGCCCCAGAGGCTGTGACCCGGCATCTGCCGCGGCGACATGGCGACAAGGCAGCTCGATGTGCCGGCGATCAGCGCCACATGCCGGCCGACATCGCCCGACAGGCAGCCGCCCAGCGCCCCAAGCGCGCCGGCATAGGCATCGATCATGCCCGCCGCCACCTGGCAGCCGGTGTCGAGGCCGAGTTCGGCCGCGGCTTCGGGTGAAAGCGGACCGATGCTTCCCCCCGGCATCACGGTGGTTTCGGGCAGCCCTGCCCGTTCCTTCAGATCACCAAGGCCGGCCAGTTCCAGATAATCCGCCTGCCAGCCGGGATTTTCCTGCGCCAGAAAATTCCACTTCGCCGTCTGCGTGCAATTGGAGCGCTGCGCCGAACCGGTCGCCTTCCATGTCAGGAAATCCGCGAGATCGAAGGCGAAGGACATGCGCGCCCAGCTTTGAGGCATATGCGCCTTCAGCCACATCAGCTTCGGCATCTGCATTTCCGGCGAAACACTGTCGCCGGCGAAATCGAGAACGCGGTGGCCGGATGCCGTCAGCCGGTCGGCCTCGTTTATCGCCCGGTGGTCGAGCCAGACGATGGTGTCGAAGCGATCCTGCCCCGTCATGGAAACAGAAACCGGCTCTCCCTGCGCGTCACGAATGACAAGCGAGCAGGTAGCATCGAAACCGATGGCGGCGATGCTTTGCGGCGGAACGCCGGCATCGGCAAGCGCCGCCTTCACGGCGATACAGACGGCATTCCATATATCGGTGGAATCATGCTCGGCGTGGTTTTCACGCGGCCGCTGCATGAGGATGGGATGGGTGGAGCGGGCGAGAAGCCGGCCGGCCGGATCGAAAATCCCGGCCCGCGCACTGGCCGTGCCGACATCGACAGCGACGAGATTTTGACGCATCAAGACTTCAATTCCATCCCTTGCGCAACGACCCGACGACGACGGCGGCAGGCAAGCTCAAGCTCAGCCCGCGTCACGTTGCACTTGGTCGTCAAAACCGCCCTTCCCCACATAATTGCCGACAAGTTGGACCAAATCCGGCATCGCGTCAAACACGGCATCAGCCCCGAGCCCGGCGATCTTCTCGCGGAATGCGGGAAAGCGCGCATGCGAACCACCGGTAAAGGCAAAAACGCCCATGCCGGCCGCCTTTGCGGCGGCAATGCCCGCCGGACTGTCCTCGATCACGATGCAGTGACGCGGTTCGGCACCCATTTCGCGCGCCGCATGCAGGAAAAGATCGGGCGCCGGCTTGCCGTTCCTGACCATGGTTGCGCTGAAGACATGCGGCTCGAACCGCTCGATCAGGCCGGTCAGCCCCAGCGAATATCGGATGCGCTCCGGCTGGCTGGAAGACGCCACGCAGCGCCGGAGAGCCTTCAGCCGGTCCAGCGTTTCGGCAATGCCCTCGATCGGGCGCAGCTCGGTGCGGAAACGCTCGAACAGCGTCGCGCGCATATGGTCGAGAAAATCGATGTCGGTCTCGACACCGTAATCGTCAAACAGCGTCGCCGTCATGCTGGCGACGCTGCGGCCGAGAAAGCGCTCATAGGCTTCCTCCTCTCCCATCGTCACGCCGAGATGGGAGAGCATGTCGAGAAGCACCGCGATCGAGACCGGCTCGCTGTCGACGAGAACGCCGTCGCAATCGAAAATCAGCAATGGTCCCGTCGGGTCTTCCATCTCGTGGTCACTTTTCGGCCAGCTTGTCATCCAGATAAAGCTGCAAGGTCTTCGCCGTGCCTTCTTGCCACAGCGTCTTCAGTGCATGGGCGAAGCGTTTACGGAAAAGCTCCGATTCGGCAACTGCCCCGAAGATATCGTCAAGCGCAAGGAAGGCCATCGGATCGTCCTTGGCCTTGATGGCCGCCGCCTGCAGGCGTTCGGCACTGGCATCGTTGAAGGTGATTTCCTTGCCGCTGTCCGAAGTGCCATAAAAATAGCGGCACCACAGCGCCGATACCAGCGAAAGCCCGATAATATCCTCACCGCGCGCCAACCGGTCGGCGGTGGAAGGCAGGATGAATTTCGGCTGGCGGTTGGAACCGTCCTGCGCCAGACGCGGTATCGTGTCGCCGATCTTCGGATTGAGGAAACGCCGCTCGATCAACGTGAAATAATCGTTGAGATCGGTATCGGGAACCGGGGGAATGACGGGAATGATCTCGTCCTTCTCGAGCTTTGCCAGGAACGCCCGGATCAGCGGATGTTCCATCGCCTCATGCACGAAATGAATGTCGAGCAGCGCCGCCGGATAGGCAATGGCCGCATGGCCGCCATTGAGGATGCGGATTTTCATGTGTTCGTAAGGCGCAACATCCTTCACGAACTGCACACCCGCCTTTTCGAGCGCAGGCCGGCCGGCGGGGAAATTATCCTCCATCACCCATTGCTTGAATTCCTCGCAGAAGACCGGCCAATTGTCATTGATGCCGAAATCGTCGCGGGCGATGTTGCGTTCGCGTTCGCCGGTGGCGGGCGTGATGCGGTCCACCATGGAATTGGGGAAAGCGACGTTTGCACCGATCCAGTCGGCAAAGGCCGGATCGGAGAGCGCCGCAAGCCCAACCACCGCATTTTTTGTGACCTTGCCATTGTGTGGAATGTTGTCGCAGGACATGACGGTGAAGGGGGAAAGCCCCCTGTCGCGTCGCGCCTTCAGCCCGGCGACGATCAGGCCGAAGACGGTTTTCGGCTGGGCCGGATGTTTCCCGTCCTCGGCAATCGCCGGGTGCTGCGGATTGAAGGAACCGGAAGCGTCGATGAAATAACCGCCTTCGGTAATCGTCATCGAGACGATGCGGATTTTCGGATCGGCGAGCGTATCGACAATGCGCTGTGTGTCGCCGACCATCAGAATATCAATCATCGGCCCGGTGACACGCGCACCGGTGCGGTTATTGTCCTGCTCCACCACAGTCGTCAGGAAATCCTGCGCGGCGAGCTTTTCCCGCATCACCGCATCGGAAGGCAGAACACCGGCGCCGATGATGGCGAAGTCATGATCCGTGCCCGTGTTGAACAGGTCATCCAGATAGACCGCCTGATGGGCGCGGTGGAAATTGCCGACACCGAAATGCACGATGCCGGCGGAGAGATCGTCGCGGGAATAGGCCGGAACCGCCGCGGTTTTTCTGGCGTCGTCAAGCGTTGCGAGGGAGAGTTTGCATGTCATGTCACGATCCTCGAAAGGGAAACGTTGTTCGTGCCGGTCACCGGGAAAGTCCCGGGGATCAGCTCATCCAGTTGCCGCCATCGACATTATAGGTCTGGGCGACGATGTATTCGGCTTCAGCCGAGGCAAGGAAGATCGCCATGCCGGTCAGGTCTTCGGCACGGCCCATGCGGCCGAAGGGTACGGCCTCTCCGACCAGCCGCTTCTTTTCACCGGCGGGGCGGTTTTCATATTTCGCAAACAGCGCGTCCACGCCGTCCCAGTGCTCACCATCGACCACGCCCGGCGCAATCGCATTGACGTTGATGCCGTGTTTGATGAGATCGAGCCCGGCCGATTGCGTGAGACTGATGACGGCGGCCTTGGTGGCGCAATAAACCGCCACAAGGGCCTCACCGCGCCGGCCCGCTTGGCTTGCCATGTTGATGATCTTGCCGCCTTTTCCCCGAGCGATCATTGTTTTTGCGGCGGCCTGCATCATGAACAGCGTGCCGGACACGTTGATCGAAAACAGCCGCTCGTAGCTCTCGCGTTTGATCTCGACAATCGGTGCGAGGTCAAAGAGCGCGGCATTGTTGATGAGGATATCGAGCCCGCCGGTCTGGCCCTCCACGGTGCGGATGGCGGTGTCGATCGAATGCTGTTTGGTCACGTCGAGTTCGACGGCATAGGCGTTCTCGCCAATCTCGCGGGCAGTCTTGCTGGCCCGCTCGAAATCGATATCGGCAATGGCGACCGTCGCGCCCTCGCGCAGATAGGCTTCGGCAAAGGCGCGGCCGATGCCGCGCGCCGAACCGGTAATCAGCGCGGATTTACCGTCCAGTCTCCCCGTCATATTGCGACACCCTTATCATCGAACCTGTGTATCTTTGTATCATCGGGTGTGATGAAGACGGTATCGCCATGCCTGCATTCGAACTCGCCATCGGCTCTGGCAGTGATCGGTCCGATGCCGTTGACCTCGAGATGCAGGAAGGTATCGGAGCCGAGATGTTCGGCGACGGTGACCTTGCCCTGCCACAGCCCGCTGTCCTTCGACAGCAGCAGATGTTCTGGCCGCACACCGGCGGTGGTGGCATTCTTGCTGCGGGCAAAGTCGCCGGTGATGAGGTTCATGCGCGGCGAGCCGATGAAGCCGGCGACGAAGAGGTTGGCGGGGGAGCGGTAGAGCTGCATCGGCGAGCCGACCTGCTCGATATTGCCGCGGTTGAGCACGACGATCTTGTCGGCCATGGTCATGGCCTCCACCTGGTCGTGGGTGACATAGATCATCGTTGTCTTCAGCGTGTTGTGCAGCTCGGAGATTTCCAGCCGCATGGTGCCGCGCAGCGCCGCATCGAGGTTGGAGAGCGGCTCGTCGAACAGGAAGGCGGAGGGTTCGCGCACGATGGCGCGGCCGATAGCCACACGCTGGCGCTGGCCGCCCGACAGCTGCGAGGGCCGGCGTTCGAGATAATCGGTAAGGTTCAGCACGCGAGCGGCGTCTTCCACCTTTTTATCGATCACCGCCTTGTCGAGCTTGGCCATCTTCAGCGGGAAGGCGATGTTGTTCCTGACGCTCATATGCGGATAAAGCGCATAGGACTGGAACACCATGGCAAGGCCGCGCTCGGCCGGGGCCTTTTCCGTCACATCCTTGCCGTCGATGATGATCTTGCCGCCGGAGACGTCTTCCAGCCCGGCGATCAGCCGCAAAAGCGTGGATTTGCCGCAGCCGGAGGGACCGACGAAGACGACGAACTCGCCGTCATGGATATCGAGATCGATCGACGGGATGACTTTCGCCTCACCGAAGAGCTTGGACACGGTCTGAAGGGAAATGCTGCCCATGTTTGTCGTTCCTTATTTCACGGCGCCAAAGGTCAGGCCACGCACGAGTTGTTTCTGCGAGAACCAGCCGATGACGAGAATGGGGGCGATCGCCATCATCGAGGCGGCCGAGAGTTTTGCCCAGAACAGCCCCTGCGGCGAGGAGAAGGAGGCGATGAAGGCCGTCAGCGGGGCGGCATTGGTGGTCGTCAGCCGGATGGTCCAGAAGGCTTCGTTCCAGGCGAGGATGACGTTCAAGAGCAGCGTCGAGGCAATGCCCGGCACCGCCATTGGTGTGAGCACATGCACGATCTCGTTCCACAGCGAGGCGCCATCCATGCGGGCGGCTTCCAGAATCTCGCCGGGGATTTCCCGGAAGTAAGTGTAGAGCATCCAGATGACGATCGGCAGGTTGATAAAGGTGAGCATGACGGTGAGGCCGATGCGGGTATCGAGCAGGCCGGCATTGCGGAAGATCAGATAGATCGGCACCAGCACGGCGACGGCCGGCATCATCTTGGTGGAGAGCATCCACATCAGAATGTCCTTGGTGCGTTTGGTCGGCGAGAACGCCATGGCCCAGGCGGCGGGAATGGCGATGATGAGCGCAATGATCGTCGAGCCGAGCGACAGCACCACCGAGTTCATGAAGGGCTTGAAGTAATCGCGCTGGGTCTGCACCGTGACATAATTCTCAAGCGTGCCCGAGGGAATGAGGCTGAAGCCGGCGATTGCTTCCGGCTCGGTCTTGAGCGAGGTGAGGAAGGCATAGAGGATCGGGAAGAACAGCAACAGCGCCACGGCCCAGGCCGCGATGGAAAAGCCGATCTTCGCACGTGTGGTTGTCTTGCGGGCCATGATGTTTCCCCTTTACCGGTCGAGGTTCTTGCCAACGGCACGCATCAGGAAGATGGCGACGATATTGGCGAGGATGACGGCGATGATGCCGCCGGCCGAAGCACCGCCGACGTCGTAGCCCAATAGTGCGGTGCGATAGATGAGGAAGGCGAGGTTCGTGGAGGCATAGCCGGGGCCGCCATTGGTGGTGACGAGGATTTCCGCATAGACGCCGAGCAGGAAGATCGTCTGGATGAGAATGACGACGGTGATGGCGCGCGACAGATGCGGCAGGGTCAGGTAGATGAAGCGGTTGACGAAGTTGGCGCCATCCATCTCGGCGGCTTCCTTCTGCTCGCCATCGAGCGACTGCAGGGCGGTGAGCAGGATCAGCGTCGCGAACGGCAGCCATTGCCAGGCGACGATGATGATGATCGACAGCAGGGGAAACTGCGCGAACCAGTCGACCGGCTGGAAACCGAAGAAGCGGGCAAGATCGGCGAGCACGCCGTAACCCGGATGCATGATCATGTTCTTCCACACCAGTGCTGCGACAGGCGGCATGACGAAGAAGGGCGAGATGATCATGATGCGCACGATGCCCTGGCCGAAAATGTCATTGTCGAGCAAGAGCGCAATGGCGATGCCGCCGATGACGGTGATCGCAAGTACGCCGCCGACGATGACCAGCGTGTTCCAGATCGACTGGAAGAAGGCCGGGTCGGTGTAGAAATACTGGTAATTGAACAGACCGGCAAAGCTGACATTGGCCGGGTTGAGGAGATTGTAGTTCTGGAACGAGAACCACAACGTCATCGCCAGGGGCACGATCATCCACACCAGAAGCAAAAGCACCGAGGGCGCAAGCATCACCCGCGCTAACCCGCTCGTGTTTCGTGTTGCCATTGCACTCACCTCCCCTTGGGCCTGGGCGTCACGACATGCGCCCGGCATATCCGGAAGAACCGGCTCATTCTTGTTTTGATTTGAAAGGCTTAAACGCCGCCGTACATCCCGGTGGCCTCCAATCCCCAAGGTTCGCTGCCCGGCATTGGCGCCGGGCAGCGATCTTCGGGAGGATTACTTGATGTAACCGGCGCGGGTCATTTCACGCGTCGCGGTCGACTGGGCGCCCGCAAGCGCATCATCGACACTGGACTGGCCGGCAACCACCGCCGAGAACAGCTGACCGACCGTGGTGCCGAGCGCCTGGAATTCAGGGATCGCCACGAACTGACCACCGGTATAAGGCACCGGCTTTACAGTCGGCTTGGTGATGTCGGCGGCATCCATGGCGGCAAGCGTCGGCTTGGCGAAGGCGGCTGCCTTTTCATAGTCGGCATTCTTGTAAAGCGAGGTGCGGGTGCCCGGAGGCACGTTTGCCCAGCCTTCCTTGGAAGCGACAAGCGCGGTATAGTCCTTGCTGGTTGCCCAGGAAATGAACTTTTCAGCCGCTTCCGACTTCTGCGAGCTCTTCGGGATCGCGAGGTTCCACGACCACAGCCAGTTGCCGTGGTTCTTCAGCTCGCCATGGGTCGGGAAGATAGCGTAACCGACCTTGTCGGCAACGGTGGAATCCTTCGGGTTGGAGACGAAGGAAGCAGCTACCGTGGCGTCGATCCACATGCCGCACTTGCCCTGCTGGAACAGCGTCAGGTTTTCGTTGAAACCGTTGGAGGAAGCACCGGACGGGCCGGCATCCTTCATCAGATCGACATAAAACTGCAGCGAGCTTTTCCATTCCGGCTGGTCGAACTGCGGCTTCCAGTTTTCATCGAACCAGCGGCCACCGAAGGAATTGGTGAGCGCGCTGATGAAGGCCATGTTCTCGCCCCAGCCGGCCTTGCCGCGCAGGCAGATGCCGTTGATATCCGCCTTGCGGTCGGTGATCTTGCGGGCGGCATCGCCGATGAATTCCCAGGTCGGGCTATCCGGCATCTTCAGGCCGGCTTTTTCGAACAGGTCCTTGCGGTACATGATCATGGCGGATTCGCCATAGAACGGCGCCGCATAAAGCTTGCCTTCCATGGAAAGACCGCCGCGGATCGCCGGCAGCAGATCGTCGACGTCATATTTGTCGCCGAGCTTTTCGAGCGGCAGCAGCCAGCCCTGCTTGGCCCAGATCGGCACTTCGTAATTGCCGATGGTCATGATGTCATATTGGCCGCCATTGGTGGCGATATCGGTCGTCACGCGCTCACGCAGGACGTTTTCTTCGAGCGTCACCCATTCGACCTTGATGTCGGGGTTCTTGGCGGTGAAGTCGGAGGTCAGACCCTGCATGCGGATCATGTCACCGTTGTTCACGGTCGCGATCGTCAGCGTCTCGGCGGAAGCAAGGGTCGAAAAGGCGAGTGCCGAGCATGCGCCCAGCAAAATGGTCTTCAATGTCATATCTTCCTCCCAGAAGAAAAATGATGAGCATTCGCTTTGCTCTAGGGCATTTACTCACCTCATAAGCAAAAAAGTCAAGCGACATCCTGTGCTGCGGCGCACATGGAAAAATCAACCATCTGATTTTATTGATTTAATTTTTGCTCAGTGTGTGAGCAAATATTCGCTCGTCGCTTCGTCGGTGATGAGACCGTTCAGCAGACCACCTCTCAGCGCCGCCAGAATCGAAGCATTCTTGCGGGTGCCCTGCGCCATGCCGATGACCGTGCAGGTCTCCCGTGACGGAATAGGAACGGAGGCGACGCGCTCGTTGACGGAGTGCTCGAGAATGCGGCCATCGGCATCATACATCCAGCCGCAAATCTCGCCGACCGCGCCGCTGGCCATCAGGGCCTTCATCTCATCCACGCCGAGGAAACCATCAACGCAGAGCGGCGCGTTTTCGCCGAGTTCACCGACACCGACGAAGGTGACATCGGCGGCGGCCCCCAGCGCCAGCGTGGAGCGCACCATGGACTGGTCGTGCAGCAGTTCCCGCTCCTCGGCCGATGAGCAGAGCACCGGCAGCGGCATCGGGAAATGCCGCGCCTTGATGGCATCGGCCATGCTGAAGATGACGTTGTAATAGGCGGCCGATCCATCCGGCCCGATATTGCCGGTCAGCGACACGATACGGTGTTGCGGGCATTCCATCGGCGGCAGCTGATCCACAGCAGCCTTCAAGGTGCGGCCGGTGCCGATAGCAAGCACGATTGGATCGGCGTTTTTCAGCCAGCGCTCGATTTCCGCCGCCCCGGCTTCGGCAATGCCGACCGTGGAGGAGACGCCGGCCGGATCGCTCGGCACCACCTCGATATATTTGAGATCGAATTTTTCCTTCAGCCGTTCGGCTTTTTCCAGACAGGCGGCGATGGGGTGATCGAGCCGCACCTTGATCAGCCGCTCGGCGACGGCCAGCGACACGAGCCGCTGCGCCGACTGCCGGGAAATGCCCATGGTGGCGGCGATCTCATCCTGCGTGCGGCCGGCGACATAATAAAGCCAGCCGGCACGGGCCGCATCGTCCAGCCGTCCATGTGCGTCGTTTCGTCTGGCCATGCCGCTGCCCTTTGAGAATTATGCCTGCGCATTTGCTGGCATTTTTTTGCGCCGGCTGTCAAACGGGGAGCATGCGAAAGCGAGCGTTTGGCCGACTGAAAACCATCTGGCACGACGGTGCGGCGCGTTTCTTCTCCCCGCCGGGGAGAAGGTGGCCCGAGTGTCGGATGAGGGGGAAACGCCAGCGGTAGATCGAGAGCTTGCCCCCTCATCCCGCTGCCGCGACCTTCTCCCCGGCGGGGAGAAGAAATGCGCGGCAACCACTCGCTCCCTTACCAGCGGTCAACCCGAAGCCGCCACCATTCGATCACGCAGCTTCCTGCACCAGATGCCCTGCCGAAACCTCGCGGTAATGCCGCTGCGGCGGCACATAGTCCACCGGGCGGATCGGGCTTTTGATCTCGTCCGTCGCCATGTTGCGCCGGATCTGCCGCCGCGCCGGGTCCGGCACAGGAACGGCCGACATCAGCTTTTTCGTATAGGGATGCTGCGGATTGTCGAAGACGGCGGCACGCGGGCCGATCTCCACGATCTCGCCAAGATACATCACGGCGACACGATGGCTGACGCGTTCCACCACCGCCATGTCATGGGAAATGAACAGGAAGGCGAGGTTGAGGCTCTGCTGCAGGTCCAGCAGCAGGTTGCAGACCTGCGCCTTGATGGAGACATCGAGCGCCGAGACCGCCTCATCGGCGACGATCACCTTGGGATCGAGCATCAGCGAGCGGGCAATGGCGATACGCTGGCGCTGGCCGCCGGAAAACTCATGCGGGAAACGTTTCATCATGTCCGGGTTGAGACCGACCTTTTCAAGGAGGTCCGCCGCCTTGTCGCGCGCCTGCTGCTTGGCTCCGAGGCGGTGTTCGATAAAGGGTTCCATGATCGCCGTGCCGATGCTCATGCGCGGATCGAGCGACGCGAAGGGGTCCTGAAAGATCATCTGCACGCTGCGGCGCATGGTGCGCAACGTCGTCCGGTCGAGTTTCAGCACCTCGTAACCATCCAGCGTGACATTGCCCGATGTGGGCTCGATCAACCGGGTGATCGACCGACCCGTGGTCGACTTGCCGCAGCCAGATTCGCCGACCAACGACAGGGTTTCACCCTCCGCCAGATCGAAGGAGACCTTCTCCACCGCATGCACGGCGCCGGATTTGCGGCCGAACAGGCCGGAACGGATATCGAAACGTGTCGTCAGGTCCTTGACCGACAGAATGGGCGTCTTGCCGCCGGACACCGTGTCCTTCGTCTCCACCACCGGCTGGCTCTCACCGGTCTTGATATCGATGATCGGGAAACGGGCAGGCAGCACCCGAGACCGCATCGAGCCGAGCTTCGGCACCGCTGAAAGCAGCGCCCGTGTGTAAGGATGGTGGCCGCGGTGGAAGATATCATCGGTCGTGCCGGTTTCCACCACATCGCCGCGGAACATGACGATGGTGCGATCCGACACCTCCGCCACCACGCCCATATCATGGGTGATGAACAAGACCGACATGCCCTCCTCTTCCTGCAATTGCTTGATGAGGTCGAGTATCTGGCCCTGAATTGTGACGTCGAGCGCCGTCGTCGGCTCGTCGGCAATCAGCAGTTTCGGCCTGGAGGCAAGCGCCATGGCGATCATCACGCGCTGGCGCATGCCGCCCGAGAACTGATGCGGATAATCGTCGAAACGGTTCTTCGCATTGGGAATGCGGACCTTTTCCAAGAGGCGGATGACCTCAGCGCGCGCGGCGGAAGAGGAAATATCCTGATGCACGGTAAGTGCTTCGGCGATCTGCTTGCCGATCGGGAAGATCGGGTTGAGGCTGGTCATCGGCTCCTGGAAGATCATCGAAATGTCCTTGCCACGAACCTTGCGCATCTCCTCTTCCGGCAGCGCCAGCAGATCGCGCCCGCCGAGCATGACCTTGCCTTCGATGCGGCTCGTCTTTTTATCAAGCAGCCGCATGATGGACAGCGACGTCACGCTCTTGCCCGAGCCGCTTTCACCAACGATCGCCACCGTTTCACGCGGCGCGATCTCGAAACTCATGTTGCGGACGACGGATTTCCAGCCGCCATCGACGCGGAAGGAGGTGGTGAGATTCTGAACCGACAGAACCGGGCTTACCGAACCGCCGGTCTGTTCCATGGATGTTGCCGCCAAAAGCATGCCGATCTCCTGAAAAGCAGAAGGCGGCCACGCGGGCCGCCGGATGTCTTATGCAGCAAGTGCGGTTTCGGCCATCGAAACCCAGTAGCTGATGCCGTATGGCAGCGCGTCATCGTTGAAATCGTAAGCCGCATTGTGCAGCCCGGCCGTATCGCCGTTACCGATGAAGATGAAGGCGCCGGGGCGCGCTTCCAGCATGTAGGAAAAATCCTCCGCCCCCATATGCGGGTTGGGATTGGTGTTGACGGCGTTCGCACCCGCCACGCCCATGGCTACGCCGGTCGCGAATTCGGTCTCGTCGCTGTGGTTGAAGGTGACGGGATAACCGCGATCATATTTCACCTCGGCCGTCGCGCCATGCGCCATGGCGGTGGCTGTCGCTACTTCCTTCAGGCGCTTTTCGGCGAAATCGCGGGTTTCCGGCAGAAGCGTGCGCACCGTGCCCGTCAGCGTCACGGAACCGGGAATGACGTTGGAGGCCGTGCCGCCATGGGTAGTGGCCACGGTGACGACCAGCGATTTCAACGGGTCCGTCTCGCGCGAGACGATGGATTGCAGGGCGATGATGATATAGGCCGAGGTCAGAACCGGATCGACGGAAAGATGCGGCGCGGCCGCGTGGCTGCCCTTGCCGGTAATCGTGATTTCGAAAGCATCCGCCGCCGCCATGGTGGAACCCTTGCGGATGGCGAACTGCCCGACCGGGATACCCGGCTCGTTATGCATGCCATAGACCTGCGAAATGCCGAATTTCTCCATCATGCCGTCATTCAGCATGGCGAGAGCGCCTGCCCCGCCCTCTTCGGCCGGCTGGAAGATGACCGCGACGGAACCCTTGAAATTGCGGGACTCGGCCAGATATTGCGCCGCGCCCAGAAGCATGGCGGTGTGCCCGTCGTGACCGCAGGAATGGGCCTTGCCCGGTGTCTTCGAAGACCAAGGCTTGCCGCTGGTCTCGAGGATCGGCAGGGCGTCCATGTCGGAGCGGAAACCGATGGTCGGGCCGTCCCCGTGCCGGCCCTTGATGATGCCCACCACGCCGGTCTTGCCGATACCGGTCTCCACCACGTCGCAGCCGAAGGATTTCAGTTTCTCGGCCACGAATTTCGATGTTTCGAAGACATCATAGAGCAGTTCCGGGTGCTCGTGCAGGTGACGCCTCCAGCCGGCCACGTCTTCCTGCATTTCAGCCACACGGTTCAATATCGGCATTCTCTTTTTCCCTTTTTTTGTTCCCCGCCGGGTTGTCGGAAAACATATTGCGTTTGGAATTTCTCCTTTTGCAAGCAGGAAATTCTCTACATGGGCGAAAAATAGGCCCAAAACTGAATGGCTCAAATTTTGTTCACAAAAGCGACATTGGGACTTGCTTTTAAAAAAAACTGACAATAGCATCATCGGTAATGATGGAATATTCATTAGCAAAGTCAAACACTTAAAATAAAAGACCTTGCATTTGACGACGGGAAAAGCGTCAAACATTCGAATAGATAAAATCCAAAAAAGGGGAAAACCACGATGAAGAAGCGCAGCGTTCTCTTTGCCAGCACGGTGGCGGCGATGGCTTTCGCAGGCTCTGCCGCCCATGCCGAGCGTGGCAGTGACGGCGAATTGAAAATCCTGTTCTGGCAGGCTGTATCGACACTCAACCCTTATCTTTCGGGTGGCACGAAAGAGATCTACAGCTCGTCCATGGTGATCGAACCGCTGGCGCGCTACGACGAAAAGGGCGAGCTGGTGCCGATGCTGGTCACCGAGATTCCGACGGTCGACAATGGCGGCGTCGCGAAGGATCTGCTCAGCATGACGTGGAAGCTGAAAAGCGACGTCAAATGGTCAGACGGCACGCCCTTCACCGCCGAAGACGTGATTTTCTCGTGGAAATATTGCACCGCTCCGGATGGCGGCTGCGCGCAGGCGGCACAATATGAAGGCGTGAAGAATGTCGAGGCCATCGACGCCCACACCGTCAAGGTCAGCTTCACCGAACCGAAACCCTACCCCTATTCCGCCTTCGTCGGAGCGCAATCGCCCGTCATCCAGAAGAAGCAGTTCGAAAAATGCGTCGGCGCCGCCGCACCCGGCTGCACATCCGCCAATTTCGGCCCCATCGGCACCGGCCCCTTCGTGGTCAAGGATTTCAAGCCGAATGATGTCATCAGCTTCGTCGCCAACCCCAATTACCGCGATCCGGCCAAGCCCGCCTTTGCCACCGCGACGCTGAAGGGCGGCGGCGACGCCGCTTCCGCCGCGCGCGCCGTGCTGGAAACCGGCGAATTCGATTACGCCTGGAACATGCAGGTGGAGCCGGAAATCCTGGCCACCATGGTGGCTGCCGGCAAGGGCAAGCTGGAAACCGCCTTCGGCACGCAGGTCGAGCGTATCAATCTCAACTGGTACAATGCCGATCCTTCTCTGGGCGACAAGCGCTCCACCAAAGAGGGCGGCCCGCACCCTGCCCTTTCCGACCCCGCCGTGCGCCGGGCGCTCTCACTCGCCATCGACCGCGACGTGATCGATGAGGCCGGTTACGGTGAAGCCGGCAAACCGACCTGCAACATCGTGCCGGCGCCGGAAGCCGTCGCCTCCACCAAGAATGACAGCTGGTGCCTGAAGCAGGATGTGGATGGCGCAAACAAGCTGCTGGACGATGCCGGCTGGGTGAAAGGCGCCGACGGCATTCGCGCCAAGAATGGCGTGAAACTCTCCTTCCTTTACCAGACCTCCACCAATTCGGTTCGCCAGGCCACGCAGGAACTGGTGAAGGACATGTGGTCGCAGATCGGCGTTGCCTCCGAACTGCGCAATGTCAGCGCCTCGGTCTTCTTCGGCGGTGACCCGGCCAGCCCGGACACCTTCCAGAAGTTCTATGCCGATGTCGAAATGTACACCAACAATTTCGACGGCACCGACCCGGAGAAATATCTGGCGGAATGGCTGTGCGACAAGATCCCCGCCCCTCAAAACGGCTGGCAGGGCCAGAATATTCCGCGTTATTGCAACCCGGAATTTGACAAGCTGGTGGGCGAACTCTCCAAGACCGCCGAGCTTACCAAGCGCGCGGAGATTTCCAAGCAGCTCAATGACATGCTGACGGAGGAAGGCGCGCATATTCCGCTCATCCACCGCGGCAGTGTCTCCTCGCATTCGCTGACGCTGGAAGGCGTTCGCATGAATGCCTGGGATTCCGAACTCTGGAACGTCGCGGACTGGTCCCGCAAGAAATAACACGCAGATGTGCCGGCTTCCCAGGGGGAGCCGGCCTTTTGCATGCCCTGGACCATGATCTGAAGACACATTGGCCGCGTCCCTGCGAAAACACTCCCGATTTTCGCCCTGCCGCGCTCTGGGTCTGGAGAGTTTCAGATGTTTACCTTTACGCTCCGGCGGCTTGCCTTTGCCGTACCGACGTTGCTCGTCATCAGCTTCGTCATCTTCGCGCTGCTCGATCTCGCGCCCAACGACCCGACCGGCGATCTGCCGCTCACCATTCCGCCCGAGGTGCGCGAACAGATCCGCGCCTCGCTTGGCCTCGACCAGCCCTTCTTCGTCCGTTACCTGATGTGGCTGCAGCAATTCTTCATCAACGAGCCGCTGAACCTCTTTGAAAAGCTGACCGGCTGGCAGATCGGCGATGGCAGCCGCATGCGGGTGCTCTCCTGGGCGACACGCAGCCCGGTGGTCGATCTCGTCATCCAGCGCATGCCGCAGACGCTTTGGGTGGTAGGCCTTGCCTATCTGTTCGGCGCGCTGCTGGCGATCCCGATCGGTGTCATCTCCGCCTACAAGCAATATTCGATCTTCGACCAGATCGGCACCTTCGTTTCCATGGTCGGTTATTCGGTGCCGACCTTCTTCACCGGCGTGCTGCTGGTCGTCATCTTCAGCTCCTATCTGCAATGGTTCCCTTCCGTTTACGACACCAATCTGCAGGTCAGGGACTGGGCAAGTTTCGTGGCGCAGGTGAAGCAGATGTTCCTGCCGGTGCTGGTGCTGACGCTCTACAACGTCTCGCAGATCAGCCGCTTCGTGCGCGCCTCCATGCTCGACAATCTGCATCAGGATTATGTGCGCACGGCGCGCGCCAAGGGCGTGAAGGAAAAATCCGTGCTGCTCGTGCATGTGCTGCGCAACAGCCTGATCCCGGTCGTGACCGTCATTGCGCTCGGCGTGCCGACGATCTTTTCCGGCGCCATCATCACCGAGCAGATTTTCCGCGTGAACGGGCTTGGCCAATTGCTGATCACCGCCGTTCAGGGTGCGGATATTCCGCTGGTGCAGACGCTGACCTTCATTTTCGCGGTGCTGATCGTGCTCTTCAACCTGATTGCCGACGTGCTGTACGGCATTCTCGACCCGAGGATCCGCTATGACTGACGCCACCATCGCAGCGCCGACGGTTGCTCCCTCGCCCACGCAATCCGCCCTTGCCGATATCTGGAAACAGTTCCGCGTTCACAAGGGCGGCGTGGCGGGGCTCTTCGTCTTCGCCTTCATCCTGCTTGCGGTCTATGTCGGCCCCTATATCCACACCGTGGCACCCAACGCCATCAACGTGAAGGCGCGCAACCAGTGGCCGTCGCTGGCCCATCCCTTCGGCACCGACAATCTCGGCAAGGACATGCTGGCACAGGTTCTGGCGGGTGGGCGCATCTCGCTTGCCGTCGGCATTACCGCCATGCTGCTGGCGCTGTTTCTCGGCACGCTGGTGGGGGTGCTATCAGGTTATTTCCGAAATCTGGACGGCCCGCTGATGCGGCTCACCGACCTGTTCCTGGCCCTGCCGCTCCTGCCGCTGCTGCTCGTCATCCTGATGCTGTTTCGCGATACGCTGCGCGCAGCCTTCGGGCCGGAAACCGGCATCTTCATCCTGATCGTCTTCGTGATCGGGATAACCAGCTGGATGCATACCGCCCGTATCGTGCGCGGCGATGTGCTGACGATCAAAAGCCAGGAATTCATCATGGCGGCGAAATCGAGCGGCATGCGCGAATATCGCATCATTATCAGGCACATCCTGCCGAATGTTCTGAGTTCGATCATGGTATCCGCCACGCTCGGCATCGCCGCCGCCATCATCACGGAATCGGCGCTCTCCTTCCTAGGCCTCGGCTTCCCCTCCGACTTTCCGACCTGGGGACGGCTGCTCTTCGATGGCGCCAACTTCCTGCAATTGACGCCATCGCGCGTGCTGTGGCCGGGGCTGGCGATTTCACTGACGGTTCTGAGCGTCAACTATATCGGCGATGCCGTGCGTGATGCGCTCGACCCAAGGGCGTTGAAGAGCTGAGGAGACGGCCGATCGGAGGGTGATGATAAGACGTAAGAACTCTCCACGTCATCCTCGGGCTTTTCCCGAGGATGACGTGGAGCATACGGTGACTAGTTAGTGGTAATTCGCCTTCTCCGCATCGAGAATGCTGTCCGCATCCAGTGCCGCAATCGGAATATCTGTCCGCGCCGGAATATCGCCGGAAAGCTGAAGCGCGAGATAACGCCCGCAGCAGACCCGCAGGAACGAGGTGAAGTTGCCGAGATCATGCCCGGCATCGATCGATTCATTATAAAGCTTGGCGATGAGCTGGACACTGTTCATGCCATCGCGCCGCGCGATCTCATCCAGTGTCGTCCAGAAGAAGTTTTCAAGCCGCACGCTCGTGACCATGCCATCGATCCTGAGCGACCGGGTATGGCTTTCCCAAAGCGTCGGGTCTGCCTTGATGAAGAGCTTGCACATGGTTTCCTCCCTCACCACGCTCAAAAACATAAGCGGAAAACGGGGCCGGAAAAAGCCCCGTTTTGCCGGTCTTATTTGCCGAGCACCGCCATGAATTGCGAAAGCCAGGCCGGATGCGCCGGCCATGCGGGCGCCGTCACCAGCTTGCCGTCGGTAACGGCGGCATCGATGGCGATATCGGCATAGGTGCCGCCCGCCTGTTCCACTTCCGGGCGGCAGGCGGGATAGGCCGAGCAGGTGCGGCCCTTCAGGACACCGGCCGCCGCCAGCAATTGCGCGCCATGGCAGACGGCCGCGACAGGCTTGTCAGCCTCGAAGAAATGTTTCACGGCAGCGAGCACATCCGCATTGAGCCGCAGATATTCCGGCGCACGCCCGCCCGGAATGACCAGCGCATCGTAATCCGCAACCTTGATATCGGCGAAGGTGGCGTTGAGCGCGAAATTATGGCCGCGCTTTTCAGAATAGGTCTGGTCACCCTCGAAATCATGGATTGCCGTGGCAATCGTCTGGCCCGCTTTCTTGCCAGGGCAGACGGCATGGACCGTATGGCCGACCGCAAGCAGGGTCTGGAACGGCACCATGGTCTCATAATCCTCGGCGAAATCGCCGGCGATCATCAAAATCTTCTTCGGCATGTTTGCTCCTCCCGTTTTTAAATGCCTGCAGGCACTCTAGCAGTGTGGGGCAAAGCACGGGTATTATCGCTATACTACAAGGCCGATAATGGCGGGATTAGCGGCCCTGCGGCGGCTCCGGCCAGCGCCGCACACCGCCGCCCCATGCCTCAAAGGCTCTGGAAAGCTTCAGCACGAACAGATCCTCATAACGCGGACCGACGATCTGCAAGCCAATCGGCATTCCCGATCTAGAGAAGCCGCAATTGATCGAGGATGCCGGCTGTTCCGACATGTTCCACAGCACGGTAAACGCGATATGTTCGAAGGGTCGTTCGGGATCATTGGTGGGCGAAGCCCAGTCGGCAGGATAGGAGACGATGGGGTTGACGGGTGAAATAACAACATCAACAGACTGCATCAACCGACTGCAAACTTTACGCATTTCCATGGTCTGATTGAAACCGAAAACGGCACGCGCACCGGAAACATCCGCGCCTTTCTGCGCCCAGTCGTGAATATAGGGAAGGATCGCCGCGCGGCGCTCGGCGCTCAGCGCCGCCATATCGCCCCAGAATTTCGCGCGCCAGAAATCGTCCAGCCCATCCAGCATCTCCCGTGTCAGCACCGGCTCGACCGGGATGATGATGGCGCCCGCCGCTTCGAACAGTTTAGCGGCGGAAAGCACGGCATCGCGCACCTCTTCATCCAGCGGCAGGCCGCAGCCGGCATCCAGCATCAGGCCGATTTTCAGGCCCTTCACATCGATGTCGAGATCCATCCAGTCGATGGTGTTGGGTGGCAGCGATGTGCCATCGCGCCAGTCCGGGCGCGAAAGCGTCGCCATCGCATAGGCCGCGTCGGCGACGGTGCGGGTCATCGGCCCGGCGCAGCGGCCGGTATAATAGGGATCGACCGGAATGCGGCCCTGGCTCGGCTTGAAACCGAAGAGCCCGGTCCACCCGGCCGGCAGCCGCACAGAGCCACCAATATCCGTGCCGATATGCAGCGTGCCATAACCCGCAGCGCCCGCCGAAGCCGCCCCGGCGCTGGAGCCGCCGGGGTTCTGGGTGGGGTCCCACGGGTTGCGGCTGAGCTTGTGGAAGCTGGAAAGGCCGGAGGAGAGCATGCCGTAATCCGGGCAGGTCGTCTTGGCGTAGAGGATCGCCCCGTCTTCCCGGCAACGGGCGGCGACCGGCGCATCATCGAGAGCCGGAACCAGTTCCACCGCCTTTGTGCCGAGCGGCACGGGATGGCCTTTGGTGGCGATGAGTTCCTTTAACGATACCGGAAGCCCATCGAGAGCACCGAGCGTTTCGCCTCTATACCAGCGCTGCGTCGAAGCCTCTGCCTGCCTGCGGGCATCTTCCGGGTCATAGGCATAAAGCGCATTCACCGTCGGTTCGAAAGCCTCGATCCGCGCCTCCACCGCCAGCCAATATTCCGAGGGCGAAAGCTTCCTTTCCCGATAAAGCGCCAGGATTTCGAGCGTGTTGAGGTCTATGAGATCGGTCATGGCATCGTCTCGTCACAAAAACAGGAAATAGGGGCAATATCGGCTTGAAGCGGTCAGCTGGTATCGCGCGGGTCCAGCAGATCACGCAGGCCATCACCGAGAAGGTTGAGGCCGAAGACGGCGAGCGCAATGGCAAGGCCCGGCATGATGGCAAGCCAGGGGGCCGCGCCGAGATAGGTCTGGGCATCCGCCAGCATCCGTCCCCAGGTGGCGGCGGGTGGCGGCATGCCGAGACCGAGGAAGGAAAGGCCAGCCTCCGTCAATATCGCAAGACCGAGCTGGATCGTCACCTGCACGATGATCTGGTTGGAAATATTCGGCACGATATGGAAAAGCGTGATCTTGGCCCGGTTCTGGCCGATGCTGGTGGCGGCGGTGATATATTCCCGCGCCCAGATTTGTAAGGCCGCCCCCAGCGTCAGCCGGGCAAAGACCGGCACCATGAAGGTGGCGATGGCGATGATGGCGGTGAAACGCCCCGTGCCGATGAATGCGCCGAGCATCATGGCTGACAGGATCGGCGGCACGGCGAAGATGATGTCGCAGATGCGCATGACCACGGTTTCAGTAAAGCCGCGCAGGGCTGCGACCGCAACACCGATCGCCGTGCCGATAAAGGCGCCGATGGCGACGGCGGCAATGGCGGTGGAGAGCGAATTCCACGCACCGGCCATCAGCATGGAAAGCACATCGCGGCCGAAATGATCCGTACCGAGGCCGCCATAAACGAAAGGCGATTTCAGTTTCTGCACGATCTGCATCTTGGTCGGCGAAACCGGCGTCCAGACCAGCGACAAAAGGGCGACGGCGACGAGAAAGGTGGTGACGGCGATGCCGACGACGAAGGCCGGGCGGCGGCGGAGCAATCGCATCATCGTGCACCTGCCCGCAATCTCGGATCGATGAAGAGATAGGCGATATCGACCACGAAATTCATGATGATAACCAGCGCCGAGAAGAACAGCACGACGGATTGCATCACCACGATATCCCGCTGCGTCAGTGCCTGATAGGCAAGCCGCCCGAGACCCGGCAGGTTGAAGACATTTTCTACCAGCACAGCACCGGCGATGAGGAAGGTGAATTGCAGGCCGATCATGGTGACGACGGGGATCATCGCGTTCGGCACCGCATGCCGCCACAGCGCCACCCGCTCGCTCAAGCCCTTGGCGCGGGCGGTACGCACGAAATCCTCATTCATCACCTCCAGCACGGCGGAGCGGCAGACGCGGGTGAGAACGCCGGCCTGCGACAGCGCGAGCGCGATTGCCGGCAGCACCAGCGCCGTGAGAGCGGCCGAAAAGCTCGGTGCCCAGCCGGGAAACCCGCCGGCCGGCATCCAGCCGAGCGTGGTGGAAAACACGATGATGAGCAGCAGCCCGACCCAGAAACCCGGCACGGCGATGCCCACATGGGAAAACAGCCCGGCCGCAAAATCCAGCGCCCCGTTGCGGTTCTTCGCCGCCGCGACGCCGAGCGGAATGGCAATAGTGACGGACAGGCAGATGGCAAGCAGCGCAAGCGGCAGGGTGACGGCCAGCCGTTCGATGATCAGCCCCGCCACCGGCACGCCATAGGTATAGGATTGCCCGAGATCACCCCGGAAGACCCCGGCAAGCCAGTGGAGGTAACGCAGCGGCAAGGGCTGGTCGAGACCCATCTGCTTTTGCAGGGCGGCCAGCGTATCCGGGCTTGCCGAAGTGCCGAGCATGATGGCGGCCGGATCCCCCGGCAGCAGGCCCATGACCAGATAGATGATGAGGGAGACGGCAAACAGCGTGATGACGAGGCTTACGAGACGCCGGATGAGGACGGCTAACATCTGGCATCTTCTCCTTGCGTGGTTCTGTTTGCTTTGGCGTCCGCCACTCTCGTCCCCGTCATTCCGGCCTTGAGCCGGAATCCAGCCGTCGCGCGTCTGCGCGGCGAAAAGAGCCTTTTCAGCCCAAGGACTTGGGCTGGACTGGATGCCGGATCAAGCCCGGCATGACGGAGGAAACGGCGACTGGCAAATCCTATTCTTCCCAATGCACATCCGTCAGCACATTCGAAGGAATAGGCTCGTTTTCCCACAGCCCCTTCACCTTCCTGTCCCAGACGCCAAGCTTCGGCATCACGAAAAGGAACAGCGCCGGCACATCTTCGGCAAGGATTTTCTGGGCCTCGCCATAGAGCTTTTCCTGCTCAGCCGCATCCGCCGTCTTTTCGACATTGGCGATGACCTCGTTGAAGGCAGGGTTCTTGTAGTTGAAATAATAGGGATCACGGGAGTAGATATCGATATCCATCGGCTCCGCATGGGCAACGATGGTCATGTCGTAATCCGCTCCCTTCAAAACATCCGCCACCCATTTGGCAGGGAATTCGGTGGTTTCGATGGTCATGGTCACGCCGATCTCGGCCAGCATCGCCTGCAGGATTTGCGAGGTGCGCTGGGCATAGGCCATTTGCGGGGCCTTGATGGTGAAGCTGAAACCATCGGCATATCCCGCTTCCGCAAGCAGCGCCTTGGCCTTGTCGATATCGAAGGCATGCACGCCTGTCGTGTCGATATAACCGCGATCGTTCGGGGTATAGTGACTGCCGATGGCTGTGCCGAAACCGGACCAGGCGCCTTCAATGACAGTGCCGCGATCCACCGCCATCATCAGCGCCTGGCGCACGCGCTTGTCGCTGAAGGGTTTGCGGGCATTGTTCATGCCGGCCACGACCTTCAATTCGGTATTGCCGACGAAGGTGCCGAGGCGCTTGTCGCCGTCAAAGGAGGTCATCAGTTCCGGCGCACCGAATTCCGGGAAGGCATCGATATCGCCGGATTTCAGCGCCGCCGCCTGCGCCTGCGGATCGGCGACGAAACGGAAAGTCGCCTTGTCGAGCTTCACCGCCACGGCCTTGTCCCAATAGGCGGCGTTCTTCTCGAGTTCCACCTTGTCGCCCTTCGCCCAGTTGACGAATTTGAACGGGCCGGTGCCGATGGGGGTCGTGCGGTTACCCTCGGCACTCTTCGGCGCGACCATGACGGAGGCCGGCCAGCCGAGCCAGTAGATGAGGCTGCCGGCGGGCTGCTTCAGCTTCAGCACCAGCGTATCCGCATCCGGCGTCTCGATGCTGTCGATTGCCGCGAAGAAGCGCTTCTGCGGGTTGACGGAAGCTTCTCCGCGCGCACGGTCCAGCGAGAATTTCGCGACAGAGGAATCGAACGCCTCACCATCATGGAAGGTAACACCCTTGCGCAGCTTGAAGGTATAGCTCTTGCCATCAGACGAAATTTCCCAGCTTTCGGCAAGCTGTGGTTTCACCTTGCCCTTGCTGTCGATGGTAACGAGACCTTCGAAAATATTCTGCCAGGTGACCTGACCGATGGCGACGGGGGCGGCAATGGTCGGGTCGAGACCGGTCGGCTCCACCGTCATGCCAAGCGTCAGGGCGGTTTTCGGCGCGGCTCGCGCCTCAGCAATCGAAAGCGGCAGCCAGAGCGCCGTGCCTAGTGCAAGCGTCAGCGCGGTACGGCGCGAAAGCTTTGCCGCCTGCGAAAGATAAATGCGTGGCATCCTTAGTCCCCTGTCTGGCGGCCGGGGCATTTTTGCCCTTCCAAAGACCACCCGTTGCAAAAAGAGTGTCATGTTGCAGGCGCACACACAATCTTCGTTTTTGTGTGCTCCGTGTAGCTGAAATGGCTACACGGAATTGCGGGTGGAAATCAACCTTGGTGGGTAATTCTCCAGGCTGGCCTATTCCTCTCCACGGCGGGCATAAGAAACTAGCCCGCTGTCGCCTCGCGCATGAAACGCTCGATGAAATCGGCAAGCTTGGACGCCGCGAAAGAAAGCTGCCGGTCGGGCGCGACGCAGAGATCGATCTGGGTATGAATGCCCTTCTTGCCGGAAAGCGGAATGGCGACCATCTGGCCGCTGCGGATTTCCCGCGCCACCGAAAGCGCCGGCAGCAGCGTGGCGGCAGCATGGCCGAGCACCAGCTCCTTCAGCATTTCCAGCGAACTGGTGATGAAAACGGGATCGAGCTCGATGCCGGCATCGGCAAACAGCGCATCGAAGGCCTGACGCGCGGCAAAACTCTTGTCCGGCAGGGCAAGCGGCAAGCCGGCCAGTTCCTTCAGCGAGACTTCCGGCTGGGCGGCAAGCGCGTGGCCAGCGGGGAAGATGACATCATAGCTGATACGGGTGCGCGAGCGCACCTTCACACCCGAGAGTTTCGGCGCAAACAGGCTGACGACCAGATCGGCCTCCGCCGCGCCCAGCGCCTCCATCGCCTGCCGGGCGCTGGTAATATGCACCTCGAAACGCAGCTTCGGGTATTTCAGGCTGAACTGCGCCAGCACCGGCGCGAGAAGGTTCGCGACCGTCGCGCCATTGGCATAGACCGTGACCCGGCCGCGTTGCAGGCCTTTCAGATCATCGATCAGCTGGTGCACATGATCGAGCTCGCGTAGCGTCTTGCCCGCGCGGGCGGCGAGCAACTCGCCTGCCGCCGTCAGCTTCACGCCGCGGCTGGATCGTTCCACCAGTGGTGAGCCGAAATAATATTCGAGGTTCTCGATCTGCCGGCTTACCGCCGTCGGCGCGACATTCAGGTTTTCCGCAGCGGCGCGCATGGAATTGGTGCGGACGAGTTCGTCGAAATACATCAAGGCGCGCAATTGCATGGGGTGGAAACCTTGTTCGGGTGGGCCGGTGTGGGGGCCAGCATATCACTACCGCTTAACGAGCAAAGACCGGACATTCAATGTCTTGAACCTCAGCCGAGAGCATTGCAATCGCATGTGGAATGAGCGCTCGCGGCTTGTTTCTTCTCCCCGCCGGGGAGAAGGTCGCGGTAGCGGGATGAGGGGGCGACGCCAGAGATATTCGGAGAGCTGGCCCCCTCATCTACCCCGTTCGTGGCATCTTCTCCCCCTCGGGGAGAAGAAAGGGAGGCAACGTCTTACCAATCAAGCGCGCTTGAAACCCTCGCTCGCCACCAGCAGCTGCCTTGTATAGTCAGCGCTGAACTCGCGGCTTTCCAGCGCCTCGGCCTCCAGCATTTCCACCACCTTGCCGCTTTTCATCACTGCCAGGCGGTCGCACATGTGGCTGATGACGCCGAGATCGTGGCTGACCATGACGAAGGTGAGATTGCGGTCCTTGCGGGCCTGTTCCAGCAGGTTGAGGATTTCCGCCTGGATGGAAGCATCGAGCGCCGAGGTCGGCTCATCAAGCAGCAGGATTTTCGGCTCGACGATCAACGCGCGGGCAATGGCGATGCGCTGGCGCTGGCCGCCGGAAAGCTGGTGCGAATAACGGAAACGGAAACCGGAACCGAGGCCCACCTCGTCCAGAGCGCGGGCAATGCGCTGCTCGCGATTGTCGAGACCGTGGATGACGAGTGGCTCGAGCAGCAGCGCATCCACCGTCTGGCGCGGGTGAAGCGAACCATAGGGGTCCTGAAACACCATCTGCACATCGCTGTAGAAGCTCTTGTCCCGGCGCTTGCCGGAATAGGAGCGCCCGGCCACCATCAATGAGCCTTCATCGAAATGGTTGAGGCCGGCAACGGCGCGCAGCAGGGTCGATTTGCCGGAACCGGATTCGCCGACGATGCCGAAGGATTCGCCCTCGGCCACATCGATGCTGACGCTGTCGAGCGCGATATAACCGTCGAAATCCACCACCATGTCGCGGACGGAAAGAACTGTGCTCATGCGCGCCACTCCGGCTTGCGTTCCAGAACGGGCAAAGGATGGCGATGGCCGCCGATCTCCGGCAGGCAGTTCAACAGGCCTTGCGTATAGGGGTGTTTCGCTTCCTTCAGATTGGCGGAAGCAAGCTCCTCCACCACCTTGCCGGCATACATGACGAGAACACGGTCACAGAAGGAGGAGACGAGCCTGAGATCATGGCTGACAAAGATCAGCCCCATGCCACGGTCGCGCACCAGCTTGTCGAGAATATCGAGCACTTCCAGCTGGACCGTCACATCGAGCGCCGAGGTCGGTTCGTCGGCGATCAGCAGCTCCGGGCCGCAGACCAGCATCATGGCGATCATGACACGCTGGCCCATGCCGCCGGAAACCTCGTGCGGATAAAGATCGAAGACGCGCTCGGGATCACGGATCTGCACGGCTTCGAGCATCGCAAGCGTGCGCTGGCGCGCCTCGCTTGAGCCGATCTTTTCATGGGTCCGCAGGGTTTCCATGATCTGGCGGCCGATGGTCATCACCGGGTTCAGCGAATATTTCGGGTCCTGCAGGATCATCGCCATGCGCTTGCCGCGCATGATCCGCCGCTCTTTTGCCGAAGCCTTGAGCAGATCGATATCACCGAAGCGCAGGGCGCCGGCCTCAATGCGCGCGCTTTTCGGGGTCAGCCCCATGATGGCACGGCCGGTCTGCGACTTGCCGGAGCCGGATTCCCCGACAATGCCGAGACGCTCGCGGCCGAGCGTGAAGGACACGCCGCGTACCGCCTCCACCAGCCCGGTACGGGTGGGGAAGGACACGCGGAGATTCTGGACAGTCAGAAGCGGCGCGCTCATTGGCCCGCCTCCTTGGGATCCAGCGCGTCGCGCAGGCCGTCACCCAGCAGGTTGAAACCGAGGCTGACGATGAGGATCGCTACGCCCGGCATGGCTGCAACCCACCATTGGTCAAGGATAAAACGACGGCCCGAAGCGATCATCGCTCCCCATTCCGGCAGCGGCGGCTGTGCGCCGAGGCCGAGGAAGCCGAGGCCGGCAGCGGTGAGGATGATGCCCGCCATATCCAGCGTCACACGCACTATGAGCGATGACAGGCAGAGCGGCATGACGTGTTTCAAGACGATGCGGAACGGCGACGCCCCCATGAGCTTCACCGCCGCGATGAAATCGGAATTGCGGAAGGTCATGGTTTCGGCACGCGCGATGCGCGCATAGGGCGGCCATGAGGTGAGCGCGATGGCGAGCACCGCGTTCTCGATGCCCGGCCCGAGTGCGGCGACGAGCGCCAGCGCCAGAACGAGCTTCGGAAAGGCAAGGAAGATATCGGTGATGCGCATCAACACCGCATCCACCCAGCCGCCGGCATAACCGGAAACCGTGCCGACGATGAGGCCGACGGGCGCCGCGATGATGGCGACCAAGAGCACGACGAACAGCGTCAGCCGCGAGCCGTGGATGAGGCGCGAGAGAATGTCACGCCCCTGATCGTCGGTGCCGAGCAGGTAACCTTCCGTGCCGGGCGGCAAAAGCCGGGCATTGCGCAGGTCACCCTGCACCGGATTATGCGGCGCCAGCACATCGGCAAACAGCGCAACGAACAGCAGCGCGATGATGATGCCAAGGCCAAGCAGCGCCAGCCGGTTTTCTGAAAACCGCCGCCAGATGACATAGGCGCGGCCAAGGCGCGCCTGCTTGCGCGAGGCCGGCCGGTCGGAAAGCAGCCATTCGCGGCTATAGGGTTTGATCGTATCTGTCGACATCGTCATCGGCTGCGCGTCCTTGGATCGAGCGTCCGGTAAAGCAGATCGGAGAAGAGATTGATGCCGACGAAGATGGCGCCGATCACGATCGTGCCGCCGAGAACGGCATTCATATCCGCATTCTGCAGGGAATTGGTGATGTAAAGGCCGAGCCCCGGCCAGGCGAAGATGGTTTCGGTCAACACCGAACCTTCCAGCAGACCGGCATAGGACAGCGCAATCACGGTCACCAGCGGCACGGCGGCGTTGCGCAACGCGTGGAACCAGATGATGCGGGTTTCCGAAAGCCCCTTGGCGCGGGCCGCGACGATATATTCCTGGGCGAGCTCGTTCAGCATGAAGGAACGCGTCATGCGGCTGATATAGGCCAGCGAGAAATAACCGAGCAGAGAGGCCGGCAGGATGATGTGGCGGAAGAGATCCCACAACACGTCCCATTGCCGCTGCCAGATCGCGTCAATCAGGAAAAAGCCCGTGACCGGCGTGAAGGTGAATTCATAAACGATATCCATGCGGCCGGGATAAGCCACCCATTGCAGCCGGGCGTAAAACACCAGCAGCGCGAGCAGGCCGAGCCAGAAGATCGGCACGGAATAACCGATGAGGCCGATGACACGCACCACCTGATCGGCAAAGCTGCCGCGTTTCACGGCAGCGAGAACGCCGAGCGGAATGCCGAAGACGGCGCCGATGATCGTGCCGATCGTGGCAAGCTCGATCGTCGCCGGAAACACCCGTTTGATATCCTCCATCACCGGATTGGTGGTGAGGACGGAGGTGCCGAAATCACCCGAAAGCGCCTGCTTCAGGTAAAGGAAAAACTGCTGCCAGAGCGGCAGGTTGAGGCCGAGCTGCTCACGCACCCGCTCGACCACATGTGCAGGCGCACGGTCGCCGACGATCGCCAGTGCGGGATCGATCGGTACGACGCGGCCGATGAAAAATGTGACCGCCATCAGACCCAGAAAGGTGGTGATGACGGTGACGGCGAAGCCGAGAACGGCTTTCACGCGGGCATTGGCACGGCGTTTGCCGTGCCTCGCCTTGCTATTGGTTTCAACCATGCTCAAGAGATCAATCCTTCCGGATCATTCCTTGGAGATGGTGTAAACGTAGTTGGTGTCGAAGCTCGGGCCGAGCTTCAGGCCCTTGAGCTTGGCGGAATAACCGGCAACTTCTGTCTGCTGGAAGATGATGACGAAGGGACCTTTCGCCAGAACTTCCTTCTGCAGGTTCTGATAGATCGCCGCGCGCTTGGCGCTGTCCTTCTCCAGCAGAGCCGATTGGGTTTCCTTGGTCAGATCAGGAACGTCCCAGGCATTACGCCAGGCGAGCGTCTTGTTCTTGCCCTCATCGGAATTGTCGTAGTTGATGGTGAAGGTTTCCGCATTCGAGTTCGGGTCGAAATAGTCCGAACCCCACTGACCGATGTAGATATCGTGGGTGCGGGCGCGATATTTGGTCAGGGTTTGCTTGCCGTCACCCGGAATGATTTCCAGCTTGATGCCGGCCTGCGCCAGCGTCTGCTGCACGCTTTCGGCAATACCGGTCACCGGCTGCGTATTGCGCACATCCATGGTCACGGTGAAGCCGTCCTTCAGGCCGGCCTTGGCGAGAAGTTCCTTCGCCTTGGCGACGTCGAGCTTGTAGGGGTTCTCATCAAGCGCGCCAAGCTGGCCCTTCGGCAGGAAGGTCTGGTGGATTTCGCCGATGCCCTTGATGATCGTCGCGCCGATCGCGTCGTAGTCGACCAGATATTTCAGGGCTTCAACGACTTCCGGCTTCTTCAGGTTCTCGTTTTTCTGGTTGAGGCTGAAATAATAAACGGTGCCCTTGGGCGCAGATGTGACGGCAAGGCCTTCCTTCTTGGACACCGCTTCCATGTCGCCCGGCTCGAGGTTACGGGCAACGTCGATATCGCCGTTCTCAAGCGCCAGGCGCTGGCCCGAGCTTTCCTTCATGTGGCGATAGACGACGCGCTTCAGTTTCGGCTTTTCGCCATAATAATTCGGGTTGGCTTCGAGGATCACCGCCTCGTTGGCCTTCCAGCCGAGGATCTTGTAAGGGCCGGAACCGGCATAACCCGTCTTCAGGAATTCATTGCCGAAATCCGTGTCGTATTTGTAATCGGCGCTTGGCGTAACCGACTTCGCCTTTTCGGTGATGAACTTCTTGTCGACCACCGAAGCGACGGTCGCGGTCAGCACGTTCAGCACGAAGCTCGGCGCGTATGGCTTGTCGACCGTCAGGACGAAGGTGTTTGCATCGGTCGCTTTGGCTTTTTCAGTGACGTTGTCGCCCTTGAGGCCGAACTGCGTCAAAAGGAATGCCGGCGACTTGTCGAGCTTGACGGCGCGCTCGAAGGAGAAGGCCACATCATCAGCGGTGACCGGATTGCCGGAAGCGAATTTCAGGCCGGATTTCAGCTTGAACGTATAGGTGAGACCATCATCAGAGGTCGTCCAGCTCTCGGCCAGATCGCCGATCACCTTGGATGTGTCGTTCAAATCGATGGAAACGAGCTTGCTGTAGGTGTTGCCGGTAACTTCGGCGGCAGACAGTTCGAATGCCTCACCCGGATCGAGCGTGATGATGTCGTCGATGGCGAAACCTTCGACCAGCGTATCGGCCGGCGTGGCCGCAAAAGCGTGCGGCGCAGACAGCATCATCAGCGACAGAGCGGCGCTGGTGCTGAGAATACGCATGGATTTGTTGAGCGATTTGATCATAGGATCTCCCCTTTTGTTATGAGATTGATTTGGTTCGCTTAAAACTGGTCTCAGGCCGCCTCGTGCCAGGCCTGAGACAAAACACGCAGCCAGTTTTCCCGGCATATTTTAGCAAGCTCTCCATCACCGTAGCCTGCCGATTTCAGCGCCGCAACCAGATTGTGATTGCCGCTGGCATCGGCCACTCCAACGGGTACGGTTGCACCGTCGAAATCCGATCCGAGCGCCACGCAGTCGATGCCCATGCGCTCCACCATGTAGTCGATATGGCGTACCATGTCGGACAGCGGCGTATCGGCAATGTCACGCGCATCCGCCCGCAACATGGTCACGGCGTAGTTGAGGCCCACCAGCCCGCCACTCTCCCGGATGGCATCCATCTGCCGGTCGGTGAGATTGCGGGCGACGGGGGTGAGCGCATGCGCGTTGGAATGGCTGGCGATCAGCGGCTGGTTGGTGGTCTTGGCCACATCCCAGAAACCCTTTTCGGTGATATGGGCGAGATCGATGAGAATGCCGAGCCGGTTGCATTCTTTCACCAGCCGAAATCCGGCATCGGTGAGGCCGGGCGCCGTATCGGGCGACATGGGATAAGAGAAGGGAACGCCATGGCCGAAAATATTGTGCCGGCTCCAGACCGGGCCGAGCGAGCGCAGGCCGGCGGCGTAAAACACCTCCAGCGCATCGAGATCGGCGCCAATCGCCTCGCAGCCTTCCATGTGCAGCACGGCGGCGAAAATATCCTCGGCAAAGGCCTTGCGGATATCGGCCGTGGAACGGCAGAGCCGCCATGCGCCCGCGCGATCGAGCCGCAGCGCAATTGCCGCTTTCTCCATGGCGATATCGAGGGAAGGCAGGCGCTCCAGCGGAGAGGCGAGCGGCGTGTCGTAATGACCCTGTTCATCCGGTTCCTGCAGGATCAGATCGCCGGAGGGGATATAGATGGCGCAGATGCCGCCACCGAGACCACCTACCCTTGCACGGGGACCATCGATATGGCCTTCGCGCGTGCCGTTCTTGAATTCGGCCACGGGATCGGCACCGGCCTTGCTGTTGCGCCACAAACGAAGCAGCACATCATTATGACCGTCAAACACTGCATGCATGGGAAGAAATTCCAGTCATCGAAAGAACAAAACGGGGAGCGGGCAGACGCCGGGATGACACCGCGCGAAAGCAAACCGGCTTGTATTCGCCGACCGCTATTGTCTGTCGGCGGCGATCTTAGGACGATCTCTTCCGGCTTCGCAAGGTAGAAATTAGGCACCGGTAAAATTATCACCTCTTGCCTTTTGCCGGAACTTGCGCAACGTCAAGCGCGCCAGCCGCCTTCCGTTTTTGTCAGCAGCGGCGTGGCAAAAACGCCCCTCACCCGTTCCGGCCATTCCGGCCCGAAAGCAGCGATTTTTTCCCGCCAGCGATCCGATTGCAGCATGGCCGCGCCGATGACGGCGGGGCGGATGCCGGAGGCAGCAAGAAGCGAAAGACCGGAAATGATGGAGCTGCCGCTGGAAATCACATCATCCACCAACGCCACCCGCCGGTTCTCGATGAGCGGCAACATGCGCGGGTCGATATAAAGCCGTTTTTCCTGCCGGGTTGTGATGGAGGACATGGGCACCGATAGCTCATCCAGATACCAGAATTTGCGTGAGGTGCCGAGCGGCACGTAACGGGAATGGCCGAGACGGCGGGCAACGGCGGCGGCGAGGGTGAGGCCGAGCGTCGGCAGGCCGATCACGACATCCGGGCTGAAGGGCGCGAGCCTGGCGGCGAGATCAGCCGCCAGCGCTTCCAGCACCTCGAAAGAGGCCTGATTGACGATGAGCGAAGCCAATGCATGCTCACCATCCGCAAGCGGCCTTATCGGCAGGCAGATCTGCCGGCCATCATCCAGCTGTGCCGGAAAGAAGGTGGAATGTGGACCTGTGGCATCGAAGCTGGCGGGTGGAAGGATATCCTGCCAGAACTCGTGCGGCGCGGCGGGAGACTGGGCAGCAGGCGATGCGGATGACGGCATCGTTTTTTCCTTTCAGAACCAGGGTGGCGCCAAACAGATACGGTTTGCGAGCCACGCCAACAGGGTTCAATACATCAGGCATTTCAGCAACCGCAAACACGCGGCGGGTTCATTTCATTGGCTTTTTCCGCTAGGGTATTTTTGTTTTCTACGAAACACGAAAATACTCCAGCTCTTTGTTTTCCGCATTTCCGAACGCAAAACCGCTACACAGTTTTGCTGGAAATGCTCTAGAACGGAAACAAAGCAACAGGCATTCGGACAAACCCACCTATGACGCGGGTTTTCCCCATATTCAAGGACAAGCTTCCCATGAGACTGCTGGACCGGATCGGCGAGGACCTGCCATTTCTGACGGAGCTTCGCCACGATCTGCACGCGCATCCCGAACTGGGTTTCGAAGAGGAGAGAACCAGCGCCATCGTTGCCGATCTCCTCGAGCGCGCCGGGCTGAAGGTGCATCGCGGCCTCGGCGGCACCGGTGTGGTCGGCACGTTGCAGGTGGGTAACGGCACCCGCAGCATCGGCCTGCGCGCCGATATGGATGCGCTGGCCATGCCTGAGGTGCCCGACCGGCCCTATAAATCGAAATTTCCCGGCAAGATGCACGCCTGCGGCCATGACGGCCACACCGCCATGCTGCTGGGTGCCGCGCGTTATCTCGCCAAGACCCGCGATTTTTCCGGCACCGTGCATTTCATCTTCCAGCCGGCCGAAGAAGGTCGTGGCGGCGCCAAAAAAATGGTGGAAGACGGGCTTTTCGATCTGTTTCCCTGCGATGCGGTCTATGGCCTGCACAATATGCCGGGGCTTAGGCTTGACGAAATGGCGGTGGTGGAAGGCCCGCAGCTTGCCTCTTCCGACAGCTGGCGCGTCACCTTTAAGGGCATCGGCACCCATGGCGCCAAGCCGCATCTCGGCCGTGACCCCATAACGGCGGCGGGCACCTTCCTCGCCTCGCTGCAAAACATCGTCGGTCGCGTCATCGACCCGTTGCAGCCCGCCGTCGTCAGCGCCTGTTCGGTGCAGGCGGGCGACCCGAAGGCGCTCAACGTCATTCCCGATCTCGTCGAAATCGGCGGCACGGCGCGCGCCTATGCGGCAGATGTGCGCGACCAGCTGGAGACGGAAATCGGTCGGCTGGCAAAGGGCACGGCGGCGATGTTCGGCATCGAGGCGCATTACGAATTCATCCGCCGCATTCCCCCCGTCATCAACGAAGCGGATGCGACGAAACGGGCGCTGCGCGCCGCCAAGACCGTCTTCGGCACCAAGGCCCGTACCGCCTTCCCGCCTTCGACCGCCGGCKACGACTTCGCCTTCTTCGCCGGCGAAGCTCCCGGCTGCTATGTCTGGCTCGGCAACGGCCCGGCGGTGGATGGCGCGCTGCACCACAACACCTCCTATGACTTCAACGATGCGGCCATCGTGCCAGGCGTCGCGTTCTGGGCGACATTGGTGGAGCAGGAACTGGCGGCGGAGTGAGACCCATCTCGCTGCCTGCCGTTTTTCGACCGGCAGCAGCTCCGACGCTTGTGGCGAATCATCGGGCGCGGTAATTTCTGCGCACAGGCTCGACCCACGCCTCCCCCCTCCTTTCGGGGAAGCATCCGACATGCGGGGTAATATCATCATCGAACCGTCTGTTCGGGCTTTCGCATAAGGAGGGATTGCGTTTCAGACCCGCAATAGAGGTCTTTTGATGAAACTTTCCACTCCGATTTTTCAGTTGAAGCGGCGGGCCAAACTCATGGTCCGAAACAATGCCATTCCCCTGCACGAAGCGCTGGACCAGATCGCGCGCGAGGAAGGATTTGCAAGGTGGAGCCTGCTTTCCGCTCACGTTGCGGCGGGTTCCTTATCCGAAAACCTGTTCTTACGCATCGTGAATGGCGACATGCTGTTGCTTGCCGGTCGCCCAGGTCAGGGCAAGACAGCGCTTGGTTTTGAACTTTTGCGCGCGGCAGCCGAGGATGGACGGCAGTCCGTCTTGTTCACGCTCGAAATGACGGAGCAACAGGCGCGCAAGCGTATCGAAAAACACTCGGCCGGGCAGAAAGAAACCGAGATCGTGACATCGGATGAGATATGTGCGGACTACATCATCCGCCATTTGTCACCGGCCAAACCCGGCACCTTCGCCGTGATCGATTATATGCAGATACTCGACCAGCAGCGGCACAAGCCCGACCTGTCGCAACAGGTGACCGCCCTTGGGGAATTCGCACTAAAGACCGGCGTCATTTTCGCATTCATCTCGCAGGTCGACCGCTCGTTTGATCCGGACAATAAGCGGCTTCCCGATATGAGCGATATCCGCCTGCCCAACCTGCTGGATTTGGGCCTCTTCACCAAAGCCTGCTTTCTGCATAATGGCGAGGCGCAGCTTCACAATGTGAACTGACAGGCACCGGCTGCCGCGACGGCGACATCGCGGCAGCCGGTCCTGACGTTATTATCCCAAAACCTCGATGACCGGGCTTTCCATCACCTTGCCCGTCAACACATCGGCAATGCCCATATCCGTCTGGTGTGGGCCGATGTTGCAGGCGAGCGTGGCACCGAAGCAGGCCTTGAAGACGAGATAGGGCGGCTGCCATTCCACCACCTTGCCCACGGCTTCGCGCAGGTCCTCGAAAGCCCGCGCCACCTCTTCGAGCGGCGCATCGGATACGAGGCCGGAGAGCGGCAGCGGCAGAAGTGCAGTAACCTTGCCCTCAGAGGCAACGGCCATGCCGCCACCGGTCTCGATCACCGCATTGGCGGCCAGCGCCATATCTTCTGCATTCCCGCCGAAGACGGTGAGGTTGTGGCTATCATGCGAGACGGTGGTGGCGAAGGCGCCGTTCCAGCGTCCCCAGCCGGTGAGGAAGCCGGTTTTCGTGACGGGCTCGGCCATGCCGTGGCGGTGGGTGACGGAGATCATCGTTGCACCCTGGGGCGGAATGACAAAACCGTCCTTCACGTCCGCCTCCGCCTCACCCCATTGCGTGAAACGCGGGCGGTCGATGGTGGCGAGGCGGACCTTCTCGCCGTTGGATTTTACCCGGAAATCATCGGCCATACGTGGCGGAAGCTTCATCGAGCCTCCGAGTGCCGCTGCATCACAGGCGGGGATGTCGACCAGCATGCGACCGTCTTCCGCAACCACCCGGCCGCTTGCGAGCACATGACGGGCCGCAAAGCCGCTCAGGTCCTCGAAGATGGCGATATCAGCGCGGCGACCGGCGGCGATGAGCCCGAGATCGGCGCGGCCGAGCCTTTGAGCGGCATTGAGCGTGGCGGCGCGCAGCGCCCATTCGGGCTTCAGTCCATAACGCACAAGACGGCGCACCACATCATCCAGCCCACCGCCCTGCAACAGGTCGTCAGGGAAAACATCGTCGGTGCAGAGCGTCACCGTCTGCGGCAGGTGGCCGAGCTTATTCAGTGCCTCCACAAATTCCGGCAGCAGGTGATCGTGCGAGCCGCGCAGCTCGATCGTCAACCCTGCCCTGAGCTTTGCCATCAGGTCTTCACCCGAGACAAGCTCGTGATCGGAAGAGACGCCCGCCGCCATGAAGGCGTTGAGATCGGCGCCACCAAGACCGCGTGCATGGCCGCAGGCCAGTTTTTGCGCGGCGAGCCCGGCCTGCACGATGCCGCTCATGCGCGGATCGCGTTCGATGACGCCGCGCATGTTCATGATTTCCGCAATGCCGCCGATTTCCGGCCAGGAGAGGAGATCGGCCAGAATGGCGGCATCGAAATCCGCACCGCCGCGCTCCAGTCCCGGTGCGGAGGGCACGCATGACGGGGCAAGCAGAATGGCGCGCAAGGGCAGATTTTCGATGGCCTTCGCCGCCCAGCGCACGCCATCGACACCATGCACATTGCCGAATTCATGCGGGTCCCAGACGATGGTGGTAACGCCGCGGGCAACCACCGATGTCGCATAGGCGGCCGGTGTCACCATCGAGCTTTCGATGTGCATATGCGTGTCGATCAGCCCCGGCGAGACATAGGCCCCGCCCGCGTCGATCACCTGCGCTGCATCGCTGCGGCTTGCCGCTTCGTGAACGCTGGCGATAAGTGGGCCGACAATGCCGATATCGGCGGCACGCAGTTCCCCGGTCACCACATCCACCAGCGTTCCGCCGGTGATGAGGACGTCAAAAGGCTGATCGCCACGCGCGGCAGCAACCGCACGGGCGCGCAGGGTGTCGTCGTTAAGATCGGCAGGTTCCGCCAGGCGGATTTGCGCGCTCATCGGGCAGCCTCCCGGCGCAATGCCTCCAGAATGGCCGCCTTCGCGGCTTCGGCATCAACACTCGCGGCAAATTGGGCGTTAAACTCTGCCACCTTCTCCGCCCGTGTCTCGACCACGGTTCTTCCCCGCGTCAGCGAGGCATGAAGTTCGACATCGATGCGCGCCTGCTGCCAGCCAAGATGATCGGAAATGAAACCGACTGCGGCAACGGGATCATAAAGCGCCATGGCATCTCTGCCGCGGCTCGTGGCAATGCCGATGAAACCTTCGAGCAGATCGGCAATCAGGCCCGCATTCCTGCCGCCGGCAGCGCGGATCGGCAGCACATCGGCGGGCGAGGCCGTGACCTTGCGGCAGGCATCGAGATCAACCATGCGCAGCGGCAGGCCGTGGGAAAGCACGATGGCCAGCGCCTCGGGATCGGCGAAGGCGTTAAATTCGGCAGATGCCGTGTGGTTGCCGCTGGTTAGCCCGCCACCCATCCAGGTCAGGTCGGAAATTCTGGCGGCAAGATAGGGTCGCGCAAGACACAGGGCGGCGATATTGGTGAGCGGGCCGAGCGCAAGAATGCGCTTCTCCCCCGCCCCTTCCAGCCAGTTGCAGAGCGCTGCAAAGGCATCGCTTTTCGGCAGAGCCGGCGCATCCGGCAGGCTTTGGCCGGCGGTTGGAATGCCGCTATCGCCGAGGATCGACTGCGCGGTTTCGAGCGCGCCGAGCACCGGCATGGCGCGGCCCTGATGGATCGGCATCGACCAGCCGAAGCTTGCAACAGCGCCTGCGGCATTGCCGAAGACCGCATCCAGCGTGGCATTGCCGAAGACCAAAGAGATGCCGTCGATGGCAAGGCCTGCCGATTGCACCACCAGGATGGCGGCGATATCGTCAAAGCCCATATCGGTATCGATCCATACGCCCATGGTCAGTTGAACACCTTCAGGCTTGCCGCTTTTTCGACCGGCAGGTCGAAGGCGAGCGTATCACCGATGGCGTGCGCGGCAAGTGCGGCGTCTGTTTCCGCCTTGATGGGGCCAAGCGGCGTGTCGAGCAGATATTCGCGGCTGTTGCCGGCGAAGGATGTGCCGCGCACGGTTCCCTGGAAAGGACCTGAACCAAGGGTGACCATGCGCGGCCGCCAGGCCAGTCCGGATGCTGAAAGGACTGGCCCGGGAAGCGGTGTTGTACCGTTTGCGGTTTTCAACGCGCCGCCTTCCAGCGCGAAGATGTTTTCAAAGCCGACGAAATCCGCCACGAAGGACGAAACCGGCGCGTTATAAATCTCTTCGGGCGTGCCAATCTGCTCAATCTTACCGCCCTTCATGACGACAATGCGGTCGGCGAGCGCCAAAGCCTCGATCTGGTCATGGGTGACGAAGATCATCGTCACGCCGGTTTCCTTCTGCACACGCTGCAGTTCGGTGCGCATTTCAAGGCGCAGACGCGCATCGAGATTGGAGAGCGGCTCATCGAGCAAGAGCACCTTAGGCTCCATGACCATGGAGCGTGCCAAAGCCACGCGCTGCTGCTGGCCGCCTGATAGTTCCGCCGGTTTGCGCGAGGCGAAGTTGGACAAGCCCACCGATTTGAGGCCGGAGGCAACCTTGTCCTCCAGCGCCTTGCCGCTCATGCCCTTGAGTTTCAGGCCAAAGGCGACGTTTTCATAAACTGTAAGATGCGGGAAGAGCGCATACGACTGGAACACCAGACCGACGGCGCGCTTGTTGGCCGCGACGCGGGTAATATCGGCGCCATCGAGATCGATACGCCCGCTTGCCACCGGCATCAGCCCGGCAATGGCGCGCATCGTCGTGGTCTTGCCACAGCCGGAGGGCCCGAGAAGGGCGAGCAGCTCGCCCTTGCGGATATCGAGATCGAGATCCTTGACGGCGACATTGCCGCCATAAGCGAGCGAGACTTTTTTGAGCGAAAGGTAATTTGCGTCAGACATAACGGGAGAACCCCAGGAAACGTTCGGCCATGAAGACGATGCCGATGGAAAGGAAGGCGAGCAGCGAAGAAAGGGCTGCAACGGAAGGATCAAAGACGATTTCCATGTAACCCAGCATGTCGATGGGCAGCGTGCGCACGCCGGGACCGGACAGGAACAGCGACACCGGCACCTGGTTGAAACTCGTCACGAAACCGAGAATGAAGGCTGAGAGAATGCCGCCACGAATATTGGGCAACACCACCCGGAAAAACGCGCCGACGCGGGACGAGCCGAGCAGCACCGCCGCCTCTTCGATATCCGAGCGCAGATTGTTGAGGCTGGCCGATACCACCCGCACCGCATAGGGCAGGATGAGCGCGGTGTGGGCGAGAAACAGCGCGAGTGTGATGCCGATACCGAAGGGCACAACGAAATAACGCAGCAGCGCGAGACCAACGATGATGCCGGGCACGATGATCGGCGCGGAAACGATGGTACGCACGGTTTCGCTAAAGGGCAGCTTGTAGCGCGACATGGCGTAGGAAGCGGGAATGCCGAGGATGAGTGCCGTGAACGTGCCGCCAATGGCAAGGAACATCGACATGGCAAAGCTCTCTCGAAAACTTTCGACCGTGAAGACCTTGGCGATCCATTTCAGCGAAAAGCCCTGCGGCGGAAAGGCGAGCGTATCACCGGCCGAAAACGAGGCCGCAACGATGATGAGGAACGGCCCGATGAGGAAACCGACGACAAGAAGGAGCGTGAGCGGAATGAAGAGCTGCCGGGTCATTTCTTGTTCCTTGCGGTGGCGATGCGCTTCAGCAGGATATTGGCGGCAAAGCTCATGACGATCAGGATGAAGGCGATGACGCTGGCGGCAACGAAATTATTGGAGACCGTGACCTGCTGGTAAAGCAGGGTTTCCAGCATCAGCACCTTCGAGCCGCCGAGAATGGCGGGCGTGATATAGGCCGTCAGCGAACCGGTGAAGACCAGCGTACCGCCGACCACCAGCCCCTCCCTGGTGAGCGGCAGGATGACCTTCCAGAACACCTGAAACCAGTTGGCGCCGAGCACGCGGGCAGCGGCAATCGTATCCTTCGGCATGTTTTCGAGCGCGCTGATGAGCGAGATGATCATCAGCGGCAGGAACAGTTGCAGAAGGCCGATGAAGACAGCCGTTTCGGAAAACAGGATGCGGATCGGCGCGTCGCTCAGGCCCACCGCCTGCAGCGCCTGATTGACGATGCCGGTTCTGCCGAGAATGACGATCCATGCATAGGTGCGGGCGACCGGCGAGATCATCAACGGCAGCACGACGAGATTGACCACATGGCCCTTCTTGCCCGGCGACAGGTTGACGATGGCGAAAGCCGCAGCATACCCCACCACCGCCGAAACGACGGTGACGAGCGCGCCGAGTTTGAGCGTACGCAGGAAAACCGTCTGGTTCAGCGGATCGGAAAAGAATGTGGCATAGGCCGACAATGTCCAGCCGTCAGTGGTGCGAAAACCCTCCGACAGAAGCATGAAGACCGGCACAAGAAAGACCGCCGCCGCGAAAATCGCGGCGGGCAAGGCAAGCGCCAGCGCTTCGGCCCGGTTCTGAAACATGGGTTTATTCCCTGAACGGCCTCAAGGCCGGTTGTTACGACAGCCGGACGAACCGACCTGCAAAATGGAAGGTGGAAAAGCGGTCAGGGGACGACCGAACCGCTTTTCCCGGAATGGAGCCGTCCTCGCGGACGTTTCGATGCCCCGTTCCAAACGGTGAAAGGAGTTACTGGCCGACCTTGGCGTTCCACTCCGACAACCACTTGTCGCGGTTATCAAGCGTCACGTCGGACGGAATGAGCTGCAGGCTGCGGGCGGTTTCGTCACCATAGGTGATGTTGTTCGCCACCTCGTCAGACACCTTGACCTGCTTGTTGGTCGGGCTGTCCACCAGCTTTTCAGCCAGCGCCTTCTGAACGTCGGTCGACAGCCAGAAATCCATGAATTGCAGCGCAAGATCCTCGTTCTTTCCGCCCTTCGGCACGACGAGCACATTCATGCCGCCGGTCTGGCCTTCCTTGGGGGTTGCCCAGGCAAGCGGCAGATCAAGCTTGGTGAAAGGCGCCCAGGAGAAACGGCCGATGGGGGCTGCCCAGATTTCTTCCTGCTGCATCAGCTGGACCAGCTGCGAGGACTTGACGTAGAAGGTGACGATATCGTCCTTCTTCTCACCCACGGCCTCGATGGCGCCGGAAAGATCAGGCGTATCCTTGCCGATGGCCTTGCCCAGCATATAAAGCGCCGGCGGGCCCTGATTGGTGGTGACATTCGGGAAGGCGACGTGGTCGACAATGCCGTCCTTCAGAAGATCGGCCCAGCTGTCGATCTTCATCTTGTCGGTGCGGTAGACGATCGATGTGGCGTAGAAATTGACGCCGACGCTCATGCCGTCGCCATTCGGGTCCTTGGCGATGTCATAGAGGTTTTCGATATTCGGCACCTTGGAGGCGTCGATCTTCTGGATCAGGTCCTTGCGGGTGGCGGAGAGCGCATCGGCCATGGAAACAATGGCGAGATCAACCACCGGATTGGCCTTGTTGGCTTCCATCTTGGCCAGACGCTCGACGCTGTTGCCGGTCTCGACGACGAGCTTGCAGCCGCATTTCTGCTCGAAGGGCGTATAGACCAGTTCCTTGAATTCATCCTGCGCAAAGGCGTAGACGGAAATCGTCAGCGTCTTGTCCTGGGCCTGCGCCGCTCCCATCGTCAGCATCAGGGCGGTGCCCGACGCGAAAATGATCTTTTTCATGGTGTGAGTTCTCCTGCTGTCGTGTTTTTGGCTTCAATCGCATCATGCTTTGCCTTGCCGGTGGAGCCGCGCATGATCAGCGCCATCGGTACTTTCGAAATATCCGCCGTCACATCGATGGCGACACCGTTCTCACCGGCGCCATCGATGGCGCGCAGCAGCGCCCCGACCGCGAGATCGGCTATGCGGCCCATATCCATGCGCATGGTCGTGAGCGGCGGGGTGACCACGGCGGAAAAAATGAGATCGTCGAAACCGGTGACGCTCGCCTTTTCCGGCACCTCGATACCCTCGCGCTGCAACTCGGTGAGCGCGCGTAACGCATGCAGGTCGGAAATGGCGGCAAAGGCGGTAAAACCATCCGCCACCAGATCGGCAAGCCCCAGCCGGCAGCCTGCGCCACCCACCTGTTCGATGCTGTCGATCCAGAGCGTCCGGGTCACACACGTCTTGCCGAGACCATCGCGAATGCCGCCGAGACGGTCGTTCTGCACGTTGGAATCGCGGTTCTTGCCCACCAGCACCACCTTGCGGTGGCCAAGGCTTGCCAGATAGTCGCCCACCTGCCGGCCGCCATCCCAATGGTCAGCGGCGACGGTGTTTCCCGGCGTGGAAGGGCTGTCGATGACGGCAACCGGGCAATCAACATTGGAGATACGCGTGCCGCGGCGGGGAACGATCACCATGCCATCCACCCCGCGCTCGATCAGCCGGTTGATGGCGTCCGTCTGCATGGCGATCTCACCGCGGGCGTCGGCAATCAGCACGCCATAACCGGCGGTGACGGCCGCCTTTTCGATGGCCTGCGCGATCTGCGGGAAAAGAGGGTTGGCGATATCGGGCAGAACCAGCCCCAAAACGCCTGATCTGCCGGTGCGCAGCGCCCTGCCCGCCGAACTCGGCACATAACCCAGTTCGCTTGCCGTCTTGCGAATGCGCTCCACCAGATCGGGCGAAACGCGGCCCTTGCCGGAGAGCGCATTGGACACGGTTGCAACCGACACGCCGAGTGCCGCTGCTATCGCGCTCAGATTGGTGGCAGGCCGTGACGACGCCATTGATGGTCCGGGAAGGCTGATTAAACGTTTAATCAGGATAAGCGAGGTGTGGACCGCTGTCGAGTCCTGCGCCGGCGAAATACGGCGAAAAGCTGGGCACAAAGGTTAAATGCCCGAAAAAAGAGCGATTATTTTTACGAGGTCTGGGTGCTGGCTGCGCGATAAGCCTCGACCTGCCGCACCAGCCAGTCACGAAACAGCACGACAGGGACGTGATTGGCACGCGAAAGCGGCGCCACCGCATAATAGGAACTGGGGCTTCTCGCCTGATGATCGAAGGCTTTCACCAGTTGCTTCGATTTCAGCTCATTATCGATCAGGAACAGCGGCATCAGCGCCACGCCAAGCCCGGCGATGCAGGCCTGCGCCACGCTGGAAAACTGCTCGAAGCGCATGCCCTGCGGCAAGGCGAGCGACAGGCCGAGACTTTCGAACCAGTGGCCCCATGCTCCCGGCCGCGAGGCCATATGCAGGAGCGGCAGGGCGGCGATATCCTCGCCCTTTTCCACCGGATGGGCGCTGAGGAATTGCGGGCTGCAAACCGGCGCGACCATTTCATGCATAAGAAAGGTGCTTTCCGCGCCCGGCCAGTCGGCCTGGCCGATATGGATCGCCATATCCAACTGCTCCCGCTCAAAATCGAACTGGCCGATGCGGGTGGCGAAATTGATAGTGATTTCCGGGTGGTTTGCCACAAAATCCGGGATGCGCGGCAAAAGCCAGCGGGTGCCGAAGGTGGGCAACATGGCGAGGTTCAGCGTATTGCCATGCGTTTTGGTCATGATCTGCAGGGAGGCGGAGCGTATCTCGCCAAGGGCGGAGGCGATGGATTTCGCATAAGCGCGCCCCTCGGTCGTCAGCGCCACGCCCCGCGCGCCGCGCTCGAACAGGCGCACGCCAAGCTGTTCTTCCAGTGACATAACCTGCCGGCTGATTGCCCCTTGCGTCAGCGCCAGCTCATCGGCGGCGGCGGAAAAACTGCCGAGCCGGGCAACGGAATCGAAAGCGGCGAGCGCGCTGGTGGACGGCAGGAGTTTGCGGCTGAGAGACGACATGAGCCATTACTATATGTAATGCAAAAATGAGTAAACATGGCTTGTGCCATCAGGCTTGAATACCAATAATCCGGCCAGCAAATCCGGAGGCATAAAGTGAGCGAACGCGCAGCATTTAATTGGCAGGACCCTTTTCTGCTGGAAGACCAACTGACCGATGACGAGCGGATGATCCGCGACAGTGCCGAAGCCTTCGGCAAATCCGAACTTTTGCCGCGCATTCAGGAAGCCTATCTTTCCGAAACCACCGAACCGGAACTCTTCCGCCTGATGGGCCGCACCGGCCTGCTCGGCGTGACCCTGCCGGAGGAATATGGCGCGGCCAATGCGAGCTACGTGGCCTATGGCCTCGTCGCCCGCGAGGTGGAGCGGATCGACAGTGGTTACCGCTCGATGATGAGCGTGCAGTCCTCCCTCGTCATTCACCCGATCTTCGCTTACGGCTCGGACGAGCAGAAGAAGAAATACCTGCCGGGCCTCGTTTCCGGCGAACTGATCGGCTGTTTCGGCCTCACCGAGCCGGATGCCGGCTCCGATCCGGGCGGCATGAAAACCCGCGCCGAAAAGATCGAAGGCGGCTATCGCCTGCGCGGTTCGAAAATGTGGATTTCCAACGCACCGATCGCCGATGTTTTCGTCGTCTGGGCGAAATCGGAAGCCCATGGCAACGAGATCCGCGGTTTCCTGCTGGAAAAGGGCATGAAGGGCCTCTCCGCCCCGAAGATCGGCGGCAAGCTCTCACTGCGCGCCTCCATCACCGGCGAAATCGTCATGGATGGCGTGGAAGTCGGCGAAGACGCATTGCTACCGAATGTTTCCGGCCTGAAGGGCCCGTTCGGCTGCCTGAACCGCGCCCGCTACGGCATTTCCTGGGGCGTGATGGGTGCCGCTGAGGATTGCTGGTTCCGTACCCGGCAATATGGCCTCGACCGCAAGCAGTTCGGCAAGCCGCTCGCCGGCACGCAGCTTTACCAGAAGAAGCTCGCCGACATGCAGACCGAAATCGCACTCGGCCTTCAGGCATCGTTGCGCGTCGGCCGGCTGATGGACGAACATAAGATGGCGCCGGAAATGATCTCCATCGTCAAGCGCAACAATTGCGGCAAGGCGCTGGATATCGCCCGGCAGGCCCGCGACATGCATGGCGGCAACGGCATCCAGATCGAATATCACGTCATGCGCCACGCGCAGAATCTTGAAACGGTCAACACCTATGAGGGTACGCATGACGTTCACGCGCTGATCCTTGGCCGGGCACAGACGGGTATTCAGGCATTTTTCTGAGGCTTTCTCCGCATCGAGAAGCAGCTGGATTGACAGAGGCCAGAACCCCTCCTTCGCCATGCCCGGGCCTGTCCCGAGCATCTGCAACCATTTGATTTTATGCTCCGTGATTGAAGCCTCGGGATAAGCTTGGGGATGACCGCGAGGGTCAGACACGATTGCCAGCAGTTTGAGGCCTCCGGAAATCTTTCGGAGGCCTTTTTGCTCTGCTCAGGACAGCACCTTAGAACGTGCCGCGCACGCCGCTGCCGAACAGGCGCGGTTCGCCCGTGCTGACCTCAATGCCGCGATTTTCCCTTATTCAAAACCGCGGCGACCATAAACTTGAGTTTTAGAAGAAAGTTATATTGCAGCAGCCAAAATCGCCTGTTATGGTTCGCGCATCTTGACGCAACGACGCCGGATCGCCCGCCGGAAAATTCCGACGCGCGATTATCCGGCCCACCGATCCGGGACAGCGAGACCGCCGATCCCATCGGCAATATCCCAGGAAAGACAAGAGCATGAGCATGCCAGACACCCTAGCGTCCGCCATTCCGGACCGCACCCCCACACGTCACCGCCACCCAATCCGCCTGCGTACGCTTGATGTCGCACGCGTTGAAAAACTCAGCCGCTCCATGGTGCGCATCGTCCTTACCGGGCCGGAACTGGAGGGCTTTGCCAGCCTCGGTTTTGACGATCACGTCAAGATGTTCTTCCCCGCGCCCGGTGAAACCGAACCAAGCCTGCCGGTGATCGGCCCGAATGGCATGGAATTTCCGGAAGGCGCACCGCGCCCGCTGGTGCGTGATTATACCCCGCGTAGCTTCGACGCCGAAAAGGGTGAACTCGCCATCGATTTCGCCACCCATCATGACGGCCCCGCCAGCAATTGGGCAAAATCCGCCAAAGCGGGTGACCGGGCGTGGATCGCCGGGCCGCGTGGCTCCTTCATCGTTCCCTTCACCTATGACTGGCATCTGCTGATCGCCGACGACACCGGCCTTCCCGCCCTTGCACGGCGGCTGGAGGAAATGCCCGCGGGCACCCGTGTCGTGGCGCTGATCGAGGTCGAGACGGACGCCGACCGGCTGGAACTTACGACCAGGGCAGACGCTTCGATCGTGTGGGTCACGCAGCAATCCGCAAGCGGCACGGACCATGGCGCCTTGAAGGCGGCGCTGCGCCAGTTCGAGCTGCCGAAAGGCGATTTCTTCAGCTGGGTCGCATGTGAATCGCAGACCGCAAAGGAGGTTCGCGCCATCCTCGTCGGGGAATGCGGCGCAAACCCCAAATGGACCCGCGCTTCCGGTTACTGGCGGCGCGGCGCCAGCGGTGTTCACGATCATTTCGATGATTGAGCCGGCAATCCCGGCGCAAACCATACCGGACACGCAAAGGTGATGACGGAGCTTGGGGCACTTTTTACCAAGGCTCCGGACGACGAGAGGGCGGCAGGCTTCATTCGCTCGCCCTCATGCGCCTGATCCCGCCGCTTTCGCAACTTGCCGGGCGGCATCTCGATGATTATCTCGCCCGGCAGCCTGCCCCTTGGCGTGCCACTGACCAAAAGCGGTGGATCATCGAGTAAACGGCTCCACATCGCCGCGCCTGACGGCCGAGCCTCAGCAAAAAAGAGCGCCGCACAGCGGAGGTCCCTTCCGCTTCCGCCGCTTTGAAGGCATGCTGCTCATCCGCATCCTTCTCGCGTATTGAGGGAAAAATGGCGAATTCTTCCCTATGACAGTCATATTTAAAGCATGTCTTCCCGTCATCCGAGTGAAACACTCAGCCGGTACGCAGCCTGTTGGAATGATTCCAAACATTGAACGGTGGAGACACGACATGACCGACATCGATACGAGCAAGCTGTCCTGGGACGAGTGGGACGAATTGCAAAACCCGCCGCCGGCCGAAACCGATTTCGACCGCGTGGTCGAAAGCGCGATCTCCCGCCGCGGTTTTCTCGGCGGCGTGCTCGCCTTCGGCTCGGCGGCAGCTGCCATGGGCACGCTCGGCAACCTGATGACCAGCACCTCGGCCGAAGCGCAGGAAGCCGCTGCCGGCCGCTTCCCCTTCAAGCCGGTGGCGGCCGCCACCGACCACACCATCCATGTGCCGGAAGGTTACAACTGGAAGCCGCTTGCCAAGTGGGGCCAGCCGCTTTTCTCCAACGTTCCCGATCTCGACCCCGCCAAGGGCGTCAGCGTTGAAAACTCCGATAAGGTCTTCGGCGAAAACACCGACGGCATGGAACTCTTCATGGTCGGCAGCCACCAGCTCATCGCCGTCAACCACGAATATGTGAACCCGGAAACCAACCTGCCGCACACTGAAAAGGGCAACCCGAAGACGGCCGACGACGTGAAGATCCTGCAGAACATGCAGGGCGTCACCGTCATGGAAGTCGCCGAAGGCAACGACGGCTGGGAAATCGTTCTCGACAGCCCGTTCAACCGCCGTATCCACCACAACACGCCGATAAAGCTTTCCGGCCCCGCCGCCGGCTCCGATCTCGTCAAGACCGCTGCCGATCCGAAAGGTGTCGACTGTCTCGGGACCTTCAACAATTGCGGCGCCGGCCGCACGCCCTGGGGCACCTACCTCACCTGCGAGGAAAACTTCAACGGCTATTTCGGCACCGCAGACGCCGCCTTCAAGCTGCCTGACGACTACAAGCGTTATGGCATCGTTGCCGAGACACGTTACGCCTATGAAAAGTTCGACGAACGTTTCGACGTTGCCAGGAACCCCAACGAGCCGCGCCGTGCCGGTTACGTGGTCGAGATCGATCCTTCGGACGCCTCCTCCACCCCCGTCAAGCGCACCGCGCTCGGCCGCATCAAGCACGAAAACGCCGCCGTGGTGATTGCCCGCGACGGCCGCGTGGTGGTTTACATGGGTGACGACGAGCGTGGCGAATTCCTCTATAAATTCGTCTCCAACGGCATCTATGTGCCGGGCGGCGACACCTCGAAGCTGTTGGACGAAGGCACGCTCCACGTCGCGAAATTTTCGGATGACGGCGCCGGCGAATGGGTGGCGCTCACGCCCGCAACCACCGGCATGAAGATCGATGAAATCTGCGTCTTCACCCGACAGGCCGCTTCCAAGGTCGGTGCAACGACGATGGACCGCCCGGAATGGGTTGCCATCAACCCGGTCGCCATCGAGGCCTATTGCGCGCTGACCAACAACAGCCGCCGCGGCGAAATGAAAGATGGCAAGCTGCGCGCCAATGCCGGCGGCGACGCCATGGCGATCAATGCCGCCAACCCGCGCGAGAAGAACGAATATGGCCAGATCGTTCGCTGGTATCCGGAAAATGACGACCATGCCGACGCAAAGTTCAAGTGGGACCTGTTCTGCATGGCCGGCAACCCCGCCGTTCACAAGGACACCTATGCCGGCTCCGCAAACATCAACGAAGGCAACATGTTCAACTCGCCTGACGGCATGATGTTTGACTCGACCGGCCTGCTCTGGATTCAGACCGATGGCGAAGACAGCAACGAAGGCAATTTCGCCGGCCAGGGCAACAACCAGATGCTGGCGGGCGACCCGGCCACCGGGCGCATCGAGCGCTTCCTGACCGCGCCGAAGGGTTCCGAAGTCACCGGCCAGACCTGGTCGGGCGACAAGCGCACCCACTTCGTCGGCATCCAGCACCCCGATGCCCCCTTCCCGGATGGCGAAGGCAAGCTGCCGCGCTCGACCGTCATCGCCATCAAGCGCGACGACAACGCGCAGGTCGGCTGACACAGGGTTGAAGAAAACCGTGCCGCGGCTAAGCCGCGGTTCGGTTCGATATGGAAACGCCGTGCACCGCAAGGATGCAGGGCGTTTTCTTTGTTGTAATGCGCTCTCGGCCCACCCTGAACGACAGGGCGGGCCATAGCGACCGGCAAACCGGCTTCCGCCTTCGCCGGCTAAAAGTTGGGCGCCCCCGCTCAGTCCTGCCGGAAGGTGCGGTTTGCCTGATCGAGCAAGAGCTTGAGGAAATACGACAACACGCTTCTTTCGCCGGTGGTGATGAAGGCTTCCACCGGCATGCCGGGCATGAGGCTGAATTCTCCCAGCTGCTTTATCTGCTCCTGCGAGGTGGCGACGCGCACGATGTAATAGCTCGCACCCGTTCGCTGATCGACCATCACATCCGCCGAAATGCGCTCCACCGTCACGGCTGAAGGCGGAGCGGCCACAGCTCACCTTTTCCCTTTCGGTCGACAATTCGGCCCGGGTGGTGGAGCAGATCATCGACTATCGCGCCGATGTCGCCATCACCGCCCGCGCACCGGACGATCCGCGTCTCTATGGCGTCAAGTTTCTCAGCATGCGGCTCGGTCTGTGTGTACCCGTCTCGCACCCGCTGGCGGAGCGGGAGCGCGCCTTCATGGCCGAACTGGAGGCCTGTCCTTCGTCATGCGCGAACGGGGCTCGCGCACCCGCGAGATCTTCGAAAAGAACCTCGCCGATCATGGCATCTCCATCCAGCCGGTCGTCGAGATTTCCTCCCGCGAGGGTGTGCGCGAAGCCATCGCCAACGGGGTGGGATGCGGCGTGGTTGCCGATCTGGAATTCGGCCACGATGTGCGTCTTGCCTTCGTGCCGCTGTGCGACGCCAACGAACTCATCGACGAATATGCGATCTGCCTCGCCGAAAGGCGGCATCTGCCGCTGTTGCGCCGCTTCATCGAAGAAGCCGACCGGGCCTGATTGCGGCCCAACCGGGTTCCCACCACCTCGCCGTGATCGTCAGAACACGTTCCGGTGCACATCCGTCATTGCACGCCGCAGGTCATCCACCGCAGATGCCGTCGGCCCCGGCTGGTCGTCGAGCGCCAGCGGCATTTTCCAGCCGGGATCGATGCCTTCCATGTTCGGCAACTCATGTGCGATGCCCTTGTGGCAATCGATGCAGGTGGCCTTGCCCGTCAGCAGATATTTGGAATGGATATCGGCGGCGCGCTGCGTCTGTTTGGTGAAGTCCATGGCGGCGGAAGAATGGCAGTTGCGGCACTCCAAGCTGTCATTGGCCTTCAGGCGCGACCATTCGTGCTGGGCAAGCTCCAGCCGCTTGTCGAGGAACTTCTTGCGGGTGTCGATGGTGCCGAAAATCTTGCCCCAGACTTCCTTTGAAGCCTGCATCTTGCGGGCGATCTTGTCGGTCCACTCATGCGGCACATGGCAATCCGGACAGGAAGCACGCACGCCCGAACGGTTGGAAAAATGCACCGTCCGGGTCAGTTCCTCATAAACATTGGCGCGCATCTCGTGGCAGGAAATGCAGAAGGCTTCCTTGTTGGTCATTTCCAGCGCCGTGTTGAAGGCGCCCCAGAACATCACGCCACCGACGAAGCCGCCGAGCGTCAGGAAGGCGAGGCTGAGCGTACCCGCCGGTGTCGTCAGCACCGCCCAAAGCCAGGCGAGAAGTTTTTTCACACGGGCGATCATCATTCGCTACCCGCCGGTTTTACACCCATCGTGCTCATGTCCTCAAACGTGTTGGGCACGAGTGGCCGGGTATCAGCCTGCGGTACGTGGCAGGCGGTGCAGAAATAACGGCGCGGCGAAACATCCGCCAGCATCTGGCCTTCGCGCGTCATATAGTGGGTGACGCTGATCATCGGCGCGCCGGAATCCTGCGTGAATTCGCGCTTGTGGCAGGACAGACAGCGGTTGGCATTGACCGACAGCTGGTAACCGTCGATCGAATGCGGGATGACCGGCGGCTGTTCCGGATAGGCGCGCATGCGCCTGAAATCGTCGATCACCCATTTCGGCAGAGGTTTGGCCGGCTCGGTCTTCATCGCGTCGCCGCGCGGGCCGGACAGTTCCGGCACCATCTGCGCGACGGCCCCCGTCGCAAGAGCCACGACCAGAAGCGTGGCGGCGATCCATCCGTGTTTCCTGATCATGCGACTGGCTCTATCTTGACTGCGCATTTCTTGAAATCCGTCTGCTTGGAGATGGGATCGGTTGCGTCGAGCGTCACCTTGTTGATCAGCTGGCTGGCATCGAACCAGGGAACGAAGACGACGCCGGGCGGCATGCGGTTGCGGCCGCGCGTTTCCACCCGCGAGCGGATTTCGCCGCGGCGCGAGACGATGCGGATTTCCGCACCCTGATTGAGCCCGCGCTTGCGCGCATCGTCGGCATTCATGAAACAGCGGGCGCCGGGAAAGGCCTTGTAGAGTTCCGGCACGCGCATGGTCATGGAGCCGGAATGCCAGTGCTCCAGCACGCGGCCCGTCACCAGCCAGGTATCGAATTCCTCATCGGGAGATTCCGCCGGCGGCTCGTAGGGCACGGCGATGATGACCGCCTTGCCGTCCTTGTTGCCGTAGAACTTCACGCCCTCGCCGGGTTTGACATAGGGGTCGTAACCCTCGCGATAACGCCACAAGGTCTCCTTGCCATCGACGACGGGCCAGCGCATGCCGCGCACCTCGTGATAGGCATCGTAGGGCGCCAGATCGTGGCCGTGGCCACGCCCGAAGGCGGCGTATTCTTCGAAGAGACCCTTCTGCAGATAGAAACCGAAATCCTTGGATTCCTGGTTCTGGTAATCCGCGTTGATCTCGCTCAGCGGGAACTTGCCGACATCGCTGTCCTTGTAGAGCACCTCGTAAAGCGTCTTGCCACGATAGGCGGGATTGGCGTCGAGTATCTCCGCCGGCCACACCTCGTCGGTGGTGAAACGTTTGGAGAATTCCACCAGCTGCCAGAGGTCGGAACGCGCCTCGCCCGAGGCCTCCACCAGCTGGTGCCAGACATGGGTGCGCCGCTCGGCATTGCCATAGGCCCCTTCCTTCTCCACCCACATGGCGGCAGGCAGGATGAGGTCGGCGCTCATGGCAGTGATGGTCGGATAGGCATCCGAAACCACGATGAAGTTTTCCGGGTTGCGATAACCGAGATAAGTCTCGTTCTTGGTGTTGGGGCCGGCCTGAACATTGTTGTTGACCTGTACCCAGTAAAAATTCAGCTTGCCGTCATGCAGCATGCGATCCTGCTGCACGGCGTGGTAACCCGGCTTTTCCGGGATAATGCCGTGCGGGATGCGCCAGATTTCCTCGGCATGTTTACGGTGTTCCGGGTTGGTCACCGTCATGTCGGCCGGCAGGCGGTGGGCGAAGGTTCCCACCTCGCGCGCCGTGCCGCAGGCCGAGGGCTGGCCGGTGAGCGAGAACGGGCTGTTGCCCGGCTCGGAAATCTTGCCGGTCAAAAGATGGATGTTATAGACCATCTGGTTGGCCCAGACGCCGCGAACATGCTGGTTGAAACCCATGGTCCAGAGCGACATGACCTTGCGTTTCGGGTCGGCATAAAGCTCGGCCAGTTCCTCCAGGAAGCCGGCCTCCACGCCGGTCATGGCGGCGGTCTTTTCCAGCGTGTATTCGGAGACGAATTCCTTGAAGGTCTCGAAATCGATCGCTTCCGTCTTGGTCGGATCGGCTGAATTGGCGGCATTCACCTCCACCGGATTGTCGGGCCGCAGGCCATAACCGATATCGGTGACACCACGCACGAATTTCGTGTGGTTCTTCACGAAGTCTTCGTTGACGCGCCCGGTCTTGATGATGTGGTTGGCGATGTAATTGAGGATGACGAGATCCGTGCCCGGCTTGAAGACCATGGGGATATCGGCGAGATCCATGCTGCGATGGGTGAAGGTCGAAAGCACCGCCACCCTCACATGGTCGAAACCCAGACGCCGGTCGGCAATGCGGGTCCACAGGATGGGGTGCATCTCCGCCATGTTCGAGCCCCAGAGCACGAAGGCATCGGCATGTTCGAAATCGTCGTAGCAGCCCATCGGCTCGTCCATGCCGAAGGTGCGCATGAAGGCGTAGGCGGCCGACGCCATGCAGTGGCGGGCATTGGGATCGAGATTGTTGGAGCGGAAGCCGGCGCGCATCAGCTTGGTCGCGGCATAACCCTCGAAGATCGTCCATTGGCCGGAGCCGAACATGCCGACGGCCGTCGGTCCCTTTTCCTTCAGCACGCGCTTGCACTGCGCGGCCATCACGTCGAAGGCCTCGTCCCAGCTTACCGGTTCGAATTCGCCATCCTTGGCATAAACGCCGTTTTTCTTGCGCAGCAGCGGGGTTTGCAGGCGGTCCTTGCCATACATGATCTTGGACAGGAAATAGCCCTTGATGCAGTTGAGGCCACGATTGACCTCCGCCTGCATGTCGCCATGGGTGGCGACCACCTTGCCTTCCTTGACGCCGACCATGACGCCGCAGCCCGTGCCGCAGAAACGACAGGGCGCCTTGGACCATTTGATCTGCAATGCGGAAACACCGCCCGGCACCGGCTGGGCGGCGGCGGGAAGCGCAATGCCCGCCGTTGCCGCCGCAATGCCGGCGGCATGCGCCTTCAATAGATCACGCCGCGTCAGTTCGCTGCTCATCGCCGCTCGTCTCCTCTGTATCGACGTGTTCAAAAACCATGTTGGCGGCAATCACACCGTCGAGTGTCGAAATATAAGTGAGCGTATCGCCCAACATGCCGGTGCTCGTGCCATCGATGACGATGACGAACTTGCCGTTGCCCTCGCCATGAACCTCGACATTGTCGAGCGTCAAAAGCGTTGCAAACACGGCGTCCCGCATCTGCGGCATCACCGCCACCACGGCGCTTGAAACATGATACCGGCCCGTATTTTCAGGCATATTGCATCTCCGTGGCTCTATCCTTGATCTCGATCACACCGGCCGGACAGACGGACACGCAGGCCCCGCAGCCGGTGCAGGCATCCCTGACAAGCTGCGGCACGAAAGGGCCGCCGCGGCGCGGGCGAAACCGGATCGCCTCTGTCGGACAGGCATCGCGGCAGGCCTGGCAATCGATATTGCCGAAGGCGAGACAGCCCTCGCCGATCGCCATGACATGATCGAAGCGCTGCGCCGCAGGCACGGCAAAAACCGGCTCGGGACAGGCTTCCGCGCATTTGCCGCAGAAGTTGCATTCCCCGGCGGAGAAATCGACCGAAGGCAAGCCGCCCGCCATCGCGATGATGCCGGTGGGACAGGCTTCGACGCATTTTGCGCAACCGCTACAAGCGGCGAGGTCGCTCAACGCGACCCCGGGGGGACAGATACGCGGTTTTTGTTTTTGTCCGCCGCGCAGGAAATCGCGCCGATTGAGTTCCATCATCATTTAGCCCTCAATGACCGGGAGGCCCCGGCGGCCCGTAAATGATCTGGAACATCCAGCAGATGAAGCCATAGGCCCCGACAAATCCAACCGCCAGTATGGGCCAGATTCCAAAGGCCAGGACGGCAAAGGTCACAAGCTCCCTCGTCCGGCCCTGCTTTTCATCGGCATTCTGGGGCGCGACTATTTTAGGCATATTCGCGTTTCCTATTCGGTTCGAGTCATCATCGGCGAAAAGACGGAAATATTCAACCACTTGATTTTATTGATTATTTATCAGAAATAACATTCATCAATACCGCCCACCTAAGTCACTGATTTCATATTGGGCTTTTGCCAAAAAAATAAACATCGGGAATGGAAAGGGTGAGCGCCCTGCCGCCGGCGCCGTGAGAGCTCGCTCATCCGCATGCCCCCGCCTCGTCCATGCCCGGCGCACGCATGAAGGGCAGAAAGCCCTGTAGCCAGACACCGAAACTCGCAGCCCACACCATTGCACTGAGGCCGTGATGATAGGGAGACAGGATCGCTGCGAAATCGAATTCGGGCAGGATGCGGATCAGCCCGGCCATCACCATCAGCCCGGCTGCCGCATGCGCCTGCCATGGCAGATGCGCCAGATCACGTCCGGTATGCCTGAGCCCGGCAATGATGAAGACGGCCATGACGGCGCAACCAAGCGCCCCCACCGACAGGAGATGCAGGCCTGCGGCCGGTGGGACGGAAAAACCGAGTCGTGTCGCCCCGAGCGCCAGAAACCCCGCCCCGGCGAAGGCATTGCCGAGGCCGAGCAGCAAAACCTCGGTCTTGAAGACGGCGCGGCCGATGAACCATTCGGCCAGCCGGTCGAAAAACGCGGCGCCGGCCGCAAGCGCCAGCCAGGCACAGACATCGCTTTGCGGAAAGAAAAGTTTCGCCGCCATATAAAGCGTCACCATCGCGCCCGCCATGTGCTGGCGGCCGGGATGCGGCCGATAAGGGGTTGTCCCCCCGGTTGGATCGAGCGCCAGATTGAGGACGACGACATTGATACGCGCGGCGGACAGTGAAAACAGCACGATAAAGATGCACAGCGCCGCCTCCAGACAGCGGGATGCGAGGTCCAGATCACCGCTCCACCAGGCATAACGCACAGCCGCTTCCGCCGCCGTGAACAGAAAAAGCCAGATGAGGAAGGCCAGATGTTTCACCGTACGCCGCGCCAGCATCGCCGTGCCGATGAGGGCGGAAAGCGCCAGCAGAAAGGCCAGATCGAAAAAGCCCGCCGGCAGGCTCCATGCATCGCCCCCCGCAAACCCGATCAGGCGACCCGGCAGCCAGAGGCCGGCGAGAGCAAGAAGCGTGCTGCCCGAGGCCGCCCTGGTATCGGTCCACTCCGGAACTGCCGAACCAAGGAAGCCGGCAAGCGCCATGCCATAGGTGCCAAAAATCATTTCATGCGCGTGCCATTGCGATGGCGGAACGGCATCGCCGAAAGGCAGGTCATAACCGCCAATGACGATCCACAGAAACGGCCAGACCGCGCCATGGAGCGCAGCGAGCGGGAAAAACAGCCGCAGGGCCTCGGAAAGAATGGGGCGCGCCCTCATCTCGTCCGCTCCCGTGCCGAAAACAGTTCGGCAAAGGCCGGGCTTTCGGCCAGCAATTCCGCCTCGTCGAAAACCGCACGCGCCATGCGCCGGCCCGGCGAGCCGGCGGGCGTGTGCGTGGCGATGACGCGGCCATCGACACCGGAGAGCACGATCAACCTGTCGGCCACCAGCAGTGCTTCATGAAGGTCATGCGTCACGAGAAGCGTGGAGAAACCGCGCCTGCGGGAGGCGGCCACCAGAAGCTCCTGCAGATGGCGGCGCAGCCCGACATCAACGGCGCTGAAGGGCTCGTCCAGAAACAGCATGTCCGGTTCCACGGCGAGCGCCCGCGCCACCCCGGCGCGCTGGCGCATGCCGCCGGAAAGTTCGACCGGATATTTACCGAAATCCGCCTCTTCCAGGCCGACTTCCAGCGCAAAATGCCCTGCCCTTTCCCGTCGCTCCCTTCTCGGCATACCGGCAGCCGCAAGGCCGTAGGCGATATTGTCGATCAATGTCATCCACGGCAAAAGCCGTGGTTCCTGAAACACCAGCCCCTGCCGGCGATAATGGCGGTGCACACGGCCGCGCACGGGATCGATGATACCGGCCGCGATCTGCAGGATCGTCGTCTTGCCGCTGCCGGAAGGGCCGAGCAGCGCCACGGTTTCCCCCGGCGCTATGGTGAGATCAAAATTCTCGAACAGGCTGCGACCCAGAAAGGCGTGGCCGACATGTTCAAAACCAAGGGCAAGATGCTCGCTCATCGTTTGACACCCCATGGCAGCCCGGCGGCGCGCCAGCGTTCCAGCGCTTCGCGCAGCAGATGCAGCAGGCCGTAATCGGTCAGCAGTGCAAGGCCGACCGTGATGGTGAGCCAGGCGCTGACCTGCGCGATATCGAACAGCGCCCGTGCGGTCGCCAATTCGCCGCCAATGCCGCCGGAATTGGACAGAAGCTCGGCCATGACTGTCACTTTCCAGGCGCTGCCGGCCGTCGTTGTCCAGGCCGGAAAGAGATAGGAGAGAACATGCGGCATGGTGACCGTGCGCAGACGGTAGAACCACGGAGCGCCGAAGGCCTGCGCCATGACCTCCAGCTGCCGGTCCCGCTTGGCCACACCTTCCAGTGCGCCGGCGAAGGAGACCGGCGCCGAGGCGATGACCACGGTCATGACGGCCGTGCCTCCCGACGAGCCGAACCAGATCAGCGCCAGCACGATCCAGCCGATGGGCGGCACGCCGAGCAGGACGGTGACGACAGGCTTCATCAACCGCATCGCCGCGAAGGAATAACCGGCCAGCACACCCGCCACCGTGCCGATGCCTGCGGCAATGGCAAAACCGGTCAGCGCCCTGACGGCGCTCTGCGACAGGATCGTGAAGAAATCCGGCCGCGCTGCAAGCACCCCGATGGCAGCGAAGGTCTCACCCGGTGAAGGCAGGATGAAGGAGCCATAAATCTCATGCCCGGCCTGCCAGGCGGCGAGAAAACAGAAAATGCCGGAAAGCCCCGCCCAGCCCGACCAGAGAT